>JAIEQA010000018.1 GCA_019748095.1 Caulobacteraceae bacterium | reverse complement strand
ATGTCCGCGCGGATGAGGAAGGCGCCGTCGACGACGTATTCGGTGCCGGGTTCGAGCCCGCCGAGCACCTCGGTCCACTCCGGAGTTCGCCGGCCCAGTTCGAGCATCCGCACCTCGTAGGTGTTGCCGACTTTGGCGTAGACGACCTGGAAGTCGCGGAAGGGCTGGATGGCCTGGGTTCGGACGGCCAGCGGCACCTCGCTGGTCGCCACCTGAACCGTGCCACGGACCCCCAGACCCGGACGCCATGCCCCGTTCTGGGAGGGCAGGTGAACGTGGGCGATCAGGGTCTGGCTGGTGATGTCGGCCGTGGGGAGGATCGCCTCGACCGGGGCATTGATCCTGTGGTCACCCGCCAGGCTGAGCACCTCGACCCGTTGGCCGACGCGGACCCGCTCGGCGTCGCGGGGATAGAGGAAAAACTCGGCATGGACCTGGTTCGGGTCGCCGATCACCAGCATCGGCTCGCCGTTGCCGGTAATGGAGCCGACATTGGCGTTCTTGGCCATGATGACGCCCGAGATGGGCGCGGTGATGGAATAGGTCTGAAGGCTCTCGCTCGACTCGACCCGCGCCACGACCTGGCCGCGCCGCACGCGGTCGCCCAGTTCCACCGACAGGGCCATGACCCGACCGGGATAGCGGGCATGGACCTCGCTCTGGCCCTCGGGCGTGATCTCGATCCGACCTTGCAGCGGCAGGGATTCACCCAGGAAGGCGCTGCCCGCCCGCTCCGTCGTGACCCCGCCCGCCTGGGCGGCGTCCGGCGTGATGATGGTGCGGCCTTCGTAGGAGGCGTAGGCCCAGGTGTGGCGCTCGCCGGCATGGGTCGCTGCGACGCTGACGTCGAACGAATGCGGCTCGGCCACGATCGTCGGACTGGTCAGATAGTCCTCGGTGGCGGTGAAGGCGAAGCGGTCAATACGACCGCCGAGACGGGTCAGCGCGATCGTGGCCTGGACCTGTCGCGGATCAAGAGGCTTGTCCTTGAGATAGGCGTAGAGCCGATACAGAGGTTCCGGTCCTTCCTCGAAGATCGTGACCTCCAGCGCGAAATCGTCATCCCGCAGCATCCGGCCATTGTGCGGTCCGCGCTCGTATTCGCCCGCCTCGGCCTCCGCTTCGGCAGGGTCAGCCGCACCGCCCTGGCCACACGCGGAGACACCCACGGCCAGCGCCATGAAAGCCACGGCGATCAGTCGCCGCGAGAGTGGGTAACGGTTCATGGCTGGGTCTCCGGGGCGAGGATCAGGTCGCCGTGCGCACCTGTCAGCCGATCAAGGCGAGCGCGATCGATGTGGAATTGCTTGAGCACCGCCACCCGGCGGGCTCGTGTTTCGAGCAGGGCGGTCTGGGCCGAGATGACGTCGTTGTAGGTGAAGCCGCCCCGGTTGAACCCCGCTCGGACAAGGGTCACCGCCCGCTCGGCCTGGGGTAGCGTCTCCTCCGCGATCCGCCTTGCCTCGCTGGCGCGGGCGGATAGCTGGACCTGCAACCGCGCGATCTCGCGCTCCCGCTCGATCCGGGCGGCGGAGAGATCGCCCTCGGCCGCTAAACCCTCTGCGCGGGCGCGATCGATCGCACCAGCGTTCTGGTCATAGCGACCCAGCGGGATCGAGGCCCCGACGACGAAGCCCAGATCGTTACCGTCGCCGAAATGGCGAACACCGGCTCGGACGGTGGCGTCTGACGTCCGCCGCGCCTGTTCCACCGCCACACTGGCCACGGCGATGTCGCGTTGGGCGAGGAAGATTTCGAGATCGGCCTGCGCCGTGCCTTCCACAGCGATCCGCGCCGCGCCGGTGTCCTCGAACGCCGTCCCGCCGAGGCTGAAGTCGGCCATGCCGTCCCAGAACTTGGCCAGCGAGATTTTTGCGATGCGCGCCGCGATCTCGGCCTGGTCGAAGTCGATCTGGGCCTGAGCAAGTTCGGCCTCGGCCCGCGCGCCCGCGAACAGCGGGTCGCGCGCCATGTCGACGCGGCGCTGGACTTCGGTCTGGAACTGTTCGGCCAGATCGAGGCGTTCCCGTGCGATCCCCAGTTCGGCCTCGGCGGCGAGGGCCTCTGCCCAGGCGCGCTGGACCTGTTCCAGCCGATCCAGCCGGCGCACCCGCGCCGTCGCCGCGACCAGGGTACCTTCCGCTCTGGCCAAAGACACACGGGCCGGGCGGTCACCACCGCGTTCGATCCGCTGCTCATAGCTGAGCGTGACCTCTGAGCGTTCGAATAGGTCGCCACCGCCGATGGCCGGGAAATTTTCGACCTCAAGCCCGAGCGTGGGGTTCGGTCGCACGTCGGCCTGACGCACGGACGCCTCAGCGGCCTGGGCGCGGGCATTGGCCGCCGCCACAGCCGGGTCCGCGCCGGACGCGAGCACCAGGGCCTGCCTGAGCGAAAGTGTCGGCGCGGTCGTTTGCAAGGCCGCGTCCTGGGCAAGCACGCGGGTCGGCGGCAGGGCTGCCGCCAAGGCGAGCGCGAGGACCGACACGGTCGTCCATCGCGCCCACGATCCGGCAAGGCCGGACGAGGGGGTCTTCAAGGGATGTCTCCGAAAAACGAGGGCGCGCGCGACCGGACGGTCGCGCCGGATCAGACGATCGTGCGCACCCGTTTCGGGGGTTGGTCGGGGCCGGAGCCGCTGAGGCCGTTCGGCATCGTGCCTTGCGGCCAGTGCAGAGATGTTCGCGCGCCGGCGACGGCGAGAACCAGCCCGGCCTTCTCAGGCACGGCGAAGGAATGAGTATCGCCGCTGTTGTGGTGGTGATGCCCCGGCGCAGTCTCGCCGGTCCTTTCGGAACAGTCGGGATGCGAATGGCCATGCACCTCGACGCCGTGATGTTCGGCGATCTCGTCGGCAATGTGCTCGGCCTGATCGCGCGCTTCCGACGGGGCGTGAAGCATCATCGACGCCATGACGGCGACGGCGAGCATCAGGCAGAAGGTGCGGACCAGTTGATTCATGAAACGTCTCGATTGGCCCTGAATAGGGTGGACCGCGTGATTTCACAACGGGCACAGTAGTCGCGTCCGTAACGCCGCGTTGACGACCGATGCGATGCGGGCTCTCAGTGCTCTCGTGAAGTCGTTCGCCTACATGATCCTAGCCGCCGCCGCCGAAATCGGCGGCTGCTTCGCCTTCTGGGCTTGGCTCCGCTTGGGTCGGAGCGCGCTATGGGTATTGCCCGGAATAGCGGCGCTGATCGTGTTCGCATGGGCGCTGACCCGGATCGACGTGGCCTTCGCGGGCCGCGCCTATGCCGCCTATGCCGGCATCTACGTCATTGGCTCACTGATCTGGCTCTGGCAGGTCGAGGGAATGCGCCCGGATCGTTGGGATGTCTTCGGTGCCAGCCTATGCATAGTTGGCGCGGGGGTGATCGTTTTCGGGCCGCGCCCTTAGCCGTCTTAAGGTTTCTGATGGAACGATGCGTAGAGCAGCCGATGGCCGATCGGCGCCAAACATCTGTATCGCTTTCAGCCTCACTCCATCCGGCAGAAGCAATACATGAACTGCTGAGGCGTCCCCCAAGGCGTATCGTGCAACTCGGAGACGCTGTCCAACAGACGAAACTTCGGCCCGAACTCCCCGTGCAGGTTTTCTGCGTCGTAGCGAACGACATCCAATCCGCTGCACTTGTCCGGCCCATCCAAACCGAACGTGGCGACGATGACGTGACCGCCAAGCCGGACTGAGCGGGAGACCTGACGCACATATGCGGCCCGGTCATCTGGGCTCGTCAGGAAATGGAACACGGCGCGGTCGTGCCAGACATCGTAGCGGGCAGCTTCTAGCGCCACACCCGTGATATCGCCGGTGATCCAATGCACCGAGTCACCAGCAGGACCGAGGCGGCCCTTCGCGACGTCAATCGCCGCTTGGGAGATGTCGAGCACCGTGACGTCGCTATAGCCGCTCTTGACAAGGTCATCGACCAGCGTCGCTTCCCCGCCACCGACGTCAATGACCGCGCTACCGGTGTCCGGCGTCGCGTGTTCGATGAGCGTCAGCGAAACCTCCAAATGGGGACGATACCAGCTTACCTCGTCCACCGCCTTGGTCTGATAGACGTTTTCCCAATGGGCCTTGGTCGTCATCACCGCCACTCCCGAACTGCTCCTTGGAAGCTGGGGACCGGCCCGTGTGAACGCCAGAGGGGCAAGTCCGAATGTTCGCCATAGCTCGGGAGCGGCCAAAGACATCGGACAGAAAGGCGGCGTTCTCAAGGTCACGCGGCATGGGTGGATGTCTTATTCTCGCGGATCGGGACTGACTGGTTCTGGCTCAACTCAGACCTTCGGACCTTCTGGTTCCGAAACCATAGGATGCGGACGCTTATCGAACACCCGCCTGCGGTCGGATTTACCCACCGTTCGCGGTCAACCAACGGTCGATGGTCGCGATCTCTCGTTCCTGGGCGGAGACGACTTCCTGGGCCAGAGTTTTGGCCTCAGCGTTAGTGCCATGGGCCAACTCCACGCGGGCCATGGCGATCGCGGCCTGATGGTGGACGCGCATCTGTTTCATGAAATCAACGTCGGCGTTGCCGCTAAAGGCGGGCATTGTGCTCATCATGGTCATCATCGCCGCCTTGTATTCGCCGGTGGCAGTCGAATCGCCCGTCGCAGGGGCGAGCATGGCCATGGGTCCGGACATCTGGCCGTCCGCCATCATGCTGTCGCCGGCGGCCATCGTATGGGTGGCGTCGGCCGGCGCGGCCTTGGGCTCGGGCGAGCAAGCGGTGGCGGCGAAGGCGCAGACGGCGACTAGAGGAATGAAACGTTTCATGGCGGTGTCCTTGTGAAGCTGGTGTCGTAGCGACCTGCGGACGACCTTTGTTCCGTGGGTCGCCTATCGCAGGGCGCGACCAAGGAGTTCGATCAATTCACCGGCCTTGGCCTTTCGCTCGGCCATGTCGTCGCCTGTCATGGCTTGCATAACGCAGTGGTCGAGGTGGTCCTTCAGAACCTCGCTTTCGACCCGGGTCAGCGCCGCGCGCACCGCCTGGAGCTGGGTGAGAAGATCGACGCAGTAGCGGTCATCCTCGACCATCCGGCTGATCCCTCGGACCTGGCCCTCGATCCGGCTCAGCCGATTGAGCACCTTGGGTTTTGTGTCTGCCTGCATGGGTCGCCTCCGGTTCAAGCGCGTTATACCCCATGACGGTATCTTGTGATATACCCCCATAGGGTATATGTCCTGCGTTCGCCGTCAGGAGACGCTCCATGTCCCACTCACAAACCTCGACCCCCGCCGAAGCCCCGAAATCCTGCTGTTGCTCGGGCGCGAAAGCCGCCGGGGACGCCAAAACAGCCATCGACGCGGTCTGCGGCATGAGCGTCAATCCGGCGACGACGGCGCACCGCGCCACGCACGAACACACGGATTACTTCTTCTGTTCGGCGGGCTGTCGCACCAAGTTCATCGCCTCGCCGCAGACCTACCTCGGCCCGAAGAGTGAGCCCGCTCCGGCCGCGCCGGGTACGATCTACACCTGCCCCATGCATCCGCAGATCCGTCAGGAAGGCCCTGGGGCCTGCCCGATCTGCGGCATGGCGCTGGAACCGGAGACGGTGACGGCCGAAGCGCCGGTCAACCATGAACTGATCGACTTCACCCGCCGGTTCTGGGTCGGGCTGGTGCTGACGCTCCCGGTCTTCGCCCTCGAAATGGGGGGGCACCTCACAGGACTGGCCATGCGGATTCCGGGCCAAACCTCGAACTGGATCCAGTTCGCGCTAGCGACGCCCGTAGTGCTGTGGGCCGGGGCGCCCTTCTTTCAGCGCGGCTGGGAGTCGTTGCGGACCCGCAATTTGAACATGTTCACCCTGATCGCCATGGGGGTCGGCGTAGCCTGGGGCTACAGCGTCGTGGCGGTGCTGGCCCCCGGCCTGTTCCCGCCCGCATTCCTGCGTATGGACGGCAGCGCCCCGGTCTATTTCGAGGCGGCGGCGGTGATTACGGTGCTGGTGCTCGTCGGCCAGATCCTGGAAATGCGCGCGCGGGAACAGACGTCGGGTGCCATCCGCGGCCTGTTAGACCTGACGCCCAAGACCGCGCGCCGCGTCCGTGACGACGGTGCCGATGAAGACGTGACTCTGGACCTGGTCGTGGTCGGTGACCGGTTGAGGGTTCGGCCGGGCGAACAGGTGCCGGTGGATGGGGTGATCCTGGACGGCCGCGTCTCGATCGATGAGTCGATGGTCACCGGGGAGTCGATGCCCGTGACCAAGGAGGCCGGTGCGGCCGTCGTCGGCGGGTCTCTGAACCGCACCGGGTCGTTCGTGATGCGCGCCGACAAGGTCGGGGCCGACACCCTTCTGTCCCGCATCGTCCAGATGGTGGCTCAGGCCCAGCGCAGCCGTGCCCCGATCCAGCGGCTGGCCGATACGGTCTCCGGCTGGTTCGTGCCCATGGTCATCGCCATGGCCGTGCTGGCGGCGATCGTCTGGGGCCTGGTCGGCCCAGAGCCCCGGCTGTCCTATGCCCTGGTCGCGGCGGTGTCGGTCCTGATCATCGCCTGCCCCTGTGCCCTCGGTCTCGCCACGCCGATCTCGATCATGGTCGGGGTGGGACGGGGGGCCCATGCCGGTGTCCTGATCCGCAGCGCCGAGGCGCTGGAACGGTTTGAGAAGGTCGACACCCTGGTACTGGACAAGACCGGCACCCTGACCGAGGGGCGTCCGTCGGTCACGGCTATCCGCACCGCGCCGGGTTTTGATGAAGACGAACTTCTGCGCCTCTCCGCCAGCCTTGAGCGAGGCAGCGAACACCCGCTGGCTGACGCCATCGTGGCGGCCGCGACCGAGCGGAAACTCGCTCTTTCAGAGGCCACAGACTTCGACAGCCCGGTTGGGCGCGGGGTGTCCGGTCGGATCGACGGACGGCCCGTGGCCCTGGGCAATGCGCGCTTCATGGAGGGCCTCGACGTGGATGTGTCGGCGCTGGAAGCCGAGGCAGAGGCGCTCAGGAGGGACGGAGCCACGGCAATCTTTGTGGCTGTGGACGCAAAGGTTGCCGGTGTTCTGGGCATCGCGGACCCCATCAAGGCCACCACCGCTGACGCCATTACCGCATTGAAGGCCGCCGGGCTGAGGCTGGTGATGATGACCGGCGACAACCTCACCACGGCCGAGGCCGTCGCGCGCCAGCTCGGCATCGACGACGTCCAGGCCGAGGTTCTGCCCGAGGACAAGGCCTCGGTCGTCCAGCGTCTGCGGTCCGAAGGCCGGGTCGTCGCCATGGCCGGCGATGGCGTGAACGACGCCCCCGCCCTTGCAGCAGCTGACGTGGGCGTCGCCATGGGTGCAGGGTCTGACGTCGCGATCGAGAGCGCGGGCGTGACCCTTCTCGGCGGCGATCTGCAGGGGATCGTGCGTGCTCGACATCTGTCGAAGGCGGTGATGAGCAATATCCGCCAGAACCTGGTGTTCGCGTTCGGCTACAATGCCTTGGGTATCCCGATCGCGGCGGGACTGCTCTACCCAGCATTCGGCTTGTTGCTGTCGCCGGCCGTGGCGGCGCTGGCTATGGCCTTGTCCTCGGTCAGCGTCATAGGCAACGCGCTTCGCCTTCGGGCCGTGCGGTTGTGACGGCGCGTCGCAGAGAAGCGGTGAGGGGTGACGCGCCCGTCCGCGTATCGAATGCAAGACCCGCTTTCGATCGAGGCCCATGCCCAACTTGATGATCCGTCTGGCCGAAAGGACGCGGCTGCCGTGCCGTGCAGCCATGCGCCCAGTTCTGGCCTTTGGTCTCGTTGCGACCCTCGCCGCCTGCGCCACCGTTGATCCGATCCAGGACTCGGCAGAGATCAACCAGCTGCTGACCGATCGCGGTGCGCCCGCCCTGGGTTGGGAGACCAACCGCTTGGCAGAGGACCAGGCAACCGTTCAGGCCTGGCTGGCCGAGCCCATGACCGTCGACCGCGCGGTGAAGATGGCGATGCTCCGCAGCCCCCGGCTTCAGGAGCAGTACGGCGAACTGGGGCTGGCCCGCGCCGACATCCTCGAGGCGGTGCAGATCGCCAATCCGCGCCTCAGCGCCTCGCGGCTGGCGGTCGAAGACGGGCCGGGATCGCAACTTTCCTACGGCCTTGCCATGCCCCTCGTCGATCTGCTGGTGCTGCCCTCGCGGGTGCGGCTGGCCAGGGCCGAGCATGAGCGGGCGCGCTATCAGATCGCTGCGGCGGTGATGGACGTGAGTTTGGATGTCGAGGCCGCCTGGTATGCCCATGTCGCCGCCCGGCAGGTCGCCGAGATGCGTGCGGCCGTCGCCGAAGGCCTCGATGCGTCGGCCGATCTGGCGCAGCGCTACTTCGACGCCGGCAACATCTCCGAACTACAGTTGAGCCGCGAACAGGCCGCCGCCAGCGAGGCGAGGATCGACGCCGCGCGGGCGGCGGTGGACGCCCGGATGGCGAGACTGGAACTGACCACCTTGATCGGCCTGACCGGACCCGAGGCCGACTGGCAGTCGACGACAGTGCTGCCGCTGCCGGTCGCGATCGAGGACGATCCGGCTGAACTCAGGCGCATGGCGGCAGAGAGCAGCCTGACCCTTCTGGCCGCGCGACGGGAGGCCGAGATCAGCGCCGGCGCGGCCGGCGTGACGCGCGCCTTCCGCCTGCTGGGCGACACCGGCATCGGCTATGAACGCGAGGAGGAGATCGACGGCGCGCGGATCAGCGGGCCGACGCTCGACCTCGAACTGCCGATCTTCAACCAGGGCCAGGCGCGGGTGGCGCGGGCGCAGGCCCAGCTTCAAGTCGCACGCGCGCGCCTGGCGCGGATCGAGTTGAGTTCCGCCAATGCCGTCGACGCGGGCGCGGAACGGGTGCGAGTCATGAGCGACATCGTGCGCATCCACCGCGAGGCACTGGTGCCCCAGCGCGAGATCGTCGTGGCGCGCAGCCAGGAGCAACAGAACTACATGCTGATTGGCGTGTTCGATCTGATCCGGGCCAAGACCGAGGAATATGACGCCTACCAAAGCTATCTGGAGGCAGTGCGGGACTATTGGCTGGCGCGGATCGATCTAATGCGCGTCGTGGGGGCGCGTCTGCCGAGTGAGCGTCAGGCCAGCGCGCCGACGCCAAGCGTGTCGGACATACTGACGCCGCCAGCGGGCGGAGCGATGGAAGGCATGGACCACTCGCAGCACGGTGCCGTGCCCGTCCTGCCAGCGCCCGTCCCGGCTCCCGATCACAGCAACCACGGAGGCCACTCGTGAGCGTGAGCCGCAGAGACATCATGCTGGCGACCGGAACCGTAGCGCTGGCCTCGGCCGCCGGTCCGGTCAGCCGCGCCGTGGCCCAAGATCATTCCGGCCATGCCATGCCGATGCCAGCTGAAGCGGCTCCCGCCGCCGCCCCGATCGTGGAGGGCCCTGAGCCGATGAGCCCGCGCGATGGACGCTACACGCCTGTGCGGACGCTGAACGGCTGGACTCTGCCCTACCGGATGAACGGCGGCGTGAAGGAGTTCCATCTGATCGCCGAAGAGGTCCAGCATGAATTCGGCGCGGGCTCGACTGCGACCTGCTGGGGCTACAACGGCTCGACGCCCGGTCCGACGATTGAGGCCGTCGAGGGTGACAGGGTCCGCATCTTCGTCACCAACGCGTTGGGCGAACACACCACGGTGCACTGGCATGGGCTTATCCTGCCGGCCGGGATGGACGGCATCGGCGGGCTGACCCAGCCGCCGATCCAGCCGGGCGAGACCTACGTCTATGAGTTCACCCTGCGCCAGCACGGCACCCACATGTATCATCCGCACGCCGATGAGATGACGCAGATGGCCTACGGCATGATGGGCCTGTTCATCATCCACCCGCGCCAGCGCGAGGCGATCGACCGCGACTTCGCCTTCCTGCTGCATAACTGGGCGCTGCATCCGGGGACGTGGCGGCCCGACCCGGCGGTGATGGTCGATTTCGACCTTTGGACTTTCAACTCCAAGGTCTTCCCGGCGATCGAGCCGCTGGTCGCGCGGACCGGAGACCGCGTCCGCATCCGCGTCGGCAATCTGTCGATGTGGAACCATCCGGTCCATCTGCACGGCGTCGAGTTCCAGGTCACTGGCTCGGACGGCGGGCGCTGGCCCCAGAGTCAGTGGCGACGCGAGGTGACCGAGACCGTCAGCGTCGGCCAGATGCGCGACATCGAGTTTACCGCCGTGCCCGGCGACTGGGCGCTGCATTGCCACATGGCCCATCACACCATGAACGCCATGGGCCATGATGTGCCCAACCCCACCGGCGTCGACCAGACCGGGGTCGAGGCGCGGGTGCGCCAGATGCTGCCCGGCTACATGGCCATGGGCCGCGACGGCATGGCCGAGCATCAGGAGCATACGGACGCGGGCCATCAGGGTCCGGCCAACACCATGGCCATGATGACCGGACGGGGTCCGTTCGGGAACATGGAGATGGGCGGCATGTTCACCTTGGTGAAGGTCCGCGACGACGTCGCCCCCGGCGATTACGGCGATCCCGGCTGGTACGATCACCCGCCAGGAACTGTCGCCAGCCGGGTCAGCACCGACCGCAACTTCGGCTCGCCGCCCCGCCGCCCAACCTGATCCAGACGTCGCGATTTCATCCCAAGGAGACATCCATGACCAAGACCCTCACCTTTACAACTGCCGGCCTGTTAGTCGTCCTCGCAGCCGGTTCAGCCAGCGCCCAGACCGCTCCGGCGGCCGACCCGCACGCCGGTCACACCATGCCGGCGGCGGCACCTCAGGTTGCGTCTCAGACGGCCGCGCCCGCCGATCCTCATGCGGGCCATTCCATGCCTGCCGATGCCCACGCGGGTCACGACATGTCGGCGATGGGGGGCATGGCCGTCCCCGCCCCGACCGGAACCGCTCTGAAGGCCTCCACGCCCGCCGCCGGGGCCATGCTGAACGCCTCGCCGACCGAGATTTCCATGACCCTGCCGCACGCGATGACGGTGCAGTCGGTCAGCCTGACCAACTCCGCCGGGCAGCGTATCCCGCTGTCGGCGACCCTGTCCGACTCCGCCGTCGACACTGTGACCTCGCCTGTCCCGACGCTGCCGGCCGGCACCTATACGGTCGCCTGGACCGCTGCCGGAACCGACCACACCATGACCGGCACGTTCGGCTTCATGGTCCACTGAGTGTAGCGTTCCAACCCCAACATCACGGAGACGACCATGACCCGAACCCAGAAGGCCCTCGCCCTCGCCGGTGCCCTGACCTTGCTCAGCGCTGGGGCGGCCTTCGCAGCCGAGGCGTGCTGCTGTGAAAAGATGAAGTCAGAAGGCGGGATGGACCACACCATGCCGATGCCCACACCGGCACCTGCTCCGGAGCCGACTCCACAACCGGCCCCGGCTCCCACCGTCGACTGAGAGACCTCAATCACGCTCACGTTGAACCGTTCGTCGCGGACGTCGGCGGAATGACCCACCGATCTGGAGTTTCCATGCCTCGCTCTCTCGTTGTTGCCGCACTTACTGCCTCGCTCCTCTCGTCCATGGCAGGCGCGGCGGGAGCCCAGGTCAGCTCGGGGTCGGCCGGCGTCGTTTCATCCGAATCGTCAGAAGCCGCTGCGGTCGTCGATGCCTTTCATGCTGCGTTGAAAGCCAACGAGACGGATAAGGCTCTAGCCTTGCTGGCCGAAGATGTGATGGTCCTTGAGGAGGGCAGCGCGGAACGGTCGCGCGATGAATACGCTGCCCATCACCTTGAGGCAGACGCCTCCTTCGCTGCCGTAACGGAGGCGACGACAACACGCCGCGCGGGCTGGGCCGACGGCGCGGTAGCTTGGGTGACGAGCGAAGGCCGGACCACCGGTCTGGCCGGGGATCGAACCATCGACCGCCTGACCGTCGAGACCATGGTGCTGAAGCGCGGACCCGACGGCTGGCGCATCCAGCACATCCATTGGTCCTCGCGCGCCGCCCCCGCCGCGTGAGGCATCACGCCCTTTCGAAAAACGCTTCCATCTGTGCGCCTAGCGCCTTGCGCGCGCGATAGAGGCGCGTCTCCACAGCCTTGGGCGAGACGCCCATGACGGCGGCGGCCTCGGCGGTGCTCAGGCCGTCCAGCGCGGTCAGGATCAGGGGCGTCTTCAGCGCATCCGACAAGGTCGAAAGTGCGCGGTCGAGCGCTCGTAACGCCTGAGTGTCCTGAGCCTGGGTCTCGGCGGACGGGGCGTCACTGGCGACCTCAATCAAGCTGGCTTCGGTGCTGGGCCTCGTCCCGAAGATCAGCCGTCGAACGGTGGCCCTACGTCCATGATCCCGGCATTTGTTCAGGGCGATGGCGCGAAGCCAGGTGGTGAAGGCGCGGTTCGGGTCGTACCGGCCCAGCGCCGACCAGGCCGAGACGAAAGTCTGCTGCGTCAGGTCATAGGCGTCGTCGGTGTCGCCGACATAGCGGCGACAGAAGCGGTAGATTCCGTCCTTGTGCCGCCGCATCAGGACCCCGAACGCACGCGTGTCGCCAGTCGCCGCCGCGACAGCGAGCCGGGCATCGTCGTCGGCCCCCGCCTGATCGACCTCGGACGTCACCGCTCCTGTTCGGTCAGGGACGCCGTCACCGTTCGATCGAACCGGACCTGCTGCTCGGGCGTCAGCACGTCGCGCATCTCGAACACATGCAAGATGGTCTGTTCCTGGAGTTCGCCCATCGCGCCGTGAAAGCGGTTGATCGCGGCCTGGGCCTCCGGTCCATAGGACTTGTCGGCCTCGATGGCGCTGGCCAGTTGGCGATTTGCAGCCTGCATCTCCTGCTCCAGCGCCACGCGGCGGGTGGCGAACCGGGCCTCGGCGGCGTCGATGCGAGTCAGCTGCTCCGCTGTCAGGCCGAGGTCGTCGTGTACCAGCTGGTGCAACGACGACGTCTGTTCGCGATGGGACAGCCAGTGCACCGTGCACGCCGCGCCGATCGCCCCGGCGATGACCGCCAGCACGATGCTGAGGATCAGGTACCGCTTCGTCGCGCTCACGCGTGGTCCGCCAGCAGGGTCGAGGGGGCAAGTGGCGAATGAGCCGAGAACACCGACATCTCGCTCGGCCGGTCGAATGATGTGATGGCGAAGGTGCCCGTGACCGCCCCGACGACCAGCGCGGCCGAGACGGCAGCCCACTGGATGGGCCGGAGGCGTCGCGTGGACAGCACGGGACGCGCGTCGATCACGCGCCAGACCTCCCGATCCAGACCGGACAGATCGCGATCCGTCGGCGCGCCGGCCAGTGCCGTCAGATGTCGATCCAGAGGTGTCATCGTGTTGGTCCGCGCGTCCTCGCCCCGATCAGTATACGCAACATCGGCGTGAGACCCTCACCCGCCCGACAGGGGCGCGATCCGGCCCATGGCTGCGACCGCCAGAAGAACCAGAAGGCCGAACATGGTCTCGACGCCGACGCTGATCTTCAGCCTGGACAGGGACAGGGACAGGGACGGGGCCGATGCGAGGTCCAGCCGCTCCAGACGCGGTACCAAAACGAAGCGGTTGGCGGCGGCGAGCCCGAGCATGACGACGAACAGGGCGATCTTGGCGATCAGTATTTGACCATACGGATGGCTCGCCATCTGCCCGATCCGTTCCACGCCGACGAGGAACGCGCTATTGATCAGGCCGGTGATCACGATGACCAACACTGCCGCTGTTCCGAGGGCGGAGAAGGCCTTGAGGTCGTCCCCGACCAAGGCTGCGTTTCGGGGGGCTGATGCGCGACCCAGGACGCCAGTCAGGGCCACGAGGGCTCCGATCCAGATCGCTGCGGCCAGAAGGTGAAGTACGTCGGATATCAGATGAGTTAGTGCCCACAACCCCTCGGTCGCCGCGCCATGGCCGGACCAGGCAAAACTAGCGACAATCACACCCCCAATGAGGGTGAGCGCCAGTTGCGTCGTCGTCCTGTCGGGTATGAAGAGAAGGACGAGCAGGAAGACGGCCGTCAGCACCAACCGAGCCCCGAGCGCCACCCCGACCTGGAGACCGGTCATCACTGACCAAACGGCTTCGACGTCCAGCGCGTCGGCCAAGGTGCCGTACATGTTCACCGTCAGGGCCATGCTCGCCGCCAACGCCGCGATCAGAAGACCCAGCGCGCTGGCAATCAGGGTGACCCGAAAGGGTACACCAGTCCCTCCCGACGCCTTCCATGCCTTGCGGCGATAGACGGCGAAGGCCGGCAGGCCGAACAGGACAAGGCCAAAGCCGTACTGAGCCAGGCGGTTCAGAACCTCCACCCAGGCGGGCGTCATGATCAGCGGACCGTGAAGCCGTAGTCGCCCTGCATCCTGTGGCCGTCGGCCGACACGATCCGCCACTCGACGCGGTAGGCACCCGGTGCCAGCGGTCGGGTCAGCGTCGCCGTCAGCGTGCGGTTGTCCGATCCGACTGCGCTCTCGCCGGCGACGGTTTGCCCGGAGGCGGAAACGACCTGCACGGTCGAGAAGCGGGTCTCGACATGGGCACTGAACGTCAGCTGGACGCGCTGGAGCGGCGCGACCGTCGTGTCCCTGGCGGGGTTGGTGCGCACGAGAGTGGCGTGAGCGAAGGCCGGGGTCGCGGCGGCGGCGACGAGGGTCGCGGCGCTCATAAGGCCCAGGGCTGTGCGTGTGAAATCGACCATCAAACTCTCCTCGGGTAGCGAAGTCCGCTGCTCATGATGGATACGTTCCAAACGCGCCTGTCCCTCGACGATCGATGCATCGCGCCCACGACTTGATCCTCGTCTGCACGATCAGGCGTGTGCCGGGACCGTCGGACGTCCGCACCGAGTCCGCAAATGTCCTGACCAACAGCTTTGAACGGGATTTTTCAGCCAGGACAGGGTCTGTATGAATGTCGTGTTTCTGGCGAAGGGCTAACGTCTGCAACTGGCGCGCTCTGTTGTGGGGACCGTCCGCTTCCGAGAATGTCGCTTAGCGGAAAGCGAGCAGGGTACATCCGCTACTGGCTGAGAATGTCGCAAAACTCTTATGCAACGGCCCAAAAATCGCCGTCGCGCGGAAATTGAAAGATCCCCGTCCCATATCCTGTCCGGGGTGCGGGCGATTTGGCGAAAGCCGGTCACTGACGGACGCGTGTTGTGAGCTTGGGTCTGAAGCTTGCGGCCGGCAGTCTGGGCGTTCTCGCCGGGCTACAGGCCGCGACGCAATACATCGGCTGGACCTTCCAGTGGGCCAGCGTCCTTGGTGCTGGCTGGAGGTTGGGCCCCGATTGGGTCTTCTATCAGCCCTGGTCGATCCTTGAGTGGCGTGCGCGGTTCGGCGCTGAAGAACCCCAGGCCTTCGCGGCGAGCACCGCACTCATGCTCCTGGGGGCATCGGCGGGCCTGGGCCTCGGCGTTCTGTTCGATGCCGACGCGCGCAATCCTCGGGTCCGTGGCTGGGGTGGCCTTGAAGAGGCGAGGCGCGCGTCGCTTCTGATCACCACCGGGGCAATGATCGGAGTGTTGCGGGGACGCCTGCTGGCGACGGTCGATCTCAGACCGACGCTGGTGACCGGAGGCACTCGATCTGGAAAGGGTAGGGGCCATGTCGTCCCCACCCTGCTGTCATGGACGGGCAGCGTCCTTGCCCATGACCCCAAAGGCGAGCTGTTCGCGCTGTCGGCGGGTTGGCGAACGACCTTCTCTCATGCGCTGTCCATCAATCCCCGCAATCCAGCCTCCGCCCGCTGGAATCCCCTCGCCGAAATCTCCCCCGGCCCGGGCGAACTGGCCCAGATCCAGCGTCTGGTCGCCATTCTGTCCGACCCCGGCGGTGCGCGCGACGACGAAGCCATCTGGGACAAGGCCGCCTCGGAGATCCTCGAGGCCGTCATTCTCCACGTCCTCTACACTGCCGAGGACGCCGACAAGACGCTGCTCAAGGTCCGCGAGCTCCTCGCCGACCTCGACGACGCCGCAGACGTGATGGTCAAGACGCTGCATCGGCCCGGCCCGAACGGGGAGCCCGAGACCCACCCCTTCATCAAGACGGCGGTCAAGGGCTATGCCGCCATGCACGACCGCTTCCGCACCTCGGTCCAGGGCACGGCGCGGTCCTATCTCAAATGGCTGGCGGGCGAGGACGTCGAGCGCTGCCTGTCAGCCTCCGACTTCCGCATGGGCGATCTGATGTGCGCCGAGGCTCCGGTCTCGCTTTACGTTCAGGTCGCGCCGGCCGATGCGGCCGCGCTCCGTCCTCTCGTCCGGCTGTTGTTCTACGCCGCCGCCCAGTCGCTCACGGCCCACGAGAAGACAGACTCTACGGGCCGGCCCAAGCGCCACAAGCTGCTGATGCTGATGGATGAGTTCCCGTTGCTGGGACGTCTCGCCTTCTTCGAGAAGTCGCTGCGGCTGATGAGTGGCTACGGCATCAAGACGATGTTCGTGGCCCAGTCGCTGAACGACATCGTCGAGACCTACGGCCCGCACAACACCATTCTGGACAACTGCCACCTCTACACGGCCTTCGCCGCTCTCGATCCTCTGACCCAGGACAAGGTCTCCAAGCTCACCGGCTCGGTGACTGAGACCCGTACGAGCCGCAGCGGTCCTGCCGGTCTTGGAGCCGGTCGCAGCTCGGTCTCGCGCTCGGAGGTCGAACGTCCGCTGCTGGAGCCTGCCGAAATCCGCGCCCTGCCCGACGACGACCAACTGGTCTTCGTCGCCGGGTTCAAACCGCTGCGGACCAAGAAACTCAAATACGATCGCCGCGAGCCGTTCCGGTCCCGGGCCAAGCTGCCGCCGCCGGATCAGGCCGCTCGGATCGACACCCCCGGCCGCGCGCCCCATCCCTGGGCCGGACGCCGTGCGCTCGGAGAAAACCCCGAGGCGACCTTGCCTCTGTTCAAGGAGGTCGCCGGGGCGATCGACGACAAGAAGGCGGCCGCCAAGGCTGCGGAGATCTACGAACGGGTCGCGGGGGAGATGGCCGCCCAGCAGGCGGCCCTGGATCAGTTGCAAGGCCAGAGTCAGGTGCGAAGTCAGTTGTAGGAGTACCCCATGCCCAAGACGGTCGCTGCCCGCACGCGGGTTCAGGTCTATCTCACCGACGCCCGTGTCGTCGCCGGCCTCAATCGGGAGGCCAAGGCCTCCAAGGCCACCCTTAGCCAGGCGGCGGGCCGGGCGATCGCTCGCGGGCTGGCCAAGGCCCCCCAGGCCGATCCCGAGGACCGTCTGCTGCAGATGGAGCGGTCCCTCCGGGATCATATGCGCTCGAACTCGCGCGACATGCAGATCGTCCAGGAAGTCCTGATCGAGGTGGCCAAGGCCATGTTCCTGCGCCTCCCCGATGCGGTCGCCGACCAGGATCCGACCGTCCAGGCGGCGGTGGACCGCCGCATCGATCGGCTTCTGGACGCGGCGGCGTCCCGCATCGTCCAGGGTCGCGACCCTCGGCCAGAGCCGGCGACTAGGTTCGATAGCGAGCCCCGATCCTTCGGCACGGCCAACTGAGGTGCGCGCCCATCCCATCGTCGCCGAGCGCAAGCTCGAAGCCCTGCGCCACGCGTTGGGCGACACGGTCTTGGCGGCCCTGGTCGAGCCGACCGTGGTCGAGATCCTCGCCAATCCCGATGGCCGCATCGTGCTCGACGTGCTCGGGTCGGGCCGCCGCGACACCGGTGAACGACTGTCGGCCGAGGCCCGCGACCGGACCATCAAGCTGATCGCCGACTATGTCGGCGAGCCCGTCACGCGGGACGATCCGCGCCTCTCGGGCGTCCTGCCCGAAACCGGCGAGCGGTTTCAGGGGGTCTTGCCGCCGGTGTCATCGGCACCGGCGTTCTCGATCCGGAAACGCCCGGCGGTGATCTGGCGACTGGCCGACTATGTCCGCGACGGCGTGATGAGCGAGGCGCAGGCGGAGGCGCTTCGGTCCGCGGCGGTGGAGCGCCGGAACATCCTGATCTCCGGTGGGACCGGGTCGGGCAAGACCACCCTGGCCAATGCGGTGCTGGCGGAGCCGGCCTTCGCCGATGACCGCGTCTTCCTGGTCGAGGACACGCCAGAACTCCAATGCTCGGCCTGGGACGTGGTGTCGGTGCTCACGCGGCGATACCCCAAGGTCATCGGCGTGGTCGATCTGGTGCGGGATGCGCTGCGGATGCGGCCGGACCGGATCGTGGTCGGCGAGATGCGCGAGGGGGCGGCGGCGCTGGAGACGCTCAAAAGCTGGAACACCGGCCATCCCGGCGGGCTCTCAACCCTGCACGCCAACTCCGCCGAGGAGGCCCTGCGCCGATTGGAGGATCTGATCGCCGAGGTCTCGAGCACCGTCCCGCGACGCGCGATCGGCCAGGCCGTGGATCGGATCGTCCACATCCGGCGCACGCCCGAGGGTCGCCGGGTGGAAACCGTGCTCGCGGTCGACGGTGCTGAAGACGACGGCTATCGCCTGCGCACTCTGGCTTGAGACGCCGAACAAATGGGGATCGTACTGAGGCAAGGCACAGAAACTCTCCGACACTGCTGAATAGGAAGCAAGTCACGACAAGTCACAGACTGACTTACACCAAGTCCCTTATGAGGGTCATTCTGAGTTCGTGATGTGAGTTCGTCCAAGTCACCTCTAACTTGAATTTGAGTTGTGCAAAAATAATCGTCATCACTGTTGACAACATGTGGATGAGTTTGTTTTTCTTGATTCGCGGCGCCGGCTGACGCGCCAACAATCAGGAAGCAACCGATGCGTAGAATACTTCTACGCGGCCTTTCGGCCGCGACGGCGACCTGCGGCCTGCTGATGGCGGGCCAGGCCCTGGCGGGCGGGTCGGGGATGCCATGGGAAGGGCCGCTGCAGCAGGTGGTGGAGTCCATCACCGGACCCGTGGTCCAGGCTGCGGCCGTGGTGGCCGTGGTCCTGTTCGGGGCCGGGATCGCCATGAGTGAGAACGGCTCGTCGATGCGGCGGGGCCTCGGCATCATGTTCGGCCTCTCCATCGCCTTCGCCGCCTCGACCTTCTTCCTCGACTTCTTCGGCTTCGCCGGCGGCGTGGAGATCGGGTGATGGGCCAGACCTCGCAGATCTCGCTCGACCGCCGGCCCGAGGGCTATGAGCTGCCGGTTGCCCAGGCCCTGGCCGAGCCGGTGCTGATGGCCGGGATGCCGCGCGACTACGCCATTCTGATGGGCACGATCGCCCTGATGCTCGGCCTGGCGCTGCGCATCTGGTGGCTGGGTCTGCTATGGTGGGCCATCGCCCATGCGATCGGCCTCTATGCCGCCCGCACCGACCGGCGCTTCTTCGATGTCCTGCGGCGTCACCTGGCGCTGCCCGGACATCTGGACGGGTGAGCCAGCCATGCGGTTCCTCGACGAGCATCGCCGTCGACCGGCGGCCCTGGCGGACCATCTGCCGTGGGCGGCTCTGGTCGCCCCCGGCGTGGTGCTGAACAAGGATGGCTCCTTCACCTCGGGCTTCCGCTTCCGGGGACCGGATCTGGAATCCTCGACCGAGGACGAGCTGATGGCGGTGCGGGCCCGGCTCAATAACGCGCTGAAGCGCCTCGGCACCGGCTGGTGTTTGCATGTCGAGGCCAGCCGCCGACCGGCCGCCGCCTATCCCGACGGCGAGATCGCAGTCGAGGCGGCCTGGCTGGTCGACGCCGAGCGGCGCGCCCTGTTCGAGGGGGCCGACCCCGCATTCGAAACCGATTTCAGCGCCGCCCTGACCTGGCTCCCGCCGATGGACGACGCCCGGCGGATGGAGCGGTGGCTGTTCGACGGCCTGGAGAAGGGGGGGCGGGATTGGCGCACGGCGCTGGACACCTTCCGCCGCGAGGCCGGCGGGGTGCTCGACCTCCTGACCGACGCCTTGCCGGAAGTGGAGGCCCTAGACGATCAGGCCCTGCTGACCTGGCTGCACGACTGCGTCTCGCCAAAGGCCTTCGCCGTCCGGCCGCCCGAGACACCGATGTTCCTGGACGCCTGGCTGACGGACGCGGGCCTCACCGGCGGCGTGGCTCCGAAGCTCGGGGATCGCTGGCTGAAGGTGGTCTCGGTGCGAGGTCTGCCGTCGACGACCCGCCCCGGTCTGCTGGACGCCCTCGGATCGCTGCCCTTTGCCTATCGCTGGAGCGCGCGCTGGATCGGGCTCGACAAGGCCGAGGCCGAGCGTGAGATCGTCAAGCTGAGGAAGCGCTGGTTCGCCAAGCGCAAAGGTGTCGGCACGTTGTTGCGTGAGGCCATCACGAAGGAGGAGGTGCCGCTTCTCGACACCGACGCCGCCTCCAAGACCGAGGAATGCGACGGGGCGCTGGAAGCCCTGGGGGCTGAGGCCTGCGCCTTCGGCTATCTGACCCTGACCGTCACGGTGATGGACGCGAGCGAAGCGGTCGCCGCCGAAAAGGCCCGCGCCATCGAGGCGGCCCTGAACGCCCAGGGGCTCGTCGCCCGGATCGAGGATCTGAACGCGGTCGAGGCCTGGCTCGGCTCCCTGCCCGGCGAGCCCTATGCCGATGTCCGGCGACCCCTGGTCTCCACCCTGAACCTCTCCGATCTGCTGCCGGTCTCAGCCGTCTGGGCCGGCCCGGCAATGGACGCCAATCTGGACGGCCCGCCGCTGGCGGTGGCGCGGACGACGGGCTCCACCCCGTTCCGGCTCGTCCTGCATGTTGGGGACGTCGGCCACGCCATGGTCGTGGGCCCCACCGGCTCGGGCAAGTCAGCGCTGCTGTCCTTCCTGGCCCTGCAATGGTTCCGCTATCCCGGCGCGCGGGTGGTGTTCTTCGACAAGGGCCGTTCGGCCCGCGCCGCGACCCTGGCGGCCGGCGGACGGTGGCGGGCGCTTGAGGCCGGCACGCCGTTCGCCCTGCAGCCGCTCGCGCGGGTGGATCAGGAGCCGGAGCGGGCCTGGGCAGCCGAATGGCTGGCCGAAACCTGCAAACTGGCCGGCCTCGATCCGAGCCCGCGCCTGCGCGAAGAGATCTGGATTGCCCTCGCGGCGCTGGCGGATGCGCCGGTCTCGCAGCGCACGCTCACGGTGTTCTGCGCTCTCGTGCAGGACCGGGCCGTGGCCGCTGCCCTGGAACCCCTGACCCTGAAGGGGCCGCACGGCGCCCTGCTGGACGGGGCGTTCGAGGCGCTGGAGCCGACCCGGTTCGACACCTTCGAACTGGAAAGTCTGATGGCCACGCCCTCGGCCGTGGCCCCGGTGCTCTCGGCTCTGTTCCATCATCTGGAGCGGGAGTTCGACGGCCGCCCTACCATGCTGATCCTGGACGAGGCCTGGCTCTTCCTCGGCGAAACTGCCTTCGCCGCCAAGATCCGCGAATGGCTGAAGACGCTGAGGAAGAAGCGCGTCGCCGTGGTGTTCGCCACCCAGTCGCTGGACGACATCGCCGCCTCGCCGATCGCGTCCAGCCTGATCGAGAGCTGCCCGACCCAGGTCTTCCTGCCCAATCCGCGGGCGCTGGAGCCGTCCTCGGCCGACCTCTATCGCGGCTTCGGTCTTAACCGTCGCCAGCTGGAGCTGATCGCCTTCGCCACGCCCAAGCGCGCCTATTACTGGCGCCAGCCCCGGGGGCGTCGGCTGTTCGATCTGAAGCTGTCGGGGGTGGCCTTAGCACTCTGCGGCGCGTCCTCGCCCGAGGACCAGACCCTGATCGACGACGTGCTGGAGCGGCTCGGCGACACCCACGCCGATCCGTCGGCCTTTGCCCGTGAATTCCTCAAAGCCAAGGGAGTGACCCATGTGGACGCCATCTTCGATTCAATGGGCTTGGACGCTTTCGACCTGCCCATCGCGGCGGAGTAGGGGGCTTCTGCTCGGGGGTATCGCGGTCGCCCTGGCGGCCTGTTCCGAGCCCGCGCCGGCCAAGGCCAATCCGCCGCCTACTCCGCCGCCGGCCCCACCGCAGGCCGTGGTGTTCGACCCGCGCAATCACATCGAGAACGCGCTGCAGGCCTCGCGCCAGCTCGACAGTCTCGCCAACGAGGCCCGGATGCTGGCCAACCAGGCTCGCGAGCTGGCCGCCTCGCCCTACAGCCATCTGGGCGAGACCACCTCCACCCTGCGCGACATCGGCGAGCTGGCTAGGAACGTCCGGGGCGTCGCCTCGACCGTCACCCAGCTCGAAGGCCAGTTCACCGACCTCTATCCGACCGCTGTCGAGGGCCTCGACCCGGCCAATGCCTTGCAGCAGAGCCAGCGGCGGACGACAGCGGCGCGCGAGACGGCGCAGGACCTGGCCCGCACCGCCGCCGAGCTGGAGCGGCTGAGCCAGGGACGCGACCGCCGGCTGCAGGGCGCCCTGTCGGCGAGCGAGCGGGCCGAGGGCCAGACCGCCGCCATCCAGTCCTCGACCCAGATCCTCGCCGTCCTGGCCGAAGACCTGAGCTCGATGCGCACCATCATGCTCGCCCAGTCGCGGTTGATGGCCGAGGAGACCGCGCGCACGGCGGCGGAACGCGCCGCCGGGGCCGACGCCCGCCGTCAGTTCTGGGGACGGGACGGCGCGACGCCGGCCGCGCCGAGCTTCAACCCGCTTCCGAACGCGCGGAATTGAGGGCGCGACGGTCATGGCGGTCAGCCCGGAGACAACCAATGAGCTGATGGTGGTGTTCTCCAACACCGTCTCGGCCGGGTTCAACGCCCTGCAGGGCGCGGTCAACGGCGTCTTCGGCCTAATGATCGTCCTCGTTGTCGCTCTTACCGGAATCCAGTGGCTGCTCTCGCCGAACCGCGAGATTCTGGCGTCCGGCTTCGGCAAGATCCTGCTGATCGGGTTCTTCGCCTACGTCATCAACGACTGGCACGCCTTGTCCGAGACGCTCTATGCGGGCTTCATCGAACTGGGACTTACGGCCGGCGGCGGTTCGCTCTCCCAAGGCGAGTTTTTGAACCCCGGCGCCATCCTCCAGCAGGGCTGGGAGATCGTGAAAGCGCTGGGCGAGACCCCGGCGCCGGTGAACAATCCTCTCGATGTCGCCGGCAATCTGACGGACGCCCTGATCCTGGGCCTGGCCATGATCGGCATCATGCTGGCGTTCGGGATTCTAGCCCTCCAGATCATCGTCACCCTGCTGGAGTTCAAGATCGTCACCCTGGGTGGCTTCGTGCTCCTGCCGTTCGGGATCTGGTCCAAGTCGGCCTTCCTGGCCGAACGGCCGCTCGGCTATGTTGTCTCCTCGGGTTTGAAGGTCTTGGCCCTGGCCATTGTGGTCTCGGGCGCGCGGACCGTGTTCGACCAGCTTCAGCCCTCCGCCAACCCCGATCTCTACGAAGCTTTGACTATTCTGGTGGCGTCGATGCTGCTGGCCATGCTGGCCATCTTCATTCCCAATCTCGCCTCCGCCCTCGTCACCGGCGGTCCTGCGCTCGGTGCCGGCTCGGCCGTCACTGGCGCGCTGGCGGTCGGCGGCGCGGGGCTTCTTGCCGGAGCCGGGATCGCCGGCGCAGGCGCGGCCGTCGGTGGCACCGCGTCCCGGGTCGCGGGATCGGCGCGTGCCGCCGCCGGCGCGGGGGCAGGGCGACCGCCCACCCCGCCCTCGGCACCGCCGAGACCGTCCAACGACAACCCCCCGCCGTCCGGGCCGCGTTCGCCGGCGTCAGGAGGCACGTCCAATCCCTGGGCCTCGACCCGATCCGCCCTAGGCCCCTCCGGTGTCGCCGAGCCTTCGACCGCATGGACCGGCGCGCCGCACAAGGACAGCGCGCCATCCCCCACCGAAGGCGATCCCGGCCAGGCGGCCCCCGCCCGCCCCGCCGCCCAGATCAATGCCGAGGCCGAGGCCGCGCGCAAAGCCTTCCACAAGGCGGCGGGCGCAACCGCAACCTCGGGTCAACCGGCAGGCCGCCCTGCGGCCCGAGCGGCGGCGATGCAGGCGTTTTTTGTGGCCAACCATGGGCGAGGACTGTTGCCCGCCGGCGAGACCAGCGGGGCGGTGTCACCCAGCCTGAGATCGGAGGAGTCCTGATCATGCATCCCTTCTTCAAACCCAAACGCGCCCTGGCCTCCGCGCCGGAGAGCACGCCTTATCAACGGGCCGGCCAGGTCTGGGATGACCGCATGGGTCTGTCGCTGGCCCATGCCCGGAACTGGCGGCGTATTGCTTTGGCCAATCTGGTGCTGGCGGGCTTTCTCGGCGCGGGCTGGTGGGTCCAGGCCGAGCGGGCCGTGGTCAAGCCCTTCGTGGTCGAGGTCTCCGATCTGGGCCAGACTCAGCGCATCACCGCCATCGGCGGCCGCTACGAGCCGACCGAGGCCCAGACCGGGAGGGCCCTGGCCGATTGGATCCGCGATGTGCGCTCCAAGTCGATCGACCCCATCGTCATCCGCCAGAACTGGCTGCGCGCCTATGACCTGGTCACGCCAAAGGCCGCGTCCTTCCTGAACGCCTGGGCCCAGACCCACGACCCGTTCGCCGAGGTCGGGCGCGAGGCGGTCAATGTCGAGGTGCTCAACGTCGTGCGCCGCACCGAGCGGACCTACGACCTGCAGTGGCGCGAGACCCGTTTCATCAACGGCCAGGCCGCCGGGACCGAACGCTGGCGCGCCTTGATCACCACCACCCTTCAGCCGCCCCGCACCGAGGCCGAGCTGATGAAAAACCCCCTGGGACTGAAAATCGAGGACGTATCATGGACCCCCGACGCCTCTTGAGCCTGGTCGCTTGCGGCCTCCTTCTCTCCGGCTGTGCCCTTATCCGCCCCTTCAGCAGCGGCGGCGAGGCGCCTCTGCCGGAGGTTCCGCGTTTGGCGCCGGTGGCAGTGAGCCTCCCGGCGGCCCGTGTCCTGCCTTCGAGCCCAACGGAGCGGGCTTATCTCGATGTGGTCTCGGGCGCTGACGCCGGCGTCGATGTCGTGGCTGAGGGCGACGCGGTCGAGGATGAGGCGGTCGCGCCGGACGCTCCCGCTTTGCTCGGGGCACCGCCAGTCGATCAGCCGCCGGAACCCGCCCCTAGGCCGCAACCCGTCGTCGGCCCGACCGCGATCGCGGCGGCCAACGCCGAGGCGCGCGCCGCCTCGAGTTCGGACAGTTTCGTCGGCGGTGTGCAGGTGTTCTCCTACGATCCGGGCCGGGTCTATGAGATCTGGACCGCGCCGCTGCGGGTTACCACACTGACCCTAGCGCCTGGCGAGACCGTCACCTCCAAGGCGGCGGGCGACACCGTGCGCTGGCAGATCGGCGAGGCCAGTTCCGGCTCGGGACCCAACCAGCGCGCCCATGTGCTGCTCAAGCCGCTCGAACGCGGGCTCGAGACCAACCTCGTCCTCACGACCTCGCAGCGGGTGTATTTCCTGCAGCTGAAAAGCGGCTCGCCGGACGGTTTCAACGCCGCTGTTGCCTGGGACATCGGCGCGGTGATCCCGCCGGGCGGGGCAGGGGCCTTCGGCGGCGTCGAGGAGCAGGTTTCCGATCCCGTGGCGGTCCCAACCGGACCGCTGGACGCCCACTACCGTATCGATCCACGTGGACGTGCCCCGCGCTGGACGCCGACCTCGGTGTTCAACGACGGGACGCGCACCTTCATCACCTTCTCGCCGGATCTACAGGTCGATGAGGCACCGGCCCTGTTCATCATCGCCCCGGATGGCGAGGCGCAGATGGTCAACTATCGCCAGCAGGGCGGTCTGTTCGTCGTCGATCGGGTGTTCGACCGGGCCGAGCTGCGGCTCGGCGACCGTCGGCCGCAGATCGTCCGGCTCCATCGCCTCGGCAGCGCCGCTCGCATCGGTCGCACCGACCGCGTCGCGGGAGGCCGCTCATGACCGACCCCATCCATCCGGATGCGCCTCTGCCCAAGGCGCCGCCGCCGGACCTGTCGACCCGGGCCCCGCGACCGACGGCCGTGCGCCTGCGAAAATCCGTCGTCCAGGTCGTGATGATCGGCGCCGCCGCGCTTCTGTCTGGCTCCCTCGCCTGGGCCTTTGTGGTTCAGCCCGAGCTTCGGGCCAATGCGCGGGAGCGCGTGGAGGAGGGACGGCTCGAGGAGGCGCGGGGCACGGTCCGGCCCGCCGATGTGGTGACTGATCAGCCGTCCAGCTACGACCGCCTCACACCGGGCGATCAACTGCCCGAGCCCCGCACGCGGTCGGGTGAGTCCGAGCCGGCCGTGGCTGCCACGCGCGCCACGGACCGGGTGCGCTCGCCGGATTACGGTTACGCTGCCGCCGCCGCGCCGTCCGCGCCTCGCGGCCGTAGCGTGGCCCAGGAGGCGGCGGGATCAGGCCTGTTCTTCGGCGGCGGGTCCGGCGCACAGGCATCGGGCGGCCCCACGCCTGCCGGTGGCGCGTCGTCGGCCGGTCCGGGTCGAGACTACGGGGCCGTCTACAACGGCCACGCCCTGATGAATCCTCTTTCGCCGTTCGAGCTGAAAGCCGGGGCCATCGTCCCGGCGGCGCTCCTGACCGGGATCGATACCTCTCGCTCCGGGCCGGTCGTCGCCACCGTCACCCAGAACGTGTTCGACTCCGTGAGCGGCCGACACTTGCTCCTGCCACAAGGCACCCGGCTGATCGGTCGCCACGACGGCGAGAGCAGCTACGGTGACCGCCGCGCCTTCCTGACCTGGGAGCGGCTGATCCTGCCGAACGGCAAGAGCCTGATCCTGACCGAGGAACCCGGCGTCGATGCCCAAGGGGCGGTTGGCGTCCAGGGCCGGGTCGATCGGCGCTTGTTCCCCCTCGCGGTCGCCACCCTGTTCGCCGGGGCCATCACCACCCTGGGCCAGATCGCCCGCGACGACGATGACGGCGGCGGCGGTCTGCTCGGCGACGTCGGCGACGCCACGGCGATCGAGGGCGCACGGGTCGGCGACAGTCTGATCGACCGCGAGCTTCAGGTCCGCCCGTCCATCCGCCTGCGCGCCGGCGCGCCGGTGCGGGTGCTGATCACCCGTGATCTCATCCTGGAGCCCTATCGGCCATGACGCTCTTCCTGCAGTATCGACAATGGGTCGCTTGGACGCTCATCCCGGTCGCCGCGTTGGCCATCATTGCTGTGTCCGCCGACCGCGCTCCGGCGCTCGCGCTCGTCAATGAGAGTCCGAGCCTGCCCGAGGGCCTCTATGTCCGGCAGGCCGACGCCCCGATTGCCCACGGCAGTGTGGTCGCCATCGCCCAGCCTTCCAGCATCCGGCCCCATCTGGCCAGGCTCGGGATGCCGGCCGAGGTCAAGCTGATCAAGCGCGTCGCGGCCGTCGGCGGCGACCGCGTCTGCGCAGAAGGCAGCAAGGTGCGGACGCCGTCGCGCCTCTCGCCAGTTCTTGAGCATGACCGGCGCGGCGTCGCGCTGCCGGTCTGGCGCGGCTGCCGGACGCTCGCCCCCGATGAACTGTTCCTGCTCGGCGACACGCCGGGAAGTTTCGACAGCCGCTATTTCGGCCCGGTCCGCCGGTCCGAGGTGGACGGCGTCTACAAGGAGACCCTGACATGGTGAGACGGACCCTCATCACCCTCGCGGCCCTGCTGAGCGCCAGCACGGCCTCGGCCCAGACCGCTGACTGGCGCGCGGCGGGCGGCGATCTGTTCGCGGCCATCGACACGGTCGAACCGGTCGCCGAGTCATCGGCCGAAGAACCCCTGGACACGCCGCGTCTGGCTCCGCTCAGCCAGCCGTTCATGGCCGCGATCGCCACGGCGGCGGAGCGGCACGGGCTGGATCCCAAGCTTCTGCATGCCCTGGTCGTGGTCGAAAGCGCCTATCGCAACGAGGCCTGTTCGCCAGTCGGGGCCTGCGGCCTGGCGCAGTTGATGCCCGGGACCGCCGCCGAGCTCGGTGTGCGCGACCGCTTCGATCCGGCCGAGAACCTCTCGGGCGGCGCGGCCTATCTGGCAAGGCAGATGCTCCGGTTTGGTGATCTTCGTTTGGCCTTGGCCGCGTATAACGCCGGACCCGGCCGCGTCGCGCGCCTGGGCCGCATTCCGGATATCCGCGAGACCCAGGAGTATGTCGTCAGCGTGGTGGACTGCTACCTTGCCCTGACCGCCGGCCGTGGGGTGCGCAGTTCACGGGAATGCCGCACGGGAGCCGCGCGATGACTCCGGATCAGCACGATGCGGGAAGTGCCATCGAACGGGATGACGACCTGCTTACGCGCAACCAAGCGTCCGAGTTCCTCCAGAGGTTCGGGATCAGCATGAAGCCGACCACCCTGGCGCGGGCCTGGTCGGTCGGCAACGGACCGCCGTGCCGCCACATACGCGGCAAGCCCCTCTATCCACGCGGCGTGCTGCGCGGCTGGGCCGAGGCCCAGGATTCGGGCCTGCGCCGTGCGTCGTGGGAGAGGCCGGCAGACGAAAGGCGTGCGCCATGACGCGTCTGACTTCTTCATCTCGCCCCCGGCGAGAGTCGTCTGGGCGTCCGACGCCGGAGGACCTGATGGCGGATCCGTCCATGAGTTTTTCGCTGAAGGCCGTTCTCCTTGCGTGGGCGGAGCGGGATCCGGTCGATGCGGCTCGGGATGCTGAGGTCTTGGCGGTCGCTTTTGAGCGGCGCGCGGACGACCTTCTTGCCGAGGGCATCGCCGACCAGCACGCGGGAGTCGGATCGTGACGACCTCTGTGGACAGCGAGCGGACACCACCGCCTGGCGATCGCTTCCTTGGATGGAAGACCGTCAAGAGCTTGACCGGCTTCAGTCGAACGACGGCCTGGCGACGGCAGAAGGCGGGAGACTTCCCGACACCGAGACAGATTTCGCCGGGTCGCGTGGGCTGGTTGGAGAGCGAGGTCAACGCCTGGCAGGCGTCCAGAGCGCCGCGTTCGGAATCCGAGCTTCCTGCCTTTCGAGTCGCTGAGCGTGAGGAGGAGGCGAAGGCGCTCGCGGCCTCAACGCCACAGAGGCGAGGGGCGCCGAACGCGGCCCCACGGCCCAAGCCCGCCGATCCGATCCCTCGCGCGAAGCCTAAGCGGGGGTCGGGCGATGAGCTTCAGCGAGCCTTTGAGTTCTGAGGTTTTCCGCTGAGCCCGTCGCCATGCACCCCAAAATCAAAGGGTGTTCATGTCGTCTCCATCCAACCGTCGTCGGGGGTCCAGCGCCGGACAAAGGGCTCATTTCTGGCGCGAGCCAATACCGGCGGCAGGACGAAGGCCGCGATCAGCGCCTGGGTCTCGGGTAGGGATTTCGACGCCATCGCGATGTCGGTCCGATCGAGAAAGGCCGTCCATTCTCTCTGCTTTCGTTCGGCAAAGGCGGACGTGAGCGCCAATGGATCGCTTGTAGGGAGTGCCGTATCGCGACGATCGAAGGTGCGGGCGAGCGCTTCCGCCAAAGTCTCGCCGTCGAACTCAAAGGTGTTGGCGATCGCCCACAGATCGAAGAAGTCCTTCAACCGCGTGTTGGCCATCCCCAGTTCGACCATGGCCTGGAACTTCTCGGCGACGACGGTCTCTCGCGGATAGGCCAGCAGCTTGGCCCTCGGCTGATCCAGGAGCGATGGATATTCGATCTGCACGGCCGCCGGCGTGATGGCGTCTCCGTATCCGATGTCGATGTGGACCTTGAGCTTCGCGCCGTTGATCTCCGCGCTGACGTCCACCGACACGCCGCTGTATTCCGCGTCGGGCCGCGCTATTTCGGCGACCAGCGTATCTGGCAGAAACAGCACGCCGTCATCGTCGACAGGGATCGCCACAACCTCGCGAAAGATGTCTCGCACGACATCAGGGGCGCTGTCGCCGAGACCCAGGAGATCGAGGTCGCCGCTCGGTCGGTGCGGCGTCGGCGCCCATTGGGCAAACAGCATGGCGCCTTTCAGGATGAAGCGGTCGTGGTGGTTGGAGACGCTCAATCGATAGAGAAGACGTTCGATCGCGTAGCGCAGGAAGACGAGTTGCACGTCCTCGCGGCGCAGCCGTGCCCTTGCGGTCAGCCGATCTCGGACCGAGGCGGCGACATTGCGGACCGGTCGGCGGGTCAACTGAGCGCTTCAAGATAAGGGCGGATCACGGTTTGGACCCGGTCGATCTCGGCATATTTCCAGAGCGCGTCGCGCTGGCGACGGCGTGCGCTGTCCTTCATGAAATCCTGAAGCGCCTCCAGGGCGACGTCGAGCCCGACCCTCCGCCGGTATTTGAAGCAGTCGACCACGGTCTTGGCGGGCGATGTGATGGGCACAGTGACGCCGTCGATGTCATGCGGCTCCACGCCCTCCGTCAGCGAGGGGCCGCTGGCTCGAACGATCTTCAGCCGCATAGGCGGATTTACAGGAGTCCACGCCCGCGTGTCGATGAGAAGCCAGACGGCATGAGGGGCCTGGGTGGTCAGTCCGTGAAATCGCAGGGCGGACAAAAGCGCGATCACCCCGTTCGGTACCACGCGCGCCGCTTCGGCCAGGCTGGAGGTCGTGGGCAGAGAAACGTCGTTAGGTCTGTAAAGGCCGCGGCCGACCTGGCTCAGTCGACCATCCTCGACGAGGCGTTTGAGATAGACGCGGGGGACGCCGGCGGTGACGAAATCGCGGGTGCGCGCGACGCCTTGGGCTTGAGCGACGGCGAGGGCGCGTTCGATGTGGGTCATGGTCGCCATCGCGATGTTACATTTCCTATATCTATACGCCCAAAGTGCAAGGATATGTTACTTGCCACAGTCTGAGGCTGGCGTCCACGCGCCCGGCGGGCTGACCTGAATTGGGCGGCGTGGAGAGGCCGCAAGAGCAGGATCCATCACGATTGCCAAAGCCTCCCTCATCGAAAGATGCCAAGAACGGCGGGCTGCCCCAACGCGGCATGATTCCTTCGACGAAGCCCGTATGTGGGGTCGAACAACAATATCACCACAACATCTTGACGTGGCATTCGACACAGGGCACGAATCGCATCAGAGTGAAGACGCGTTAACGTTCCCTTTGCGTCGCCTGCGACTCGCCTTAACGAGTCCCTGAGCATTGGGCGTTGGCTGTTCCGATTCCCTCAGAATTCAAACGACGACGCGGCCGTCGCGCGCGACGGTCTGGTCGGCATCAGACAACGGGGCTGTCAAGTGATCTGAGCGTGAACAAGGTGGGGAGAGGCCGGCCAACTTCGACTTGGCCGTCACTCAGGAGGCCGATCTCTCCCCGATACCGACTCATCCGAGCCAGCGGCGCGATCTTATGCATCGCCGTCGCGCCCACACAACCGTGGCCGCGACACAGCCCTCTCGGATTCTTCTTCCCCGAACCGAAAGGACTGAACCATGAATTCAGGAATCGCCTACCGCTGCCCTCTGCCCGACGTCCAGTTCGAGACCGCGTGGGCTGCTATCAAGATCGATCAGGGCGTCAAGGATCGCCTTCTCGCCCAATCGATGCTGGCCTTGACCGTCCGCCGGTCCGTCCCGTTCGACGCCGCGCCGCTCCATGGTTTGATCGTGTTGGCCGGTATTCCCGGAACCGGCAAGACGACGCTGGCCCGGGGCCTCGCCACCAAGGTGGCGTCTATGCTTCCGGGCCAGAAGGTGACCTTCCTGCAGATCGACCCGCACGGTCTGGCGAGCGCCTCGCTCGGCAAGAGCCAGCAGCAGGTCACCACCCTGTTCACCCAAACCATTCCGGAAGCCGGCATGGGTGGCGTCGCCGTCGTGCTGCTGGATGAAGTGGAGACCTTGGCGGCCGATCGGCGCCGGATGAGCCTGGAAGCCAATCCTGTCGATGTGCACCGGGCGACCGACGCCGTGCTCGCCGGGCTCGATCTGCTGACGCGGACCCACAAGAACATCCTGCTGATTGCGACAACCAACTATCCGCAGGCGGTCGACGCCGCCTTCCTGTCCCGCGCGGACCTGATCGAAACCATCCCGCCGCCGAACGCCGAGGCCCGGGCCGAGATCATCCGCGACACCTTGGACGCCCTGGCACGCCAATGGCCCAAGGTCGCCGGCCTCGGGCGCGACATGGCCCTGTTCGTCACCGCGTCCAACGGTATGGATGGGCGGCGCCTGCGCAAGGCGGTCGTCGGCGCCCTCGCCGGGTCGCTGGCGACGGCGCGCGATCCCAACCTCGTCACGAGCCAGCAACTGCTGGCCGCGATCAAGGCTGCCGCACAGGCGGGCAAGGAGGTCGGCCGTGAAGCTGCGTAGGGATATCGCGGCCGTCCCGGCCCGGTCGGGGTCCGAGACCTGGGCGGCGGTCATCGACCTGATCACCCAGTCGGATTCCGTCGACACGGCTCAGTTGACGGCGGCGACCACGGTGATGGCGAGCCTGCTCGCCGAGGAGCATTACGCCGACCACCCAATGACGCTGAAGGGCGATGGCCACCGCCTGGTGCTCTATTTCTCTTATGGTGCCGATGCGGTCAGTCTGGGACTCGACGTCGCGGCGCTCGACTGGAACCCGACGGCGAAAGACTGGACGCTGTATGTGCCCTGCGATCCTGTCGACATCGACTGGGTGACGGAGACCTTGAAGAAGCGGGCACCGCGTCTGGTCGTTCATGACTTCAACGACACTCCTGGCGCGCTGGCGGAACAGGCGTCCAACGCGCAACCCGCCGCGGCATCGGCGCTCACGATCGACTGGGGAGCCGCGCACTGATGGCCGTCTCAACCTTCACCTATACCCGCACCCACACCGCGGCCTTCGTTGCGGATCACATGCGCAATCAGCTGACCCGTATCGTCCAGGCGGCCGGTCTGTCCCCCGAGAAACTCGTCGACGACTGGGCCATCGTGGGCAATGCCGCGCGAACCTGGCTTGAAAGCGGCTGGCTGACCACGGTGACGATCGAGTTCCACAAGCCTGGGTCACGCGATCTTCAGCTCCGCTGGGACTTTCCCATCACCTATGCCGGCAGCGGCGTCGACGATGACATGTGGGTCGATCGCCAGCATCTCCAGCGGACCATCGACAAGGTCGGACGTCCGCCCAGCGGGTGCACCTACACGATCATCCTGACGACGCGCCCCGGCCGACCCGACGTGCCTGGGATGTCGAGCTGCACCAAGCGTTCGACCGCCGGACTCGTCAGCCGCGCGACCGGCACCGCCATCGCCACGCACGATATCACTGCGGGCCTCAACTACTGGAGACCGTCATGAGCAAGGTCAGCGACGCTTTCGCCACCTTCAAATCCCGCCTGGAGCTGACGAAGACGGAACAGGACGACGCCAGTCGGCGGCAGAAAGACGTTCGGGCCACGGTCCAGGCGTCTTTCGACGTCGATCATGATTTCTTGGCAGGATCCTACGGCCGGCACACCAAGACCAAGCCGCTCAAGGACATCGACATCTTCGTCGTTCTGGGCACGAAGGAGTCGGAGCGCCGAAAGGCGCACCCGAAAGCCGTGCTCGATGACCTGGAGGCCTGTCTGGTCGACGCCTATGGCCGCGATCAGGTCGTCCGCGATCGACGGTGCGTGACCGTCTGGTTCGAGAAGCGCAACCAGACCCAGCATGAAGACGGCAAGGTCGTCAGCCTGGACGTGGTGCCCGCTTTCGCCTCCGGCTCGGACTACGAGATTCCGGACGAACAGCTCGGAACCTGGATCAAGACCAATCCGGCGACACACAACGATCTGACCACGGCCAAGAACCGGGATCTCTCGGGCAACTGGGTCCCGCTGGTGAAGATGCTCAAGAGCTGGAACCGAGCGAACGGTCGGCCCATCGAGCCCTCGTTCCTGGTTGAGGTGATGGCGTTGGATCTCATCGACGGGCCGTTCAACACCTTCCCGGATGAGGCGCGACGCTTCTTCGCGGCGGCGGCCGCGAGCGTTCACGAGGACTGGGCCGATCCTGCTCATCTGGGGCCGCCGGTGTCTGATGAGATGACGTCCGCGCTTTGCTCGGCCGCCCGTCTCAAGCTGGAGGCCGCGGAGATGGCCGCGACGCGGGCCTACCGCGCCGAGGCGCAGGGCCGAGAAGGGGAGGCGGTCAGGATCTGGCGAGAGGTCTTCGGCGAGTTCTTCCCCGCGTCCTGACAGAGCGCATCTAGGATTTGGGGTCGCGGACATGTTCCGCGGCCCCGGCCTTCATCTGACGTTCCAGGCCCGGGCGGGCGAGTTGGTACAGCCCCGGGATGATCATGGGGCTGGCCGCGCGTCTGGCGTACAGGGCGTTCTGGACGTCGCGAGCGGCCTGCTGGGCCTCGGGCTCGCTCAGTTCTCCACGCTTGATGGCCGACAGATAGGCCTCTGCCTCGCCCTTGGTTTGCTCTTGCGCCTCGGCCGTATCCTTCTGCCGGAAATGCTCGCGGATGGCCCAGACCATGACGGGGGCAGCTGGCGTCAGGACGATGGCGATCTCGCGAAACGGCAGGTTGAGCCACCAGCAAGCGAGCAACAGAGTGATCGGCAATGCCCAGGCCAAGAGGAGAGCGAGAGATCCATTCAATCGCCGGAGCCGGCCATCGTACCAAAGGTTCGTTCGTTGGCAGATCAGGCGGCCGAGCGAGAGAGAGGCTTGACCGACCTCATTCGGATACCAGTCGATCAGCCCTTTGTTCTGGCGGCGTCGTTCCCATGACGTCGCGGCTTCCTCGACGGCCTCGTCGTCCAAGGGCTTTCCCGCCGCCAGGGTGTTCCAGGGCAGCTGGAGCACGCTGCAGTCGAACGCCTCGGCCGCCTTGGCACCGTTGCGGACGAACCGACGCTGCGCCCGGTCGAGCAGCGCCGCATCCACGACGGTCATGACCAAGCTCAACAGAGCGATGGTCGCGCGTTGGTCTTCGTGAACCAAGCCCCAGATCGCCCCCGAAACCGGCAGCAGCACGGTTAGGAGAAGTTGCGCGATGAAAACCAGCTTTGCCCGATGAAACATCTCCTGGCGCGCCCGCAGCAGCCGAAGATTGGCGTCCTGGTTTTGCCGGAGCGGAATATCGTTCATGCCTCGCTTATCGACCAAAGCGGCCCGGTTTCAATAGGTCATGGCCTGCCCCCGACAGGGTGGGGCCCGACGGTCATGACCGACAGAGCCGTCGGCTTCGGCGGTCATGGGTCGGCCAAAGAGTGCCTTCCGGCGATAGGGAGCAAGGGCGAGAACCATCTCAGGGCCTTCAGGCCGCCTGCCGCTGGGCACTGACAAGCACTGGGTCATTGAAGGCGAAGAGGGAGGGCGGGGCCGTGTCCCGCCTTGCCTGGGTCAAGCGCTCGAGCTTCTCAGCCCAGAGATTGAGCGCTTCCGAGGCTTCGCGGTCGTATGCGTAACGCTTGTACCGCTTGGTGATGCTTTTTGAATCGCCCTCGGCATGGTTCAGAATCCGCGAGATGGTCTGGCTATCCACTTCCTCCATGTCGAGATGGGTCGCGCAGGTCGCCCGTAGATCGTGGATATGCCAGTCCGCCAGACGATGTCGCGCGGCATCGAAATCCTCGCCCGCTTCCTCGGCGATCAGTCGCCCGATCGCCTCGTCCAGCGCTCGCTTGAACTTCGACCAACCCGAGGGGGCCTGGTCCCTATGGCCCGCCGTGGCAAAGACGTGGTCCGTCACCTCGCCTTGCTCACTCTTCAGTGCGGGAACGCCGGCGATGATGGCTTGAGCCAAGGGCGAAAGGGGTACGGCATGATCGCGCCGCCGCTTCGTTCGGCCTGCAGGCAGCAACCAAGCTTTGACCGAGCTTGCCTTTCCCTCGCGGTCCTTGAAACGAAACTCGCCGAGTTCTGAACGCCGCAGTCCGCCGACCTCGCCCCGGCGTTGGCCTGTGACCAGGCAGAGCTGGAAGAGTCGTCCGGCCGGCTCGGGGATGGTGTCGGCCGCCTTCCAGAACAACCGGATCTCGTCATCCTCGAGATAGCGCATCCGTTCGGCTTCGGCCCCCGGTTTCTTCACCCCGAGCGCGGGATTATCGTCGATGATGTCCTGATCCTCGGCCCAGGCGAAGACGCGCTTGATGAAGGACAGCAGCCGGTTGGCTGAGGTTTCCGACGCCTTGGCCTTGGTTCTAGCCAGGGTCTTGATCTCGGCGCGCGTGATTTCGGCAATCGGCCGCTTATGCCAACCCTTCAATTCCTTCTCGAGCTTACGTTTGAGTTCGGGCTGGGAGGCCAGCCTGCCGCCGCCACCGGGAAGTTTGTCGGCGAGGTAGTCGTCCGCGACGGATTTGAAGGTGACGGACTGCGCCCGCTCGGCCTCCAGTTCCGCTTTGCGAGCCGCCGCTGCTTCAGCGCGCATGGCCTGTTCCCGGCGCTCGCTCGCTTGCTCTGGCAGGATGCCTCGACGCGCGTCGTCGATCGCGGCCCTGGCCTGGAGCCGCGCGTCCTTGAGGTCCATTTGATCGACGTCGCCCAACCGAACAACCAACTGACCGGGACGGCCTTTGACCCTCAGCTTCACCGCATAGGTGCGCTTGGTCTTCCCGATCAGGATGTCCAGGCCGGGCGTAAGACTGTCACGGATACGACGAACGCCTGGCGGCACCTTCATATGAATGGTGCCGCGCGGGCCAGCGGTCAGAAGGATCTTGGGGGCCGACGCGGACGGGTCGAGGCTGGTCATACGCAAACTCGCTGGTACTGAAACCCACCGATTTGGTCACAGATTTGGTCACAAAAATTAGAGGGTCATGACGAAACCGGCTGGATCAGTATGTAGCAGTTTCAGCCGTATTTTCAATAGCTTTTCAGCCTATTCTGTTGTTTCACCGCGTTTCAAAAAAGCCCAAAAATGGTCACTGGGGGTCAAGGGGTCGCAGGTTCGAATCCTGTCGCTCCGACCATCGATCTTTCGATACGGTCGGATTTAGGGGGTCGCCGGTTGGCGGCCCCTTATTCGTTGGTGTCTGCCGGCGGTCCCCGTCGTCCCCACATCGGCTTGCCTTCGGCCCAGGACAGCAGCGGGAGCAAGGGAATGCCCCAGGCGGTGCCGGCGACGCCGTAGAAGGCGAGGGTGGCCAGCGGGTGATCGGGTACCCGGGTGCCGATGGCGATCACCAGCCAGATGTAGAACACCAGGAACAGGACGATCCCCAGAGAGGCCAGGGCCCTGCGTGCGCGAAGACCCATCAGCGTGTGTTCCGGAACAGGTAGAAGGTGATCAGGCACAGGACGGTCCCGGCCCCCGACCAGACCAGCCAGTCCAGTTCATCCATGGTGGTGATCCCGAACACCCGCACAGCGAGGAAGCCGCCGCAGATGGCCCCGGTTCCGGCGACCAGGGTGGCGACGAACAGCCCGCGGCGTCCGGTCAGCGAATCGGCGATCCAGCCGAGGGCGAAGACGCCCACAACCGCGACGATGATGTCGGCGTACTCCAATCGGGCCTCCCGGCGGGTCGCGCTGCGACCTCGCGTCATGACTTCAGACTTTGATCTCGCCACGATCGGGGAGCATATCCCCACCGTCGCCGCAACCGGCGTCACTGTATCTGTCGGAGCGTCGGGCGTCGAATGAACCGTTTCAGCAGCGGCGATCAGTCCAGGGCCGTAGCGATCTGGCTGTTCTTCACCGCCGCCATGGTGTTCGCCATGGTGGTGATCGGCGGGATCACCCGGCTGACCGGGTCGGGGCTTTCGATCACCGAATGGAAGCCGATCATGGGGGCCCTGCCGCCGATGAATGCGGCGGACTGGTCCGAGGCCTTCGAAAAATACCGCGCCATCCCCCAGTACCAGCAGGTCAATGCCGGGATGAGCCTGTCGGAGTTCCAGTACATCTTCTGGTGGGAGTGGGCGCACCGGCTGTTCGGTCGGCTGATCGGCGTCGTCTTCGCCATCCCCTTCTTTGCCTTCCTGGCTTTCCGGCTGCTGCCCGAGCGCTCCTTCCTCGGACGTCACGCCCTGCCCACGCGGCTGATCTGGCGCTGCGCCCTGTTGCTGGGCCTCGGCGGGCTTCAGGGGCTGATCGGCTGGTGGATGGTGTCCTCGGGCCTGTCCGAGCGGGTCGATGTCGCCCCCGAGCGGCTGACAGTCCATCTGGGGCTGGCCTTCATCATCTTTGCTGCCCTGATCTGGACGGGGCTCGAGGCCTGGTCGGGGCAGGAGTACAACCGCCCGCCGGCCGGCTGGAGTCGGGGGGCCATGGTCCTGCTGGGCGCGGTCTTCATCCAGTGTCTGCTGGGCGGACTGGTGGCCGGGGCCAAGGCGGGCTTCATCTACACCGACTGGCCCCTGATGAACGGCCAGATCCTCGCCCCCGTCGACTGGGGCATGGGCGGTCTGGCCTTCCTGCACGACCTGTCGCTCGTGCAGTTCAATCACCGGGTCTGGGGCTATGCCCTGCTGATCGGGGCGACTGTCTATGCGGTCCAGGCCTGGCGCTGGCGTCTGGCCGAGGGTCTGGGCCTCGCCGCCTTCGTGGTGGTGGGCTCCATCTGGCTGCAGGCGGCGCTGGGCGTCGTCACCCTGATCCACGTCGTGCCGCTATGGCTGGGCGGGCTGCATCAGGCGGGCGCGGCGATTGTTCTGGGGCTGGCGACCGCCAATCTGTGGCTGGTCCGGCGTTCCCAGCCCCGACTTTTCATGTCGGGCCCCCGTCTGTAGGTCGATATCGATACGGTATTTTAATACCGTTATCCGATTTATCAGCTAAATCAGTGTGTTGATGGATGTTTGCCATCGCGAGCGGCATTGACGCGTGCACAGGCATCCTCTACTGACCCGCCTTCGCTCGCGCCGGACCGTCCGGGGCGACCCTCCGATCGGGAAACCCTCATGCTGAAGAGCACCACGGCTGCCTTGAAGCCGTCCGAGGTCGACAAGAAGTGGATCGTCATCGACGCCGAAGGCGTCGTGGTCGGTCGTCTCGCGACCTTCATCGCCATGCGCCTGCGCGGCAAGCACCTGCCGACCTACACCCCCCACGTTGACTCTGGCGACCATGTCGTCGTCGTCAACGCCGACAAGGTGGTGTTCACCGGCAAGAAGCTGACCGACAAGGTCTACTATCGCCACACCGGCCACCCGGGCGGCATCAAGTCGACCACCCCGCAGAAGGTCCTGAACGGCCGCTTCCCCGAGCGCGTGCTCGAGAAGGCCGTCGAGCGCATGCTGCCCAAGGAAAGCCCGCTGGCCCGCCAGCAGATGACGCACCTGCGCATCTTCGCCGGCCCGACCCACACGCACGACGCCCAACAGCCGGAGACGATCGACTTCAAGTCGATGTCCGCCAAGAACTTCCGGAGCCTCTGATCATGACCGACGTGCAGAACGACGCGCCCGCCGCGACCGGCTTCGACGCCCTCAAGGGCCTCACCACCTCGGACAACGGCTACGACAACTCGGCTCCGGTCTATGTCCGCAAGGTCGACGCCCAGGGCCGCGCCTATTCGACCGGCAAGCGTAAGAACGCCATCGCCCGCGTCTGGGTCATGCCTGGCACCGGCAAGTTCACCATCAACGGCAAGGATCAGCTGCAGTATTTCGCCCGCGAAATCCTGCGCATGATGATCGCCCAGCCGCTGGTCGTCTGCGGTCGCGAGACCGAGTTCGACGTGGTCTGCACGGTTGAAGGCTCGGGCCTGTCCGGTCAGGCCGGCGCTATCCGCCACGGCCTGTCGCACGCCCTGACCCACTATGAGCCGGCCCTGCGCCCGGTCCTGAAGCCGCACGGCTTCCTGACCCGCGACAGCCGCGTCGTCGAGCGCAAGAAGTACGGCCGTGCCAAGGCCCGCCGTTCCTTCCAGTTCTCGAAGCGCTAGGCCGTTTCATTCGGTTTGGATTTGGGGCGCTTCGGGAAACCGGAGCGCCCTTTTTCTTTGCGCCATTCGGGTGAAACCGCCTTTTTTGCCGCACGACTGTAAGGTCGGTCCGGCAGCGGCGTCTAACTGATGGAATGACGCCGCACGACGAACGATTCAAAAGCTGGATGAAGGATCACCTTGCGGTGCTCCACCGGATCAGTCGCGCTTTCGCTGAACCGGCCGATCAACACGATCTCCTGCAGGAACTGATGATCGCCGTCTGGAAAGCGGCGGCGTCGTTCCGCGGCGACAGCGCGCCTGCAACCTTCATTTACCGGGTCGCCCACAACCGCGCCATCAGTTGGCGACGTCGTGAGTTCGGACGGATCCGCGGCGCGGCCTCCATTGAGCAGGACTGGCCGTTGTTGAACGTCGGATCAGAAGGTGCCGACGATGCCGTAGTGCTGGATCGACTTTATGCGGTCATCCGGATGCTGGGCACCCTGGATCGCTCTCTCGTCCTGCTCTCGCTGGAGGGCGCAAGCTACCGCGACATGTCCCGCCTGCATGGGCTTTCAGAAACAAACGTCGGCGTGCGGCTGAACCGCGCGCGGGCATGGATCGCGGCCCAGATGGAGGCGAACGGCGATGGACTTTGAACGGCTGGAGCGCGTCTGGCGCTCGAACGCGAATTCACCGAATGCGGCTTCGGCCGGTCAACTGATGGAGGAAGCCATGGGTGCCCTGAAGCGCAAGCGGCGGGATTTCGAGATGTTCACCGGGCTGATTGGATTGGCGCTGTTCGTCTGGACGGCGAAGGTGATCTGGGAGGTGGTGACCGGCCAGTTTCTCCTTGATCCGGGTGTGGAATGGGGTCTTTTCCTGCTGCTCGCCTTGCCCTGGATCGCACTTTTCACTGTCAGGCACGCGTACAACAAGCATCTGCACGCACATCCAGACCCGTACGCGTCGGCACCGGATACCCTGCGTGCGTTGATGGATGAAAACGACACCGCGCGTCAGCGCGTATGGCTGAGCGGCTTGTTCATGGGAGCCATGGTCGGCGTCGTCGCCCTGGTGCTGTGGCAGCTGCTCGAGGTGGGCAAGATGTCCTCTCGGGACGTCCTGCAAGGCTCGGTGCTGTTCGGTGGGCTACTTGTGTTGGTCGGGATCGGGACGGCGGCCGACTATGCCTTCCGGCTGAGGCCGGAAGGTCGGCGACTGCAACGACTCCTTCGTGAGTATGACGAGTAGTAGCCGTTTCCGCGCCGCGCCCTTCCGACCTTTTCATGCGCAGGCAGGGGGCTTAGGACGGGGCCATGCACACCATCTTCATCGACGGCGAGGCCGGGACCACGGGGCTGGAGATCCGGCAGCGGCTGGAGGGCAGGGGGGATCTCGAGTTCATCTCCCTGACCGGCGACCGGCGCAAGGACCCGGCGGCACGGGCCGAGGCGCTGAATGCGGCTGATGCCGTCATCCTGTGTCTGCCGGACGAGGCGGCGAAAGAGGCCGTGGCCATGATCGAGAACCCGGATGTCCGGGTCATCGACGCCTCGACCGCCTTCCGCGTCGCCACCGGGTGGACCTATGGCTTTCCAGAGATGGACGCGGTCCAGCGCGGCGAGATCGTCGGCTCGCGCCGGGTGTCCAACCCCGGCTGCTATCCCACCGGCTTCATCGGCCTGGTCCGGCCGCTGGTGAAGGCGGGTTTGATCCCCGCCCACTGGCCCCTGACGGTCAACGCCGTCTCGGGCTACTCCGGGGGTGGAAAATCAATGATTGCCGAGTTTGAACAGGGTGACGCTGCCCCGGCCTTCCGCGCCTATGGCCTGTCGCTCCGCCATAAGCACGTGCCCGAGATGACCCGTCACGCGGGGCTGCGCCACGACGTCCTGTTCGCGCCCGCCGTTGGCCACTATCGGCAAGGCATGCTGGTCGAGGTGCCCCTGCATCTGTCTGCCCTGCCCGAGACCCCCTCGATTGACCGCCTGCACGGGGCCCTGGTCGAGGCCTATGACGGCTGTCGCTTCGTCGAGGTCGCGGGGCTGGACGACACCGACGCCATGACCGGTCTGGACCCGGAGGGGCTGAACGGTACCAACCGGATGCGTCTGCACGTCTTCGGCGATCGCAACGGCTGTCAGGCCCGGCTGGTCGCCCTGCTGGACAACCTCGGCAAGGGGGCCTCGGGCGCGGCGGTCCAGAACCTCAATCTGATGCTGGGGCTGGACGAGGGGACGGGGCTCAGCTGAGCTCTCTTCCCATCTTTCGTCATCCCCCGGTCTGCGCCGCAAGAGCTGCTTGCCGGAGGATGACGAAAGGAAGGGTGCAGCAGGCTTGAAACCGCGCCGGTCTTGCCGACGTATGTCAGTCCATGACCCAGTTCCTGACCCCGTCCCGCCGGACCCTGCTGCTCGGGGCCACGGCCGCTGCTCTCGGTGCCTGTTCGTCGGGCGAGGCGGATGCGTCCACGGCACAGTACGCCAACTCGCCCTTCCGCCGCATTACCGACGCCCAGTGGCGTGAGCGGCTCCCGGCGGCCAGCTACAATGTCCTGCGCCGCGAGGCGACCGAACGGCCCTACACCAGCCCGCTGAACGACGAGCGTCGGCGTGGGACGTACCTGTGTCGGGGCTGCGACCTGCCCCTGTTCCGCTCGGAGACCAAATACGACTCCGGCACCGGCTGGCCCAGCTTCTATGATGTGATGCCGGGCGCGGTCGGGACCAAGACCGATTTCGCCATCGGCTTTCCCCGGACCGAGTACCATTGCGCCCGCTGCCTCGGGCACCAGGGCCACATCTTCGACGACGGCCCGAGGCCGACCGGCAAGCGCTATTGCAACAACGGCGTGGCGCTCAGGTTTCAGCCCGCCTGACGCGCATCGCCGAACGGACCGTCAGCCCGAACAGGACGGTGGCGACAATGATCAGCAGGGCGAAATCCTGTCCGGGCAGGATCACCGGAGCCGCAGCGAAGCCGAGAACCAGCAGCGGAATGGTCATGGCGATCGGCATTCCGACGACCCTGTCCGGGATCAGGGGCGGTGGCAGGACGGCGGCGCGGCGCTCGATCAGGGTGTTGATGACCACATAGGCGGCGGAAAACCCGGCGGCGACGAGGACATACCGCACGAGGAAATCAGGACGCCCGAAAACACCCGCCGTCAGGACCAGCAGGATCAGCGCCATGCCTGTGGAGAAGGCCAGCGCCTGGTTCGGTTCAATCTTCAACTCTTCACCTTCACATAGCTGCCGGGGGCCGGCTCGATCGGCTTCAGCGGTCCGGCCTTCGGATCCCGGGCCGGAACCCAGTCGCCCGACTTGTCATGCAGCCAGTTCGCCCAGTGGGGCCACCAGCTGCCGGGATGTTCCACCGCCCCCGTCTGCCATTCGCCCAGCGAGGCGGGCAGGGCGGCATTGGTCCAGTGCTGGTATTTGTTGGCCGACGGCGGATTGATCACCCCCGCGATATGGCCGGACCCGGCGAGGGTGAGTGTCACGTCTGCGTTTTTGAACGCCCGCGCCGAGCGATAGACCGAATTCATCGGCGCGATATGGTCCTCGCGGCTGGCCTGGAAATACAGCGGGATGGTCACCTTTGACAGATCGACCTTGACCCCGCCGATCACGAACTCCCCCTTCGCCAGAAGGTTCTGGCCATACATCGACCGCAGATAGTCGAGGTGGAGCCGTTTGGGCATCCGCGTCTGGTCGGCGTTCCAGAACAGCAAGTCGAATGCCGCCGGCGACTTGCCCATCAGATAGTTGCTGACGAAGAAGGACCAGATCAGGTCGTTGGCCCGCAGCGCATTGAAGGTCTCGGCCATGGCCGCTCCGGGCAGGACCCCGCCGGCCGCATCCATCTGCTGCTCGATTTCCTTCAGCCAGTGCTCGTCGGTGAACAGCAGCAGGTCGCCGGCCTCGGCGAAGTCATGCTGGGCGGCAAAGAAGGTGGTAGAGGCGACGCGGGTGTCTTTCTTCGCCGCCATATGGGCCAGGGCCGCGCCCATCAGGGTGCCGCCGATACAGTAGCCGACCGTGTTCAGCGTCCTGGACCCGGTCTGATCAAGCGTTTTCTCGATGGCGCGGTAGATGCCCTTTTCCAGATACTCGTCAAAGCCGAACCCGGCCTTGTCCTTGTCCGGATTGACCCACGAACAGACGAACACCGAGAACCCCTGGGCCGAAAGCCAGCGGATCAGCGAGTTCTGCGGCTGCAGGTCCATGATGTAGAATTTGTTGATCCACGGCGGGAAGATCAGCAGCGGAATGGCGCGCTGCTTGTCCGTCGCCGGGTCGAACTGGATCAGCTCGAATAGCTCGTCGCGCCAGACCACCTGGCCGGGGGCGGTGGCGACATTCTCGCCGACGACGAACTGGCCATAGTCCGCCTGGCTGATCTTCAGCTTGCCCAGGCCCCGTTCCAGATCGGCGGCGAAATTCTGCATCCCCTTGACCAGCGATTCGCCGTTGGTCTCGGCCATGGCCTTCAGGGCCGCAGGGTTCGAGGCGAGAAAGTTCGAGGGTGAAAAGGCGTCGGTCAGCAGCCGGGTGAAGAACTCGGCGCGCCGCTTTGTGCGCGGGTCGACGTCCTCGACCGAGGCCACCAGCCCGTTCATCCAGTCCGAGGTGACCAGATAGGACTGGCGCATGATGTCGAACATCGGGTTCTCGGACCAGGCCGGGTCCTTGAACCGCTTGTCCTTCGACGGCGTGCCCGGCTCCTCGCCGGCCGCACGGCGGGTCGAGGCCGCCCACAGGTCCATATAGCGGTTGAACAGGTCCGCCTGGGCCGCGAACAGCTTGTCCGGACGCCCGGCCAGACTGGTCATCACCGCATTCATCGCCGGCCCGACATTGAAGGGATCGGGCGACAGGGCCGCAGGCCGGTCGGCCTGGCTCAGGGCTGCCTCGGCAATGGCCGACTGGGCCGTCATGGCGGCCCGGGCCAGATTCAGCGACAGGGTCTCCAGCATCTGGCGCTGGTCGGCCCCCACGGCGGCGAAAGGCGAGGGGACAGCGGCTTCCGGCGTGGCCGGGGGTGGCGGGGTCCGTTCCGGCGCGGCGGCTTCCGGGGCGAGGACCGGGTCAGCCGCAACCTTCACCGCCCTGGGCTTGACGGTCCGGGGTTTGGCCGAGGTCGGTCGGCCGGACTTGCGGGGCGCACGCGCGGCCGCCGCAGGCTCGGTCGGGGTCCGGGGGGATTTGGCCATCGGGAGACTCTCCGCGCGCTTCGCTGAAAAGGGAGGACGTGTGCTCCGCCCTTCCGCCTGTCACGATCATCGCATATGAACGCCCCCGAGATGAACGCGCGTTGGGCGAAAAAGATAGGCGGATCCTTGCTGGTCGCGTCCGGGCTTGCGGTTCTGGCCGGTTGCGCCACGGCCCCTGTCGCGGGACAACAGGCTGAAGCCGCGATCACACCCCGCATTGCCGCCCTCGTCGAGGCCAACCGGGTCTATCCGCGCTGGGCCGACTTCCCCCGATCCACCGATCCGTTGCCGGAACCGGTCGAGGTCGCAGGCCGGGTTGCGACCCTGCAGACCGCCAGCGACGGACTCGCCACCGACGCCGCCCGCATTGAATGGACCCTCCAGGATCCGGCGACCTTCGTGGCCGAGGTCAACAGCCGTATGGACCCCCGCGCCATGGCTCCGCTGACGCCCCAGACCCCGGCCGAGATCGAGGCCTTTGCCGAACAGACCCGCCGGCGCGGCGCGGCCCCGCCACCGATCGACCGCACACCTCCGCGCTGACCCGCAAAACCCTTCGCCCGGTCGAGAGAATCCGGGGATCATCTCCTCAGGAGTACCGACATGGCTGCAAACGCCCCCACCCCCTCGACCGCCTTTTCCTCAACCCTGGCGGCCGACGCCGCCATGGTCACCGAACTGGCCGCCATCGCCTCCTGGGCCCAGATCGGCCGTGGCGATGAGAAGCACGCCGACCAACTGGCCGTCGATGCGATGCGGACCGCCCTGAACAGCCTCGACATAGACGGCAAGATCGTGATCGGCGAGGGCGAGCGGGATGAAGCCCCTATGCTCTACATCGGCGAGAAGGTCGGCACCGGCAAAGGGCCCGCCATCGACATCGCGCTTGATCCGCTGGAAGGCACCACCCTGACCGCCAAGGCCATGGCCAACGCGCTGACGGTGCTGTCCATGTCCGCCGCCGGCGGCATGCTGCATGCGCCCGACACCTATATGGACAAGATCGCCATTGGCCCCGGCTATGCGCCCGGCACGGTCGATCTGGACATGAGCCCGGCGGACAATGTGCGCTCTCTGGCGGCGGCCAAGGGCGTGCGTTCCGATGATATCACGGTCTGCGTCATGGATCGCCCCCGTCACGAGGCCCTGATCGCGGCCCTGCGTGAGGTCGGGGCCCGGGTCATGCTGATCACCGACGGCGACGTCGCCGGGGTCATCCACACGGCCGAGCCGGAAACGGGCATCGACCTGTATCTGGGGTCCGGTGGGGCGCCCGAGGGCGTTCTGGCGGCTTCGGCGCTGAAATGCGTCGGTGGCCATTTCCAGGGCCGGCTGCTGTTCCGCAACGACGACGAGCGCGCCCGGGCCGAGCGCACGGGCGTCACCGATTTCGACCGTAAATACGATCTGCACGAACTGGTCTCCAAGGATGCGGTCTTCGCCGCCACCGGCGTGACGAAGGGGGCCATGCTGGACGGGGTGCATATGCATGGCGGCTTCGTCACCACCCACACGCTGGTGATGGATTCCTCGACCCGGACCGTGCGCCGCATCCGCACGACCCGTCCGGTCTGATGCCCGACGGTGCGTCGGTCCCGGCTCCGGCACCGGCGTTCCTTGATGTCTCGCGCTCCCTGTCCGGGCGCGCCTGGCGCCAGAGGCCGGCCGAGGCGGGCGTCGTCCGTGCCCATATGCAGGGCCTGGGGCTGATCGAGCCGCTCGCGCGGGCACTGGCCGCCCGGGGGGTGACGGCCGATCAGGGGGCGGACTTCCTCGCCCCGACCCTGAAGCGTCTGTTTCCCGACCCCTCGTCCTTCATGGATATGGACGCCGCCGCCACGGCCATCGTCGCAGCCCTGCAGGCGGGCGACCGGATCCATGTCTTTGCCGACTATGATGTCGACGGAGCCTCCAGCGCCGCCCTGCTGGTCCGCTGGTTCCGCCTCATGGGGGCCGAGCTCCCCATCTATGTCCCGGACCGGCTGACCGAGGGCTATGGCCCCAGTCCGCTGGCCTTCGACCGGCTCAAGGCGTCGGGTGCTGATCTGGTCATCACCGTCGACTGCGGCGCGGCCGCCAATGAGGCGATCGCCCACGCCTGCGCCATCGGCCTGAAGGTCGTGGTCATCGACCACCATATGATGCGCGAGGAGCCGCCGGCCTGTCTGGCCGTGGTGAATCCGAATCGCCCCGGCGACACCTCGGGGCAGGGGAACCTCGCCGCCGCCGGGGTGGTGTTCGTCCTGCTGGCGGCCCTGAACCGCGAGGCCCGGCGTCACGGCCTGTTCGCCGACCGGCCTGAGCCCGACATCCGCCAGTGGCTGGATCTGGCGGCGCTGGGGGCTGTCTGCGACGTCACCGCCCTGACCGGCTTCAACCGGGCCCTGACCGGTCTGGGGCTGCAGGTCATGTCCGGCTGGACCAATCCGGGGCTGAAGGCCCTGCTGGCCGTCGCCGGTGTCGAACCGGGCCCGGCCAAATCGAATCACGCCGGCTTCATCCTGGGGCCCCGAATCAACGCCGGGGGCCGGATCGGGCGCGCGGATCTGGGGGCACGTCTGCTGTCGACCGACGATGCGGATGAGGCCAGGTCGCTCGCCGGGGAACTGGACGCGCTCAACATCGCCCGCCGCGAGGTCGAGCGCGAGGTGACCGAGACGGCCACCCGCCGCGTCGAGGCCACCGGTCACCACGCCGACGGCTCCGCCGTGGTCGTGGTTGCAGGCGAGGACTGGCACCCCGGCGTGGTCGGCATCGTCGCCGGTCGCCTGCGCGAGCGCTGGCGCAAGCCCGTCGTGGTCATCGGCGTCGATGCCCTGGCCGGTGTGGGCAAGGGCTCGGGCCGCTCCCAGCCCGGGATGAATCTGGGCCGTGCCATCCAGTCGGCGTGGCAGCAGGGCCTGCTGCTGGCCGGGGGTGGTCACGCCATGGCGGCGGGTCTGACGGTCCGTCCCGACACCATCGACGCCCTGCGCGACTTTCTGAACGCCGCCATGGCCGGCGAACAGGCGGGGGCCGAGGCGCTGGACTGGGTCGAGGTCGACGCCCTGCTGGATCCCGGCGCGGCGACACGGGACCTGTTCGAGGCCTTTGAACGCCTCGCCCCCTTCGGTCCTGCCAATCCAGAGCCCCTGTTTGCCCTCGACGGCGTCCGGGCGCGTGAGGCCGTCCAGATGAACGGCGGCCATGTCCGGTGCCGGCTGACGGGGGCCGACGGAGCGTCGGTCAAGGCCATCGCCTGGCGCTGCGCCGACCTGCCCACGGGCCAGGCCCTGCTGTCGGGCCAAGGCGGACTGAGCGTCGTGGGCCGTCTGAAGGCGGACGACTGGAACGGCCGCAGGGGGGTCCAGTTCGAGATCGAGGACGTCGCCGATCCGCGGATGGCAACTTAGTTCGAAAGGCCGCTTGCGCCCTCCGAACTCGCCCGCTATATCGCCCGCTCTCGCGCAGCGGTCCCTTCGTCTATCGGTTAGGACGTCAGGTTTTCAACCTGAAGAGAGGGGTTCGACTCCCCTAGGGACTGCCACGCGGTGACCCCCCGGACATCGTGATCAACTGCCGCCTTCGGGTGCCCTGCGGCCGTGGGCCAGGCCGACAAATCGTCGCACCATCTCCATTCGCCTTGGACGTCGGCAGCACGTCGGGTTGAGCAATGTCTGAAATACCCGTTTTCGGTTTTCCGGTGTTCACAGAACCGTGTTAAACGTGTTGCGTCTGCGGGGAGAGCAGACGGGGAGCATGACGTGTCTGACTACGAGGGGCTGGAGGCACCGGATACGGTCCGGATTTCCGGCCGGGTAAAATGGTTTGATGCCGGCAAGGGCTATGGCTTCATCGTGCCTGACGAGCCCGGCCATACCGAACGCGCCGATGTGCTGCTCCACATCAGCAGCCTGAGGGATGGCGGCTGGGCGTCGGCCGGCGAGGGCGCGACCATCACTGTTGACTGTGCACGCCGCTCCAAGGGCTGGCAGGTCACGACGGTCCATGAACTGGGTGAAAGCGAGCTCGAGCCTTCGCCCCCCCGACGATCTCCCTATGACGGGCTGAAGGGGGATGCCCGCTCACTGGGCCACGGCGCGCACATGGAGGCCACCGCCGATCTGGAGGCCGCGACCGTGAAATGGTTCAATCGCACCAAGGGCTATGGATTCGTGGTGCGCGCGACCGATCCGGGCGATATCTTCGTTCATATCGAGACCCTGCGGCGCTGCGGACTGGACGATCTGGTTCCGGGCGAGACGGTCGCGGTGCGCTTCGCCGAGGGCCCCAAGGGTCTGGTGGTTGCGGAAATCAAGCCGGGCGGCTGACGGCCGCCCCGAAAGGGCGATCATGCTGTCGAGACGTCTCCTGATTCTGTCTGCTGCCGCGGTCTGCCTGTCCGCCTGTGCCGCCCGGACGCCCGCACCCACAGACGAGGCTGGCCGTCCGCTGGAGGCCCTCACCGTCGTCACGGCCACGGGAGAGCATGACTTCCTGGTCGAGATCGCGGACGATGAGCCGGAGCGCGAGCGGGGCCTCATGTTCCGCCCGCCGCTCCCCGACGACCGCGGCATGCTGTTCCAGTTCCCGGACTCTGCCGAGCGGGGCTTCTGGATGCGCAACACGCCCAGCTCACTGGACATCCTCTATATCGATCCCGCCGGTCGCATCGTCTCGATCGCCCGCCATACGACGCCCTATTCCGAGACGACCATTCCCTCCAACGGCCCGGCCAATGGGGTGCTTGAGCTTCGCGCCGGCCGGGCGGACGAGATCGGGGCCCAGGCGGGAGACACGGTCAAACACCCCTTCTTCCGCCCCTGAAGACGATCGGGCGTTGCGGAGGCGGCCAGTTGCTGGCAGACACCTCCGCCGGAGTGTAGCGCAGCCTGGTAGCGCATCTGGTTTGGGACCAGAGGGTCGGAGGTTCGAATCCTCTCACTCCGACCATCGTCCCCGGGCCCGGCGTGGCTCAGGCGGCCGGTTCCGCCTTCACATAGAAATCGTCGACGTCCGACAGGGTCTCCAGCTTCCGGACGTAGCCCTTCGCAGTCAGGAGCGCATACAGCTGCGCGCGCGCCGGCAGGTGGTTATGCTCGACCGCGATCAGCCGCACGTCCCAGTGATCGAAATCGAACGCCTCGAGGATCTCCAGCTCCGAGCCCTCCGTATCCAGTGACAGGAAATCGATCCGGCGCGGGGCCCCGTGCTGGGCCAGCAGATCGTTCAGGCTGACGGTCTCGACGGCATAGGTCCGGGTCGTGGCGTCGTTGTCGACGATGGAATAGCCCTGCATGCCGGAATGCAGGGCATTGGCCTGTTCCACGAACTCCACGGTCTCGCCCGAGCGGCTCCAGACGCAGCGCTCATCCACCGTCGCAGTCCGGTTCTCGCGGATGGCCGGGTACCAGGACCGGGCCGGTTCGGCCAGGAGACCGGTCCAGCCGTAGTCCTGCTCCAGCAGCAGGGTGTTGCTGTAGCGCACGCCGTTGGCGGCCCCGAACTCGACGAAGAAGCCGTTACGCTGCTCGCCCGTCTCGTGCAGCACCCAAAGGTCCTGAAACAGCTGGGCGTGACTGCGGGCCGCATGGGTCACGCAGAACAGCAGCCAGGCCTCGCGCGGGTTCAGATTGTCCCGGAATCGCATCAGCCGCACGGCCGAAACCATGTCGATGATCTGTTTGAAACTGAATTGGTTGCTCATGGTCCGGTGTTCCCCCGCCGCCTTCTCCGGCGGGAATAGCCGATCCGTCACACCGCGCCCAGCACCGGCATCTTGGCGGTCCCGTCTTGCCACCCTATAGGATGGGGCCATTCGCCGATCGAAGGTCCAGACCATGCTCGCCCGCATCTACCGCCCCGCCAAGACCGCGATGCAGTCCGGCAAGGCCAGGACGAAAGACTGGCGTCTGGAGTTCGAGCCTGCCTCGGCCCGGACGCTGGATCCCCTGATGGGCTGGACCAGCTCGACCGATATGAACGGCCAGGTGCGCCTGTCGTTCGAGACGAAGGAAGACGCCGTCGCCTATGCCGAACGCCACGGCATCCCGTTCCGCCTGCATGAGCCCCAGGAGCCACCGGTGATTCTCAAGGCCTATGCCGACAATTTCGCCACCGGCCGCAAACAGCCCTGGACGCACTGAACGAAGGTGCGGCTACCGCTCGACGCGCGGCGTCTCGCGGCTTGAGCCGCAGCGCGCTTTGCGGCTAACCGTTCAACCCGAGCGCCCATAGCTCAACCGGATAGAGCACCCGCCTTCTAAGCGGGATGTTGCAGGTTCGAGTCCTGCTGGGCGCGCCACCTTCCTTACGGGACATGTCATGGCCGAGTTTCGCAATCAGGTCCTTCAGGGCCGCCAGCCGCTGGACGGCAACCAGTTCCACGACTGCGAATTTCGCAACGCCGAACTGGTGTTCCGGGGCGGCGAACAGCCCGCGCTGGTCAACTGCCGTTTCGTCCAGAGCCGGTTCGTCTTCGAGGACGAGGCGGCCAATACGGTGAACCTGCTGCGCGGCATGCTGCAGCCGCAGAGCAATCTGCGGTCCTTCGTCCTGGGCATGATGCCCGAGATCGTCACGGTCGCCCCTATCCGGTGACGGCGTCCCGCCACACCGCCAGCCCCTGATCCAGATCGGCGATCAGGTCGGCCGGGTCCTCCAGCCCGATGTGCAGGCGCAGCAGGGGGCCCTCCAGTGCCGGCGTGGCCTGCCGCCAGGCCATCTGCGGCGTCTCATGGGTGATCAGGCTCTCGAACCCGCCCCAGGAATAGCCCAGCCCGAATCGGGTCAGGGCGTTCAGGAACCGCTCGGCCCCGTCCACCGTGCCGCCCGCCAGAACCACACCGAACAGCGACGCCGCCCCGGTATAGTCCCGCGCCCACAGTGCATGGCCCGGATCGCCGGGCAGGGCGGGATACAGCACCCGGGCCACCTCCGGCCGGTCCGCCAGCCAGTGCGCCACCGCCAGTGCCGAGCGTGCCTGTTCGCCATAGCGCAGCGGCAGGGTCCGTATACCGCGCTGCGCCAGCCACGCATCGTCGGGCGACACGCATAGCCCAAGGTCCTCGTTCGCCTCGGCCAGGGCCTTGCGCACATGCGGATCGCTGGCGCTGATCGCGCCCAGCATCAGGTCGGAATGCCCACCGACATATTTGGTCAGGGCCTGAACGCTGACATCGACCCCATGCGCGACCGGTTTGAACGCCAGCCCTGCCGCCCAGGTGTTGTCCATCACCGTCCGCACACCGCGTGCACGGGCGGCTGCGGCAGTCCGGGGAACATCCACCATCTCGAAGGTGAGGGAGGCGGGAGATTCCAGCAGCAGGACACGGGTGTGGCCGCTCATCAGGCCGGTGATCGCGTCGGCCGTCGCATCCGGCGCATGAAACCGGGTCGTCACCCCCCGGGCCGCCAGATGCCGCTCCAGAAAGCGCCGCACCGGCCCGTACAGGGCGTCCGTCGTCAGGACCTCGTCGCCCGGCCGTGTCAGGGCCAGCAGCGGCAGGGTGACGGCACACAGGCCGGACGGCACCAGCCACGCCTCATCGGCCCGCTCCAGATCCGCGACGGCCGTCCGCAGCGCGCTCTGTGACGTCGTGCCTTCGATCCCGTAGACCGGACCCGCCCCGGCATCGCGCATCGCGTCCACCGTATCTGACAGCAGGGTCGAGGCCCGTTCGATCGGCGGATTCACCGGACGCCGCCCCTGACCCCGACGCGTTGCCGGCGCAATCAGGCGGGTCCGGTCTGAAAGCGGGTCCAAAGCAGCGCTCCACGGGTTGCGAATGAGTCTCCAAAGGCCTCTAAAGCAGCAGGGGCGCAAGAGGCGGCGGCGGACCGGTGCCAAAGCATGACGCGGGACGAACCATGGGCGATCAGGCCACAGGTTTCTGGATGCGGCTGGCGGGTCTCGCCGGTCTCGCGCTTCTGGGTGCCTGCGGTCGGGGCCAGGACCGTGACCCCGCTGGAGCAGACAGCGAACTGCCTGCCCCTGTTCCGGTCGCGTCGGTGAATGCGCCGGTCGAAAGCCCGACCCTGACGGCGATCAAGCGGCGCGGCCGGCTCAGCTGCGGCGTCAACCAGGGTCTGGTCGGCTTCGCCTATCTGGACAATCGCGGCCAGTGGCGCGGCTTCGACGTCGATTTCTGCCGCGGTCTGGCCGCTGCGATCTTCGGCAATCCTGACGCGGTCCGGTTCGTGCCCCTGACTGCCAGCGACCGGTTCGAGGCGCTCGTCGACGGCCGGATCGATGTCCTGTGGCGCAATACCTCCTGGACGATGGAGCGTGACACCGGCGGCACACTCAGCTTTGCCGGCGTCAACTATTATGACGGACAGGGTTTCCTCGTGCGGCGCGCCCTGAACCTGAACAGTGCGGCCGAACTGACCGGCGCGCGTGTCTGCGTCCAGGCCGGATCGACCAGTGCCCTGAACGTCGACGACTATTTCCGCAGCCGCGCCATCGACTACCGCTCCATCGTCCTGCCCACCGAGGAGGCCGCCCGTCTGGCCTACGGGCGCGAGGACTGCGACGCCTTCAGCGCCGATGTCTCGGCCCTGGCGGCCGCCCGCACCACCCTGTCGGACCCGCAACAGCACGTCATCCTGCCGGATGTGATCTCCAAGGAACCCCTCGGGCCCGTGACCCGACGCGGTGACGAACAGTGGACGGCGATCGTCCGCTGGACGCTGAATGCCCTTATCCTGGCCGAGGAACTGGGCGTGACCCAGGCCAATGTCGACGCCTCGGCGGAGGGGTCGCGCAACCCCGGTATCCGCCGCCTGCTGGGCACAGAGGGCGAATTCGGGACACGGCTGGGGCTGCCCCGGACCTGGGCGGCCGATGCGATCGGGGGGGTCGGGAACTATGGCGAGATCTTCGAGCGTAACGTGGGTTCGCAATCACCGCTCGACCTGGCGCGCGGGTTGAATGCACAATGGAACGCCAGACCTGGCGGCCTGATCTACGGCCTGCCTGTGCGGTGACATTTTCGTTGATCTCCCGGATGGGAGACGGCGGCTTTTCGGGGGACGAATGACTACGAAGAAGACGGGCGGAATTCCGCTCCACTGGCTGATGCTGATCGGCTTTATCGTGGGTCTCGGATCGGGACTCTTTGTCAATCAGTACGTTGGACCGGACGTGTTCTGGGTCCAGTGGGTGACGTCCAACATCACCGGCCCGGCCGGCCAGATCTTCCTGCGCCTGCTGTTCATGCTGGTGATCCCCCTGCTGTTCTCCGCCCTCGTCGTCGGTGTCGCCGAGATGGGCGATCTCAAGTCCCTTGGACGGGCGGGATCCAAGACCCTGCTTCTGACCATTCTGGTGTCGACCATCGCCGTGTTGATCGGTCTGGGGATGGTCAACTATTTCCGACCCGGGGATGGCGTCGATCCCGCCCTGGCCCAGCGTCTGCTGGCCGAGGGTGCGGACGGGGCTGCCGCGATTGTCGGCAACGCACCGGAAGGTGTCCAGTTCGGTCAGTTCTTCCTCGACCTGATTCCCTCCAACGTCTTCACCGCGGCGGCCGGCAACCAGATCCTGCCCGTCATGATCTTCGCCCTGCTGTTCGGCATCGGGCTGGTCATGGCCCGGAGCCCGGCGACGGACCAGCTGAAAATCACCATCGAGGGCATTCTCGAGGTCACGATGAAGCTCATCAATCTGGTGATCAAACTGGCCCCGATCGCCATCGCCTGCCTGATGTTCAACCTCGCGGCCCTGTTCGGCTGGGACCTGCTGGTGCGGCTGGCGGCCTTCGTCGGCGTGGCCGTGGGCGCGATGGCGATCCACATGTTCGTGGTCTATCCGCTGGTCGTCCTGCTGCTAGGCAAGATGTCGCCGATCCGCTTCTTCAAGGGCGTTCAGCGGCCGATGATTGTGGCCTTCTCGACCGCCTCGTCCAACGCCACCCTCCCGGTCGCGCTCAAGGCGGCCGAGGAAGAGCTGAAGCTGCCGCGCAAGATCTCGCGCTTCGTCCTGACGGTGGGGGCGACGGCCAACCAGAACGGCACCGCCCTGTTCGAGGGCGTGACCGTGCTGTTCCTGGCCCAGTTCTTCCAGATCGAGCTGTCGATCACCCAGCAGGTGGTCGTCATGCTGGTCTGTATCCTCGGAGGCATCGGCACGGCCGGTGTGCCGGCGGGGTCGCTGCCGGTTATCGCCATGATCCTCGTCATGGTCGGGGTTCCGGCCGAGGGCATCGGCCTGATCCTGGGCGTCGACCGCTTCCTCGACATGTGCCGGACGGTGTTGAACGTGACGGGCGATCTCGTCCTGGCCACGGTCGTCTCGCGCGGCGAGAAGGACGACCCGGTGGCACCGGAGCCGGAGCCTCCGGTCGCTGTGGCCACCGTCGCCTGACGCCTGATCGCTTGAGGTGGGCCCACGGCGTGGGCTCACCAAAGGCGACCTCTAAACGTTCGCTGGCATCCGGGCTCAGGGGCCTGTGACGACCGCCGTGTCGGACCGGCCGCCCCATTCGGCCCAGGACCCGTCGTAAAGGGCGCTGTCCTCGCCCAGTTCAGCCAGCGCCAGGGTCAGGATGGCGGCCGTCACGCCCGAGCCGCAGCTGGTGATGATCGGCCGGTCGAAGGCCACACCGGCCTCACGGAACCGGGCGAGCAGCGCCTCACGGTCCAGCAGACGCCCGTCGTCTGCCAGCACCGCAAGGAAGGGCACATTGACCGCCCCCGGCATATGGCCCGACCGCAGACCCGCCCGGGGCTCGGCCGCCTCACCGGCGAACCGGGCCGCCGGCCGTGCGTCCAGAATCTGCGCCTCACCGGTCAGGGCCGCCAGAACCATCGGCAGATCCGCGACCGCACCGCTGCGGCGCGAGGGTACGAAGCGGGCAGGGGGCGGGGTCGCAGCCGGCCCCGAGACCAGCGGGCGGCCTTCTGCCCGCCAGCGCGGCAGCCCCCCGTCCAGCACCCGGACGTTCGTTGCCCCCATCAGCCGGAAGGTCCACCACACCCGGGGCGCGGACCGCAGGCCCACCGTGTCATAGACGACGATCGTATCGCTCTCGGCGATCCCGAGCCCTCCGACCGCCCCGGCAAAGGCTGCGGCAGTCGGCAGCATGTGCGGCAGGTCCGAGCTGTGGTCAGACACCGCCTCAAGGTCGAAGAAGACCGCGCCCGGCAGTCGCTCGCGTTCGAAATCTCCCCGGGCATCCCGGCCATCCAGATGCCAGGACCCATCCACGATCCGCAGCGTCGGATCATCCATCAGGGCGGCGAGGTCGTCGGTCGAGATCAGGGGACTGTCGGTCATGCCCGAACCTAGCACGCAGGCCCCGCAGACGGGCAGGGGGCGGCTGCGGCTGGTGCTGGGCGACCAGCTGTCGGACGGCCTGTCGGCGCTGGCCGGGCTGGAACCCGCCCGCGATGTCGTCCTCATGGCCGAGGTCCGGGCCGAGGCCACCTATGTCGGTCACCACAAACAGAAGATCGCCCTGATCTTCGCCGCCATGCGCAGTTTCGCCCTGAGACTGGAGTCGCGCGGCGTCACGGTCCGCTACGTCCGGATCGACGATCCGGCCAATACCCACAGCATCGCCGGCGAACTTGAGCGCGCGCTGGAAGACCAGCCGTTCGAAGGCGTGGTCATGACCGAATGTGGGGAATGGCGGCTTGCGGAAGCCCTGTCTGCCTTCGCCAAATCGACCAATTCCGGAGTCGAAATTCGCCAGGATGACCGATTCATCTGCACCCACGACCGGTTCCGCCGCTGGGCGTCCGGCAAGTCCCAGCTGCGGATGGAGTTCTTCTACCGCGAGATGCGGCGCGAGACCGGCCTGCTGATGGACGACGGCCAGCCCGTCGGCGGCCAGTGGAACTATGACGCCGAGAATCGCAAACGCCTGCCGAAAGGCATCCGTCCTCCGGAAAGACTGCGTACCGTCCCCGATGCCGTGGCCCTCGGGGCCCTGGCGGATGTCGCCCGCCTGTTCCCCGACCATTTCGGCACCCTCGACCGGTTCGGATGGCCGACGACGGCCGAGCAAGCCGAGGCGGTACTGGACGACTTCCTGCGCCACATCCTGCCCGGGTTTGGAGACTGGCAGGACGCCATGGCCCAGGGCGAGCCGTGGATGTGGCACGGGCTGATCTCGACCTCGCTCAACCTGGGCCTGCTCGACCCGCTCGACATCTGCCGCCGGGCCGAGGCCGAGTTCCGTGCCGGCCGCGCGCCCCTCAATGCGGTGGAGGGCTTCATCCGCCAGATCCTGGGCTGGCGCGAGTTCGTGCGCGGCATCTACTGGCTGAAGATGCCCGAATATGGCCGGCGCAACGCCCTCGACGCCGACCGGACCCTCCCGGCCTTCTACTGGTCCGGGGCGACCGACATGGCCTGTGTCGCCGACGCCGTGGCCAGCACGCGGAATCACGCCTATGCCCATCACATCCAGCGGCTGATGGTGACCGGCAACCTCGCCCTGCTGCTGGGCGTCCATCCGGATGAGGTCGATGACTGGTACCTCAGCGTCTATGCCGACGCTTACGAGTGGGTCGAGATGCCCAACACCCGGGGCATGGCCATCTTCGCCGACGGCGGCATCGTCGGCTCCAAACCCTATGCCGCGTCGGGGGCCTATATCGACCGGATGAGCGACCACTGCGGGGGGTGCCGCTATGACGTGAAGGCCAAGACCGGCGAGAATGCCTGTCCGTTCAACCGGTTATACTGGGGTTTTCTCGAACGGAATTATAGCCGGCTGCGCGACAACGTCCGCCTCGCCATGCCCTATCGCACCCTGGAAAAGTTCGGCCCCGAACGCCGCGCCGCCCTTCTGGCCGAAGCCGAGGCGACGCGTCTGCAGCTCGGTGCCGTCCCACGCTGACCCTTCTCCCCTTAGGGGAGAAGGGCTTCAGGAACGCGACAGTGCCAGCTGTATCACATCGGTCCGGCGCGACCGGAACCCGGCCTCGCAATAGGCCAGATAGAACCGCCACAGCCGCCGGAACCGTTCGTCGAACCCGCCCATCCGCTGGATATCGGCCCAGGCCGCCTGGAAACTCTGGTCCCAGCGCTGCAGGGTGTCGGCATAGTCGATGCCGAACCGCTCGACCGCATCCCAGCGCAGGCCCGAGGCCTCCACCACCGGCTGCAGCCGCGCCTCACTGGGCAGCATGCCGCCGGGGAAGACGTATTTCTGGATGAAGTCGGTCCGGGCGTTGTACTCTTCGAACAGTTCATCCTGGATGGTGATGATCTGCAGCCCCGCCCGGCCGCCCGGCTTCAGGACGTCGTGGACCTTGTCGAAATAGGCCCCCCAGTATTCCTTGCCGACCGCCTCGAACATCTCGATCGAGGCCACCCGGTCGAAGGTCCCGGTGATGTCGCGATAGTCCATCAGCTTAATGTTGACCCGGTCTGACAGCCCCGCGTTGAACAGACGCTCCCGGGCCAGATCATGCTGTTCCTGAGATATGGTTACGCCCGTGACGGTGGCCCCGACCTCCCGCGCCGCATAGTCGGCGAACCCGCCCCAGCCGCAGCCGATCTCCAGCACGCTCATGCCGGGCTTCAGGTCCATGGCCCGGGCGAGGGCGGCGTATTTGCGTGTCTGGGCCACCTCCAGCGGCTCGGACGGACTGGCGAACCGCGCTGCCGAATAGGTCATCGAACCGTCCAGCCAGGCGGCATAGAAGGCATTGCCCAGATCATAGTGGGCGGTGATGTTCTTCTTCGAGCCGCTGCGGCTGTTGCGGTTCAGCTTGTGGCCGATCCAATTCACCGCCAGCATCAGCACATTGCCGTCGAACAGCCGGCGGATATGATCATAGTTGCTGGCCAGGGTCTCCAGCAGCACGGCCAGATGCGGGCTGTCCCATTCCCCGGCCATATAGCCTTCGGCATAGCCGATATCGCCATTGGCCAGCACCCGGGCTGCGAACCGGTAGTCGATCACGGTCATCACCGCATTCGGCCCCGGAGTCTCGCCCTCCAGTCGATGGACCTCGCCATTGGGCAGGGTCAGGGTCAGCCGCCCATAGGTCCAGTTGGCCGACAGCAGGCGGATCAGCAGGGCGAACACCCGGGGCGTCCGGTCGGCCGTGGCGCTGGATTGGTCAACAAAGACGGTCATGCCAATAAACCTGCGGTCATCCTCAAACCGGGGTCAATCCTGTGCGGCATCTTGTCCACGACCGGTGATGATCTTGAGCGCTGCCAGCGCCCGGTCACGCGCCTGCGCATGGTCCACGATCGGTCGGGGATAGTCGAAGCCCAGTCGCAGCCGCGCCTCGCGCAGCACCTCGGGTGGCGCGGTCCAGGGCGCGTGGGCCCATTTGGCGGGCAGGCTGGCCAACTCGGGGCACCAGCGTTTGATGTAGCGACCGTCGGCATCGAATTTCTGGCCCTGGGTGACCGGGTTGAAGATTCGGAAGTACGGTGACGCATCCGCTCCGGATCCCGCGACCCACTGCCAATTCTGCGAATTCGACGCCAGATCGGCATCCACCAGCGTGTTCCAGAACCAGGCCTCGCCTAGCCGCCAGTCGATCAGCAGGTCCTTGATGATGAACGACGCCACGATCATCCGCACCCGGTTGTGCATCCACCCCGTGGTCCACAGCTGGCGCATGCCCGCATCCACGATCGGATAGCCGGTCATCCCCCGGGTCCAAGCCCGGAACCCCGTCTCGTCGTCCCGCCACGGAAAGGCGTCGTACTCCGGCCGGAAGGCGCGCTCCGGCAGGGTCGGGAAATGGTGCAGCAGGTGGGCCGAAAACTCGCGCCAGCCGATCTCGGCCACGAACTTGTCGGCCTCCGACGCCTTGACCATGCCGGCCGCCGCCGCCGCCCGGGCCGCCGCAATGGCCTTCCACGGGCTGATCTCGCCCCGGTGTAGATGCGGCGACAGCCGGCTGGTCGCCGGGCGTGACGGGATGTCCCGGCCCGCGCCATAGTCCGACAGCCCCCCGGCCACGAAGGCCGCCAGCGCCGCCTCCGCTCCCGCCTCGCCGGGCGTCCAGTCGAAGCCCGTCGACCAGTCGGGGGCGGTCGGGTGCAGGCCCCAGTCCTCGACCTTGTCGCTGTCCAGTGGCGGGGCACCCGACAGGTCGCTCGGCACCGGCATCGGTGCCGGGGCGTCGGCCGTCGCCAGCAGGGCCCTCAGGAACGGCGTGAACACCTTGTACGGGCCACCCGTGCCATTCAGCACACTGCCCGGGCGCGCCATCAGGGTGCCGTTGTAGCCCTTGCATTCCACCCCGTCGGCCTTCAGCGCGTGGGCGATGTCGGCGTCACGCGCCCAGCCGTCCGGCTCGAACAGCCGGTTCAGAAACACGGTGTCGGCCCCCGTCTGGTCGATCAGCCGGCGCAACTCGGCCTCCGAATCCCCCCGTCGCAGGATCAGGGTCGCGCCGCGCTCGGCCAGCGACGCCGCCAACGCCCGCAGCGACCGGTCCAGCCACCAGCGGCTGGCGGCCCCCAGCGACCGCACGGCCGCCCCCTCATCGTGGATATAGACCGGCACCACAGGCCGCCCTGTGGCCTGCGCCCGGGTCAGGGCCGGGTTGTCGGCCAGACGCAGATCGCGGCGAAACCAGACGAGAACGGGTTTCGGGCCCTGAGTGGTCACGCCTTTGATCTCCGTGATAGGTTGCGTCCCCTGACGGACGGGGCCATTTGACCGCCCTTAGGCGCGGCGGAGACCCTGCGCCACCCGTCAAATGTCGCACAGAGAAGGCCATTCCGTTGAGCGCACCCAACCCCGTCATCACCCTGTCCGGTTCCGGCATCACCACGCCGGTCGTCATCGGCGGCGGCGCGCGCATCGCCTTCATCGCCGGCCCCTGCCAGCTGGAAAGCCGCCAGCACGCGCTGGAAATGGCCCATGCGCTCAAGGAGATCGGCCAACGTCTGAACGTCGGCATCATCTACAAGACCAGTTTCGACAAGGCCAACCGCACCAGCGCCTCGGCCGCCCGCGGCATCGGGCTTGAGGGGGCCCTGCCGATCTTCGCCGAGATCCGCGAGGTCACCGGCCTGCCGGTCCTGACCGACGTCCACAATGAGGAACAGTGCGCCATCGCCGCCCGGGCCGTGGATGTGCTCCAGATCCCCGCCTTCCTCAGCCGCCAGACCGACCTGCTGCTGGCCGCCGCCGCCACCGGCAAGGCCATCAACATCAAGAAGGGCCAGTTCCTGGCCCCCTGGGACATGAAGAACGTCATCGCCAAGGTCGTCGGGGCGGGCAATCCGAACGTCATGGCCTGCGAGCGCGGGGCCAGCTTCGGCTACAACACCCTGGTCAGCGACATGCGTGCCCTGCCGGTGCTGCGCGAGATCGGCTGCCCCGTCGTGTTCGACGCGACCCACAGCGTCCAGCAGCCGGGCGGGCAGGGGACCTCCTCCGGCGGCCAGCGCGAGTTCGTGCCGGTCCTGGCCCGCGCCGCCGTCGCCGTCGGCGTCGACGCCGTCTTCATGGAAACCCACCAGGACCCCGACCACGCTCCCTCCGACGGCCCCAACATGGTCCCCCTGTCCGAGTTCGAGGCCATGGCCGCCGAACTCATCGCCTACGACGACCTGTCCAAGGCCCGGATGGCGAAGGCGGCCTAGGGGCTCTCCCCTCGTCCCCTGTCTAAAGCGTAACTTGCTGCGCCGCCGCCCAAAGGCTGAGCTTGGGGAATGCGTATTGTTCTGTCGGCCCTCCTGTCCCTGATGCTCGCGGTTGCCCCGACCGCCTCCGCCGGCGCCGCTGAGGCGGACCCCGTCGAAACCCGTTTGGCCGAAACGATCGACGGCTATGTCCGTAATCGCGGTTTCAACGGCGTGGTGCTGGTGGCCAACGCCGACGGGGTGATCGTGCATCAGGCCCGGGGCCAGGCCTCGCTCGAGCTCGGCACCCCGCTGGCCCCTGACGCCGTCTTCCGCATCGGGTCGCTGACCAAGCCGCTCACCGCCGTTCTCGTCCTGTCTCTGGTCCATGACGGCCGACTGCGCCTCGACGGTTCACTGGGCGAGTATCTGCCGGAGCTCTATGCCGATACGCCCGCCGGCGCAGTGACCGTCGAACAGCTGCTGGCGCATACCTCGGGGCTGAAGGACCTGCCGGGCAGCTACTACGACCCCTTCTGGCAGACCACGGCGCGCCAGACCTTCACCCCCGACGCCTTCGCCCGGGCTTGGATCCCGCCGGAACTCTCCAGCCCGCCCGGTCAGATGCGCTACAACAACAACGGCTTCTATTTGCTTGGAATGATTGTGGAACGGGTGACCGGGACGCCCTATGCCGACGCCCTTCGAGACCGCGTTCTGGCCCCCGCCCGCATGACGCAGAGCGGTGTGTATGACCCCCGCACGGTCGTGCCGCATCTGGCCAGCGGCTATGCGCGGTCGGATTTCGGCGTGATGGACCGGCCCATGCCCGTCGACCCGACGGTCAGCTATGCGGCCGCCGGGGCCTTTTCCACGGCGCAGGACCTGCTGGCCTTCAGCCGGGCCCTGTCCGGCGACCGATTGCTGCCGACCGACCTGAAAGCCCGCATGTTCACCCAGGACGCCGATGAATATGGTCTGGGCTGGGGCGTGGAGCGCTGGCCGACGACCGGGACTGACCGCATGACGGTCCAGACCCACACCGGCAGCATCCCCGGCTACCAGAGCCTGTTCACCCGGGCCGACGACGGGACGGTCGTCGTGATCCTCAACAACTTTTGGCAGGGGGCCACGACGGTCGAGATGGGCCGCGCCCTGTTCGCCGTCGTCCACGGTGCCCCGGCACCGGCCCCCAAACGCCTGCTCGGCGACCTGCTCACCCCCCTTGCCGCCCGCGACGACGTGGACGCCATGGAGGCCGCCTTCCGCGCGGCTCCAACTGACGGCACCGAGGCCTATGACGTCAGCGAACGCGCGCTGAACACCCTGGGCTACAGCCTGATGCGCAAGGGCTTCCGGGAGGCTGCGATCCGGGTCTTCGAATGGAACGTCGCGGCGCACCCCCAATCGGCCAATGTGCATGATAGCCTGGGCGAGGCCTACCTCGGTGCCGGCCGCCGCGACGAGGCCCGCCGAAGCTATGAGAACGCCCTCCGCCTCGACCCCTCCAGCACCAGCGCCCGGGCCGCCCTCGCGGGGCTTTGAGCCGCGAAGGGCAGGGGCGGGTTCCTTGCCGTCCCGACCGGATCTTTCTGATGACTAACGTGCCGCGTCGCGGCGCGCCTCTACCGTCGACACCTTTCCAAGGAGACAGATGATGCGCATCCTTGTCGCTGGCCTTTTGCTGCTGTGTGCATCGCCCGCCCTCGCGGAGCCGCAGACCTGGGTTCTGTCCGTCGATCGCTGGGGCAATGCCGAGCGCAGCACCCTGACCCTCGATGACGATCGCGGCGCACTCTCTGGCCGGTTGAACGCTCTGGTGGTCGAGGGGAGGCGTGATGGGGATCGCCTCGTCTTCACAGCGGTGGACTCCGACGGCGATCTCTATGGATTCGAGGCGTCGCAGGCGGACAATGTCCTGTCCGGCTGGGCCGACTATCCGGACACCAACATCCCCGATGTCCGGGTGAGACACGCCTTTACGGCTCAACGGATCCAGATCCCGGCCGGTCCGCCGGGACGGCGCACCTATGATCCTGAGACCTTTTCCAACGCCTTCACGGCCGAGCGGGCCCCTGTCATGGTGGTCCGGCCGGGCGACGTCATCGTGACGCGGACCATAGACTCGGGCGGTGTGGACGAGCACGGCCGCACCGTGGCCCTGTATGGCAACCCGCAGACGGGACCCTTCTTCGTCGTCGGGGCCAATCCCGGTGACGTCCTGGCCATCCATTTCACGAAACTGGCCCTGAACCGGGACTATGCGGACAGCCTGGACGGCATCACCAGCCGGGCGATGCCCCTGGGGCTGGCCACGCGGTCTGCGGGTCTGGGCCAGCGGGTGCGGTGGCTGCTGGATCGCGCCGCCGGGACCGCCAGGCTGGAGAATGCGCCGGCGGGATTGAAGGACTATGTGGTCCCTGTGCGACCGATGCTGGGTGGCGTCGCGGTGGCACCCGACTTCGGGTTCGCGCCCTTCTCCGCCGGCGACACGGGACGGTTCGGAGGGAATATGGACTCCAACCAGATCGTTCAGGGCGCAACCCTGTATCTGCCGGTGTACCAGCCGGGCGGCCTGATTTTTCTCGGCGACGGACATGCGCTCCAGGGCGATGGTGAGACGACGCAATGGGCGCTCGAAACCTCGCTGGACGTCGAGTTCAGCGTGGAGGTTCTCCCGAACAGGGTGCTTTCCAGCCCCCGTGTTGAAACCGCCGACGCCATCACGGTTCTTGGGCAGTCGAGTTCGCTGGATGAAGCGGTGCGCTCGGCCACCGGCTCCATGGTTCAGTGGCTGGAACAGGACTACGGCCTGACAGTCGCCGAGGCGTCTCTGATCCTGGGAACGGCGGCGCAGTACCGGGTCGCTACCCTCGCCGGTCGCAATGCCGGCATTTCGCTGAGCCTCGATAAAGCCTTGCTGCGGGCCCTGCCCCGAACACCGGCGAACTAGAGCCCCTCCACGGTTGTGTCCCGGCCCGCCGCACTTTAGCTGAGACCTATGGAACGCGCCCTCGATCTCGGCACCCTGCAGGCCCTGCTGGAGCGGGCGCACGGCCAGACCGTGGCCTGTGTCGGCGACCTGATGCTGGACCGCTATGTCTATGGCGACGTCAGCCGCATCTCGCCCGAGGCTCCGATCCCGGTCCTGCGCGCCCGCCGTACCGTCGCCATGCCCGGCGGGGTCGGCAATGTGGCGCGCAATGTTGCGGCGCTGGGCGGCACCGCCCGGCTGGGCGGGGTGGTGGGTCAGGATCCGGCCGGGGCCGAGCTGACCGCCCTGGTCGACGCCGAGGCCGGGATCGAGGACTTCATCGCCCGCACCGGCCCGGCCGGCACCATCGTCAAGACCCGCTATGTCTCGGGCGGCCAGCAGCTGATGCGGCTGGACGAGGAGGAGGCCCTGGTCGGAGCGTTTGAGCGCGATGACGTCTTTTCAGGCACTTCCGCCATTCTCCTGTCGGACTACGCCAAGGGCGTGGTCTCCGAACGCCTGATCCGGTCGGCGCTCTGGCAGGCGCAGAATGCTGGCATCCCCATCATCGTCGACCCCAAGGGCCGCGACTTCGCCCGCTACGGGGCCGTCGATGTCATCAAGCCCAATGCCTCCGAACTGGCCGGGGCCACCGGCCTGCCGGTCGGCACCGACGCGGAGATCGAGGCGGCGCTCACCGCCGTTCTGGCCGCCACGACCGCGAAGGCCATCGTCGTCACCCGGGCCGGCAAGGGCATGAGCCTGATGCGGCGCGGCGAGCCGGCGCAGCATTTCCCCGGCCGGGCGCGCGAGGTGTTCGACGTCTCGGGGGCCGGAGACACCGGTCTGGCGGCCCTCGGTCTGGCGCTCGGGGCCGGGGCCTCGCTGGAACAGGCGGTCCAGCTGGCCATCCTCGCCTCGGGCGTGGTGGTCGGAAAGAGCGGCACGGCCGTGGTCACGCCCGCCGAACTGATCGAGGCCGAGGTCAGCCAGCACGCCGGCGCGGCGCTGGCCAAGGTCACGGCGCTGGACGACCTGGTGGCCGAGGTCGAGGCCTGGCGGCGTCAGGGGCTGAAGATCGGCTTCACCAACGGCTGTTTCGACATCCTGCACCGCGGCCACGTCGCCTATCTGGCCCAGGCCCGGTCGTGGTGCGACCGGCTGGTGGTGGCGCTGAACACCGACGCTTCGGTCCGGCGACTGAAGGGGGAGGGGCGGCCGGTCAATGATCTGGACAGCCGCGCGGTCGTCATCGGCGGTCTGGCCAGCGTCGACCGGGTCACCGCCTTCGACGACCCGACCCCGATCCGGCTGATCGAACGGCTGCGGCCCGACGTCCTGATCAAGGGGGCCGACTATACGCGCGAGGGCGTGATCGGCGGCGACCTGGTCGAGAGCTGGGGCGGGGAGGTGCGGCTGGCCGCTTTCACCGACGGCCATTCCACCACCGGAACGATCGCAAAGATGCAGGGCGGAGCGGGCTGATGCGGCGCATGATCGTGGTCACCGGCGGGGCCGGTTTCATCGGCTCCAACATCGTCTCGCGCCTGTGCGCCGAGGACCGCCGGGACGTCGTCGTCTGCGACCGGCTGGAGGACGCCAACCTCGGCAAATGGCGGAACGTTGCCAAATCGGCCATCGCCGACTTCTGGCAGCCCGAGGAACTGTTCGCCCAGCTGGAGCGCCACGCCGACCGGGTCAGCGCCGTCGTCCATATGGGAGCCATCTCCTCGACGACCGAGGTCGACGCCGACCTCATCCTCCGCACGAACTTCAGCCTGTCGCGCGACCTTTGGGACTGGTGCGCCCTGAACGACACCCGGCTGATCTACGCTTCGTCCGCCGCCACCTATGGCGACGGCACCGCCGGGTTCGAGGATGAGAATACGCTTGATGCGATCTCTAGGCTGGCTCCGCTAAATGCCTACGGATATTCGAAAAAACTGTTCGATCAGTATGCGGTGCGCGAGGCCGCCCGCGACCACGCACCCAAACAGTGGGCCGGACTGAAGTTCTTCAACGTCTATGGTCCCAACGAGGGCCACAAGGGCGGCATGAAGTCGGTGATCGCCCAGATCTGGCCCAAGGTGGCCGCCGGCGAGCCCGTCAGCCTGTTCCGCTCCCACCACCCCGACTATGCCGACGGCGGCCAGCTGCGCGACTTCGTCTTCGTGGACGATGTGGTCGACATCGTCGACTGGCTGCTGTGCACGCCGACCGTCAGCGGCGTCTTCAACGCCGGCTCGGGTCAGGCCCGGTCCTTCCTCGACCTCGCCCACGCCACGTTCGCCGCCGCCGGGCGCGATCCGGCCGTGACCTATATCGACATGCCCGAGGTCATCCGCGACCGGTACCAGTATTTCACCGAGGCGAGGATGGACCGGATCCGGTCGCAGGGCTTCGGCGGCCAGTCCACCCCGCTGGAAGAGGGCGTCAGGCGCTATGTCCAGGACTATCTGATGCAGGTGGACCCGTACCGATGACCCGGACCCCGGTGACCCGCCCCCGGCTGACGCTCATCCAGTGGCTGGGATGGATCGGGATCACCCTGGTCCTGCTCGTCACGGCGACCGTCGCGATCTGGCGCGGCGACATCCTGAAGGCCGGCCTCGACCCCCAGATGCCGTTCCAGACCTACGACCCGCCCCCGGCCCCCGACTATGCTTCGGCCGACGCCTGGGTCATGCGCGATGTCCGCACCGACGGGGCGGGGGCGGCGGCGATCTTCTTCCTGCACTCCACCACCTTCGACGGCGGGTCGGACTGGAACGGCCCGATCGGTGATGCCAGGGCCGACGCCTATCTGCAGCGGGTGGTCATCCCCAACTATGCCGGGCCCTTCGCCCGCGCCGGGGCCATCAGCCTGCCACGCTACCGTCAGGCCTCGCTCTACACCCGGCTGACCCTGCGCGCTGATGCCCGCGACGCCCGGGCCTACGCCTATGGAGATGCGCTCGCCGCTTTCGACGGCTGGCTGGCCGCCCATCCCACGGGCCCGCTGATCCTCGCCGGCGTCGAACAGGGCGGTGAGCTGATCGACCGTCTGGTCCGGGAACGCGTGGCCGCCGATCCCGCCCTGCAGGAGCGGGTCGTGGCCGTCTATCTGATCGATGCCCTGGTGGCGGCCGACAGCCTGTCCCCGGCCGTCCCCGCCTGCGCCACCGCCACCAGCATCGGCTGCGTCGTCGGCTGGTCCCAGGTTGATGAGGACAACGACGGCGCGGCCCGCAGGCGGCTGCGCCGGGCCCTGGTCTGGAACGATGCCGGGCGTCTGGTCGATCTGGGCGGCCGTCCGGCCCTGTGCGTCAATCCGGTCAGTGGCGCGGCCAATGAGGCCGCCGTTCCGGCCCGCCTCCACCACGGGGCGGCCAATGCGACCGGTCTGGAATGGGGTGTCCGCCCCGCCTTCATCGACCGCGCCGTCGCTACCCGCTGCCAGAACGGCATCCTGCGCCATACCGAATTGACCACCGAATCCTTCCGTGAGGTCGGAAACTGGGCCGACCGCAGAAAGGCCCGTCAATACAATCTCTTCTATGCTGATATTGAAGCTGATGCCTTAAGAAGACTCACCGTGTGGGATGCGTCCCGGCCGGCCTAGTCCAGCCCAGATTTCCCGACCTTCCAGTCAAACAGGGCCTCCAGCACCTGCACCGCCTGGCCCCGTTCCGAGGTCAGGTCCGGGTCGCGCCACAGCACCAGCCGCGCATCGTCCGCCGCCGCCAGCATCAACCCCCGGTGCCGCACCGGATCGGCGAACCGGTAGGCCGGAAACCCGCTCTGCCGCAGACCCAGCGGATCGCCCCCGCCGCGCAGCCGGAAATCCTCCTCGGCGATCTCGAACCCGTCCTCGGTCCGCCGGAGCGTCTCCAGCCGCTCGCGCGCCGTGTCCCCCAGCCCGCCGTCCGCCCCGCCGTACAGCAGGATACAGGCGCTGGTCTTGGCCCCCCGGCCGACCCGCCCGCGCAGCTGGTGCAACTGGGCCAGACCGAACCGGTCCGCATGCTCGATCACCATGATGGTCGCATTGGGCACATCGACGCCGACCTCGACCACGGTCGTGGCCACCAGCACCGGCAGCCGCCCGTCGGCGAAATCGGCCATCACCGCCTCGCGCTCGGCCCCCGGCATCTGGCCGTGCGCCAGCCCGACCTCGATCCCCAGACCCTCGCGCAGGGCCAAGGCCCGTTCCTCGGCCGCCGCCAGGTCGCTGACCTCGGATTCCGCCACCAGCGGACAGATCCAGTAGGCCTGCGCCCCCGCCTCGACCGCCGCCTTCAGCCGTCCGGCCACCTCGCCGATCCGCGCCAGCGGCAGCACCGCCGTCGCCACCGGCGTCCGCCCCGGCGGCTTTTCGGTCAGCCGGCTGACCTCCAGCTCGCCATACTGGGTCAGCTCGAGGGTGCGCGGGATCGGCGTCGCCGACATGGTCAGCAGATGCACCCCTCCGATCCGGGGATCCCCCTTGGCCTGCAGCCGCGCCCGCTCGCCGACCCCGAACCGGTGCTGTTCGTCGATCACGGCCAGCGCCAGCCGGTCGAACCGCACCGCATCCTGGAACAGGGCATGGGTGCCGATCGCGATCCGCGCCGCGCCCGACGCCAGGGCCCCCAGCCGCTCGCGCCGCTCGGCCGGGGTGTCCCGCCCGGTCAACAGGATCGTCGGGGCCCCCGCCGCGTCCAGCATCGGCCCCAGCCTCTGGAAATGTTGCCGCGCGAGGATCTCGGTCGGGGCCATCAGGGCGGCCTGGAAGCCCGCGCCGGCCGCATCGGCCATGGCCAGGGCCGCCACCGCCGTCTTGCCCGACCCCACATCCCCCTGCAGCAGCCGCCCCATCTGTTCGCCCGAGACCAGATCGGCGCGGATCTCTTCCAGCGCCCGACCTTGCGCGCCCGTCAGGGTGAAGGGCAGGGCAGCGAGCAGCGCGTCGGACGCCGCCCCCGGCCGGATCACCGGGGCCGGGGTGATCCGCCGCGCCCGCCGCCGCCGCGCCAGCGCCAGCTGGTGCGCCAGCAGCTCGTCATAGGCCAGCCGCTCCCGTGCCGGACTGTCGGGCGACAGGTCGGCCTCGCCGGTCGGCCCATGCAGGGATTGCAGCGCGGCCTGCCAGCCCGGCCAGCGCCGCTTGGCCAACCAAGCCGGGTCCTGCCATTCCGCCGGGTCGGGGGCCAGCGCCAGCGCCCCCTGGGCCAGTTTGCGCACCACCCGCGAGGTCAGGCCGGCCGTGGCCGGATAGACCGGCTCGATCGCCGGGATCTCCTCGCTCTTGTCCAGCGGCACGATCCAGTCCGGATGCACGATCTGGACCTCGCCATTGAACCGCTCGACCTTGCCCGAGACCAGCCGACGCTCGCCGCGCGGCAGCTGCCGGTCGATGTGCGGCGGACTGCCCCCGAACCAGATCAGATGCACGAATCCGGTGTCGTCGCTGGCCCGGACCTTCAGCGGGGCCCCCGGCCGCCCGGGCACGATCAGCCGGTCCACGACCACGTCAAAGATGCCGACCTCGCCCTCGATGGCATCGGCCGCCTTGGTATACCGCCGCGCGATCACACCCACCGGCCCCAGGAACAGAACGTCGCGCACCAGCGGCCCGGCCAGCTTCTGGACCAGCGGCAGGGTGCGCGGCCCCACCCCCTTCAGGGTGGAGACCTCGGCGAACAGGGGAAAGAGAATCTGGGGCCGCATGACTGCGTCAGCTTAGACGTGCCCGCAGTGCTGGCGAAACCGGTCGCGGAGGGCTATCTGACAGACCTGTTGAACGACTGGACCGGGCAAGGATTCTTGTGGCCGATAACAATGCGCGTGCCGATACCCCGCCGACCGATGCCGTCCGCGAACAGCGGCTGGGCCGGATCACCTTCCGGGCCTGGCGGCGCGGCTTCCGCGAGGCCGATCTTGTGCTGGGCCCCTTCATGGAACGCGAGGGCACCAGCCTGAGCGACGCCGAGCTGGATCAGTTCGAGGCCCTGCTCGCCCAGGACAACGACCACGAACTCTACGCCTGGATCATCGAGACCCAGCCCACGCCGCCCGAGCACGACACCCCCCTGATGCAGAAGCTCCGGGCCTTTATGCGCGCCCATGTCGCCGCAGTCGTGGCCGAGGGGGCCGGTTGATGGACGGCGCGACCCTGGAACGCAGGATCGATCACGACCTCGGCGGCGCGCCCGAGGGGATGGATGCCCTGATCGTCGCCGAGCGGCTGAAGGCCTCGGGCGGGCTCGGCGTTTTCGTGGCCCGCGACTTTTCGCGTTCGGCCACCTTTGCCCAAGCCTTCCGTTTCTTCGCCGCCGATATCCCGGTGATCGAGTTCCCGGCCTGGGACTGCCTTCCCTATGACCGGCTCAGCCCCACTTCCGGGGTCTCGGCCGAGCGGATGGCGGCCCTGACAGCGCTGGCCCGCCGCGACCCGGATGACCGCACGCCGCTCCTGTTGATCACCACCGTCGCCTCGGCCATGCAGCGCACCCCGCCCCGCGAGGTCACCACCTCCGCAGGCTTCGACGCCGTCGTGGGCCGCGAGCTCGATACGGTCGCGCTGGAAGCCTATTTCACCACCAACGGCTATATGCGCGCCTCCACCGTCAACGAGCGAGGCGAATACGCCGTGCGCGGCGGCGTGATCGACGTCTTCCCGCCGGGGTTCGAGGAGCCGGTCCGGCTCGACATGTTCGGCTCCGAGCTGGAATCGATCCGCACCTTTGATCCCGCGACCCAGCGCTCCACCGGCCAGAAGCGCGACATCGCCCTGTCGCCGGTGTCCGAGGCCCTTCTGAACCCCGACACCATCAGCCGTTTCCGCACCGGCTTTCTGAATCTGTTCGGGGCCCCGGGTGACGATCCCCTGTATGCCGCCATCAGCGAGGGGGCCCGCCGCCAGGGGATGGAGCACTGGCTGCCGCTGCTCTATCCCCAACTGGAAACCCTGTTCGACTATCTGCCCGACCGCGCCACGATCTTCCTCGACCATCAGGCCGAGGCCGCCCGGGCCGAGCGCTGGGCCCTGACCCGCGACGCCTGGGAGGCCCGTCAGGAGGCCGCGAAGGCCCAGCCCGGCAAGGGCGGGGGAGGCGCTGCGAACCGCGCCCTCGCGCCCGATCGTCTCTATCTGCCCGACGCCGACTGGAATTCGGCCCTCGCCGGCCGCGCGGTCCGGCGTCTGTCGCCCTTTGATTCCGCGGCCGAGGACGCCGGGGGCCGTCTGGGTCGATCCTTCGCCGGCGAACGGGCCCAGGACAGTGTCAATCTGTTCGAGGCTGTCGCCGCCCATGCGGCCGAGCTGAAGGCGACGGGCAAGCGCGTCCTGTTCGCCTCCTGGACCGAGGGCTCCTCCGATCGCCTCGGCGTCATGCTCACCGATCACGGCCTCGATCATGTGGTCGCGGTCCGGGACTGGGCCGACGTCCAGAAGGCGTCGAAGGACCTGGTTCTGCGCGCCGTCCTGCCGGTCGAGCACGGGTTCACGACCGACCAGATCGCCGTCATTTCCGAGACCGACATCCTCGGCGACCGGCTGGCCAGGCCCAAACGCAAGCGCCGCGCCTCCAACTTCCTCGCCGAGGCGTCGGCCCTGACCACGGGCGACCTGGTCGTCCATCTGGATCACGGCATCGGGCGCTACGAGGGCCTCCGCACGCTGGAGATCCAGGAGGCACCCCACGACTGCCTCGAGCTCCTGTATGCCGGTGAGAGTAAACTCTATCTGCCGGTTGAAAATATTGATCTTCTGACGCGCTACGGCTCGGAGTCCGACGGCGTCCAGCTGGACCGGCTGGGCGGGGCGGGCTGGCAGGGCCGCAAGGCCAAGGCCAAGGCGCGTCTGCGCGACATGGCCGAGGGGCTCATCGCTCTCGCCGCCAAGCGCGCCCTGCGGGTCGGCGAGGCCATCACCCCGCCGCACGGTCTGTTCGACGAGTTCTGCGCCCGCTTCCCCTATGAGGAGACGGACGACCAGCTTAACGCCATCGGCGATGTGCTGGAGGACCTCGGCAAGGGTGTGCCGATGGACCGGCTCATCTGCGGCGACGTCGGCTTCGGCAAAACCGAGGTGGCCATCCGCGCCGCCTTCGTGGTGGCCATGACAGGGCAGCAGGTCGCCATCGTCTGCCCGACGACCCTGCTGGCGCGCCAGCACTTCAAGACCTTCTCGGAACGGTTCGCCGGCTGGCCGGTGACGGTCCGCCACCTGTCGCGGATGGTCACGGCGAAGGACGCCGCCGAGACGCGCGCGGGCCTGAAGAACGGTCAGTTCGAGATCGTGGTCGGCACCCACGCCGTCCTGGCCGAACAGGTCGCCTTCAAGGACCTCGGCCTCGTCATCGTCGACGAGGAGCAGCATTTCGGGGTCAAGCACAAGGAGAAGCTCAAGAGCCTGCGGGCCGATGTGCACCTGCTGACCCTGACCGCCACCCCGATCCCGCGCACCCTGCAGATGGCCCTGTCCGGCATCCGCGAGATGTCGATCATCGCCACCCCGCCGGTCGACCGTCTGGCCGTCCGGACCTATGTCGCGCCCTGGGACGCGGTCATGGTCCGCGAGGCCCTGCTGCGCGAGAAGTACCGCGGCGGTCAGGCCTTCTACGTCTGCCCGCGTCTGGCGGACCTGCCCGAGATCGAGCGGTTCCTGCGCGAGCAGGTGCCCGAGATCAAATTCGTGGTCGGCCACGGCCAGATGAGCCCGACCCAGCTGGAAGACGTGATGAGCGCCTTCTACGACGGCAGCTATGACGTTCTGGTCTCAACCACCATCGTCGAAAGCGGCATCGACATTCCCACCGCCAACACATTGATCGTGCACCGGGCCGACATGTTCGGCCTGGCCCAGCTGCACCAGATCCGCGGCCGGATCGGGCGCTCCAAGGCCCGGGCCTTCGCCTATCTGACCACCGACGCGTCCAAACCCATGACCCTGTCGGCCGAGCGCCGGCTGCAGGTGCTCCAGTCGCTGGACAATCTGGGAGCCGGCTTCCAGCTGGCCAGCCACGATCTGGACCAGCGCGGCGGCGGCAATCTGCTGGGCGACGAACAGTCCGGGCGCATCCGCGAGGTCGGGGTCGAACTGTACCAGCAGATGCTGGAGGACGCGGTGGCCGAGCTGCGCCAGAACGGGGAGGGCGGGGTCATCGACCGCGGCTGGTCTCCGGCCATCAATGTCGGGGCGGCCGTATTGATTCCAGAGGATTACGTCTCAGACCTCAATGTCCGTCTCAGCCTGTATCGCCGTCTGTCGGATGCCGAGAAGACCGAGGAACGCGAGGCCCTGGCCGCCGAGCTGATCGACCGGTTCGGCCCCCTGCCGGACGAGGCCAAACAGCTGCTGCGCATCGTCGGCATCAAGGCCAGCTGCAAGACGGCCTGGATCGAACGCATCGACATCGGGCCCAAGGGCTGTGTCCTGACACTGCGCGACAACCGCTTCCCCAACCCGGTGGGTCTGGTCGGCCTGATCCAGAAGAACCATGCGACGTGGAAGATCCGGCCGGATCAGAAGATCGTGGTCAAGGGCGACTGGCCCACACCCGAGGATCGTCTGAAGGTGGCCGAGCGGATCACCACGGATCTGGCTCGGGTGGCCGGGGCCTGACCCCGCCGCCGGTCAGACAGCGGCGGCCAGAGCCTGGCGGGACGTCTGAAGGTCACTGGACGCGCGTTCCAGAACGGCTCCGGCCGATTCGCCGGGTGTCAGCTGGGCCACGCCGACGCTGAACTCGGCGACGAACGGAGACCGTTCCGGGCCGGCGTCGAAGGCGGTACAGCCGATCACGGCGGCGATCCGTTCCGCCGCGAGTCGCGCCTCCGGGGCGCTGGTGGCAGGCAGGGCGAGAGCGAAGACCTCGGGAGCCAGCCGTGCAGCGGTATCCTCAACCCGAACCAGCCGGGACACCATTGCTCCGATCTGGGGCATGGCCCGCTCCAGCCACCCTCCGAGCCGGGCGAAGGCGAGGGTGTCGCTCTCGGCGACCCTGAGGACACAGACCGACAGCGGACGCCGACGGGCGGTCGCCGCCTCGGCGACCCGCCCCAGATGGCTGGCGAACAGATTGCGGCTGAACAGGCCGGTCGACGGATCCATGATTCCCGCGCCCCGCGCCGATTCCAGCGCCTTGCGGATGGCCAGATGGCGACGGTGGGTGTGGGCCAGGGCCAGCACCCGTGCCGCGGTCTCCGGCTCCGGGGCATCTGCGGCCGCAACCTCCGAAAAGCCCCGCGTATAGAGCTCGCTCAGATCGATCTCGCCCTCGGAGCGGAGATAGAGCGCCAGCGGGATATGATACAGCCGCGTGTTCCGCTTCATACCCGACGCGATCGAAAGGGCAGGCGCGTGGTCCGGCGCGCCCCACAGCACGGCGGCGTCGAACGTGGTCTCGTGCAGATAGTCGAAGGCGGTATAGGGCGTCGGTGCGGCCACCACCTCGGCACCCGCCGCCTGCAGCGTGTTCGACAGGGCGATGAACCGGTGATCCGGGGCTCCGGCGATCAGGACCCGGATGGGGCTGGGGTCGGGCAGGCCGGGATCCAGGGCCGCCTCATGCAGGGCGAAGGTCGCCTGTCGCAGGCGGAACTCCTCCTCGACGATGGCCGCGCGGACCAGCTGTTCCAGCCGCAGCGCCGTCTGGGCCGGATGCGGGGTCCGGGCCATGGTCAGGTCGAAGGCTGCGGTGCCGGCCAGGTCCGCGATTTTTGGCCCCAGAGCGATGAGCGGCAACCGCCGCGCCCCTGCCGCCCGACGGAGGGCCTCCGGCAGGGCGTCGATCTCGGGATGTCCGGCGTCAATGATCGCCGCGTCGAGGGTCAGGTCGCCGAGGGCAGCAATGGCCCCCGCGCCGCTGCGCGCTGTCAGGGTCCGCCAGCCGAGGGCGTCCAGACCATCGCAGAGTTCAGCGACCTGATCATCGGTCTCGGCGACGACCAGAACGCGCGGATTCGAGTTCAAGATCGACGTCTCCCCAAGCGCGGAAGCGGTGGGCTCCTCAACACGTCGTTCACCATACCGACCCGCCCCCCCACGGTGCAACGGCTCATGTGCAGGGGCGGCCCATGCGGTGGGCCCGCCATCTTCCAAAGCGGCGATTTTCGGCTAGAGTCCGTTTTTCGGCTGCGGCGGGGATCGGCTTGAATACGGGGCGCAAGGACGTGGCATTGCCCGGATTCTGGGTGCGCCTCTCGGGGCGGGCGTTTGCCCGCAGCTGGGGGCGCGACGTCATGCTCTACACGGGCGGGGTCTCCTTCTTCGCCCTGCTGGCCGTGTTTCCGGCCATCGCCATCCTGATTGGTTTCTACAAGGCCGTCCTGTCGATCAGCCAGGTCAGCGAACAGGCTGCCGCCCTGGCCGACGTCCTGCCGTATGCTGCCCAGGCCATTTTCCGCGCCGAGATCGAACGCCTGGCCGGGGCCTCGGCGCGCACGGTCTCGGCCCAGAGCGCCTTTGCCCTCGTGGTCGGGGCCTATGCCGCCCACCGCGGATTCAAGGCGCTTCTGGCCGGGTTGAACCTGATCCATGACGAGACCGAGCCGCATGGATTTTTCCGCTTCAACCTGCTGGCATTCTTTGTCGCCCTGGTCGCTTTTGCCCTGTTCACCGTCGTGTCCGGGGCCGTCGTAACGGCCCGGCTGCTCGAGCATGCCGCGCCCGTCACGGCGGGCGGTGGCTTTCCACTCGAGGGGTTGCTGCCGGCCGTCGGTCTCGCCCTCGGCCTGACCCTGCTCTACCGCTACGCCATGTCCCACCGGGACCCGGTCGCCTGGCGACCGGCGATCGCGGGCGGGGTAGTGGCCACCCTGCTGTCCATGATCTCGTCCTGGCTTTGCGCCATCTATGTCGAGCAAATCGCCCAGCTGGGCGCGACCTATGGCTCGGTCGGTGCCGTCGTGGTGCTGCTGATCTGGCTGTCGTGGAACGTCAACGCCATCTTCTACGGCGGGGCCTTCGCCACCGAGATGGAGATCGCTGACCGCGCCAGCGGGGCCCCCGAGATCGAGCCCGACGCCGGCCCGTCCGTCGTCAATCTGTCGGAGCGACGGGCCGCTCGACGGTGATTCGCAGGACGTCGCCGTCCGCCGTGATCTCCAGCACCCGCCCGCCCAGTTCCGCCATCAGGAACGGCACGTCGATCCGGGCCATCGGGTCGGTCGCAAGCAGCACGAAGTGTTTTTCGCCTGGCAGTGCCGTCAGGGCCTTGCGCAGCCGGAGGCTGGGCACCGGACAGCGGTGACCGCGCGCGTCGACGACCGGGAGCGCAGTTTCGCTCATGCCCGCTCGCAGGCGGTCTGCAGCATCGCCAGCGCCACCCGCACACTGGCCAGCCGGACGGCCTCCCGGCCGATCTCGCCGAAAGAGCACACCATATGCTCGACCCCCGAGGGTGAGGCGCAGGCGAAATGGACCCGCCCCACCGGCTTGTCCGCCGTGCCGCCGCCCGGCCCGGCCACCCCGGTGATCGACACCGCCAGATCGACCCCGGCCCGGTCCCGCGCCCCCAAGGCCATGGCCCGGGCCACGGCCTCGGACACCGCGCCATGATCGACGATCAGCGCCGGTGGAACCCCCAACAGCTCCGACTTGGCCGCGTTGCTGTAGGTGACGAAGCCGCGATCGACCACGGCCGAAGACCCGGAGATGGCCGTCAGTGCCCCGGCTACCAGGCCGCCGGTGCAGCTTTCGGCCGTCGCCACGGTCCAGCTGCGGGCCCCGGCTGCAGCGATCACGGCGTTGGCGAGGTCATGAATGTCGTCTGGAAACATCGGCCTTTCCGAACCGGCGTCGAGTCGGGATAGACTGGGCCCCACGCACGGGTCTGTCGACCGGTCGGCGACACTCCGGGACCCTCATGAGCGACATCACCCTGCCGCAGGATATCGACCGCCCCGCGGGGGACGCTCCGGCCGACCGGGTGACGCCGGCCCTGTTCGCCCTCGCCATCTTCACCTCGGCGGCCCTGGTGTTCGTGGTCCAGCCCATGGTGACCAAACTGGTCCTGCCCATGCTGGGCGGATCCCCGGCGGTCTGGAACACCGCCATGGTCTTCTTCCAGACCGCGCTGCTGGCCGGCTATGCCTACGCTCACCTGCTGCAGCGGCTGTCGTCCCTGCGCAGCCAGGTCCTCGTCCATCTGGCCCTGCTGGCCCTGGCCGCCCTGTTCCTGCCGCTGCGGATCAACGGGCTGCTGGGCGACCCGGCACCCGAGGCTCCGATCGGCTGGCTGCTGGCCACCCTGGCCCTGTCGGTCGGCGCGCCGTTCGCGGTGCTGTCGGCCACGGCACCCCTGCTGCAGGCCTGGTATGCGCGGGTCCGGGCCGGCCATGCCGACGGCAAGAACCCCTATGTCCTTTATGCCGCCTCCAATCTCGGCAGCTTCCTCGCCCTGCTGGCCTATCCGGTCCTGATCGAGCCCCTGACCAGCCTGTCCGGCCAGAGGGCGGGCTGGAGCGGGGGCTATGGCCTGTTCATGCTGATGATCGTCGGGCTGGCCGTCCTCGCCTGGCGCCGGCGCGCGGAGGGCGTGACAGAGGTCGCGGCCTTGCCGGCCAGTTCGCCCCTCGGCTGGCGCGACCGGGGGGTACTGGTCCTGCTGGCCGCCGCCCCTTCCAGCCTCATGCTGGGCGTGACCAGCCACCTGTCGACCGACGTGGCCTCGGCCCCCTTCCTGTGGGTCGTGCCCCTGGCCCTGTACCTGCTGACCTTCGTCATCGCCTTCCAGACCCGGCCGCTGATCCCGCTGCGGGTCACCCTGGTCATCTCGGCCGCCCTGGGCCTGGTCTGTATCGGCTTCACCGCCTTCAGGACCGGGGCCTGGCCCATGATGTTCGGCCTGCATCTGGCGACCTTCTTCTTCCTCGCCTTGATGTGTCACCAGCGACTGGCCGCGCGTCGGCCGGCCCCCGACCGGCTGACGGAGTTCTATCTGCTGATGTCGCTGGGCGGCGTGGTCGGTGGGGCCTTCACCGCCCTGCTGGCCCCGGTCATCTTCGACATGGTGTGGGAGTATCCGCTGCTGCTGGTGCTGGTCGGGCTGGCGCGTCCGCTGGACCCGACCCCCATCCGTAACCGCGAGGTCTATCTGTTCGTCGCGGCGGCGATCCTGAGCGCGACCCCACCCATGCTCTCGGCCGCCTTCCAGGCAAACTGGGACTTCGCCTGGTGGTTCAGCCGCAATGTCACCGCCGACATGCCGCGCCTGACCCAGATCATCCTGATCGGGCCGATGATCGTCGCCTTCCTGCTGCGCGACCGCCCGCTGGCCTGGGTGGCCATCGCCGCCATGATCGCCCTGTCCACCCAGTACATCGCCCGCGGCTATGACGCCGCCTTCACTGACCGCAGCTTCTTCGGCGTCATGAAGGTGGGCGTGGCACAGGATCCGCAACTGGGCGGAGAGGTCCATGTGCTGATGCACGGCACCACCCTGCACGGGGCCCAGCCGCGCAATCCGGCCTTCGCCTGTATGCCGACGCTCTACTATGCGCCCTCGACCCCCATCGGTCAGGCGACCCAGACCCTGCAGGTGCGTCGCCCGGGCCTGAACATCGGCGTCGTCGGTCTGGGGACCGGGGCCATGGCCGGCTACAAGCGCGCCGCAGACCGGATGACCTTCTTCGAGATCGATCCGATGGTCGACCGGCTGGCCCGCGACCCGCAGTGGTTCACCTTTATCTCCGACTGCGCGGATGGCCCCGTCCGCACCGTTCTGGGCGACGCCCGACTGACCATGGCCGCCGAGCCGGCGGGGGCCTATGACCTGCTGATCATCGACGCCTTCTCGTCGGATGCCGTGCCGACCCATCTGCTGACGGTCGAGGCGATTGCCGGCTACCTGGCCCTGCTGAAGCCGGACGGGGTGGTGGTGCTGCATCTGTCGAACCGCAATCTCGACATCACCCGGCCCGCCGCCGCCGCCGCCCGCGCGCTGGGGGCCGCCCACCTGCACCAGATCTATGCCGAGCGGCCGGAAGAGCCCGACATGGCCGAAGCCTCGACCGAGGTGCTGATCCTGTCACCAACCGAGACCGGTCTCGCCGATTTCCGCAGGCAGATCGGCTGGGGGACGATGGACGAGACCGAGGTCCGGCCCTGGACCGACGACTATGTGAACCTGTTCGGTTCGCTGTGGCGGCACTTCAGGAACTGAAGCCGCTCACCCGGCGAGCGGCAGCTCGATCATGGCGATGGCCGAGGCCGCCAGGCCTTCCTCGCGCCCGGTGAAGCCCATGCCCTCCATGGTCGTCGCCTTCACGCTGACGGCGTCCAGCGGCAGCGACAGGATCTGCGCCAGCCGTTCGCGCATGGCCTGCCGGTGCGGCTTCACCTTCGGCCGCTCGCAGATCAGGGTCACATCCACATTGACCAGCCGGCCGCCGCGCGCGGTCAGCCGCTCGACTGCGGCGATCAGGAACAGGTCCGAGGCCGCCCCCTTCCACTGCGGATCGGTGGGCGGGAAATGGTCGCCGATATCGCCGTCGCCCATGGCCCCGAGGATGGCGTCGGTCAGGGCGTGCAGGCCCGCATCGGCATCCGAATGGCCGATCAGCGTCCGGTCATGGGGGATCGGCACGCCGCACAGCCAGACGGTGTCGCCCGGCCCCCAGCGATGGGCGTCAAAGCCCTGACCCACACGGCTCTGGCGGGCGATCAGTGTCTCGGCCATGGCGAAATCCTCCGGATAGGTCAGTTTCATCAGCCGGGGATCACCCTCGACCAGTCTCACAAGGCCGCCGTCCTGTTCGACCACGGCGGCGTCGTCCGTCGGGATCTGCCCCCCGGACCAGGCGGCATAGGCGGCGCGCAACCGGTCGGCGCGGAACGCCTGGGGTGTCTGCGCCCGCCACAGCCCGGTCCGGTCGACCGTCGCCTCGATCCGGTCGGCCGCTTCCCGCTTCAGGGTGTCGGTGACGGGCAGGGCGGCGATCGCGCCGTCCGCGTCGGAAAGGGCGGCCAGCAGCCGCTCCACGATCGCGGCCGATACGAACGGTCGGGCGGCATCATGGACCAGCACCGGGCGCGACGGCTCACCGGTCAGGGCGTTCAGACCCGCCAGCACCGAATCGGAGCGTTCCTGACCGCCCGTGACCGCTCTCCAGCCCGACAATCCGACAAGAGCCTCATCGGCGCGGGGCAGGGCGTCCGCCGCGACCACGACCACCACCTCATCGGCCCCCGCGTCCAGCAGGGCCTCGACCGACCAGCGCACCACGGGCAGGCCGCCCAGCGACCGCCATTGCTTGTCTCCGCCGGCCCGGGACCCCGAGCCGGCCGCCACCACGATTGCTGCAAACCTCATGTCCGCCTTCTAGGGGCCATGATGGCGGTTGACGAGAGGGCCGGCTTGGCGTGTTGACGGACCCATGAGCGCAGGACTTCAGATCGGCGACGTCACCATCCCCGGCCGGGTGCTGATGGCCCCCATGACCGGGATCACCGACCTGCCGTTCCGGCAGCTGGCCAGCCGTCTGGGTGCCGCCTATGTCGCCACCGAAATGGTCGCCTCGGCCGAGCTGGCGCGGGGCCGGCCGGATGTGGTCCGCCGCGCCGCCGTCGGCGACGGCCTGCCCTTGACGGTGATCCAGCTGGTCGGCCGCGATCCGGCGGCCATGGCGCAGGGGGCGCGCATGGCCGAGGCGGCCGGAGCCGACATCGTCGACCTGAATTTCGGCTGTCCGGCCAAGGAGGTCACGGGCTCGGCCTCGGGCTCGGCCCTGATGCGCACGCCCGATCTGGCCGGCCGCATCATGGCGGCGGTCGTGGCGGCGACCACACGCCCGGTCACGGTCAAGATGCGGCTCGGCTGGGACGACACCAGCCGCAACGCCGCCGACATGGCCCGCCGGGCCGAGGACCTCGGGGTCAAGGCCGTCACCGTCCATGGCCGGACCCGGCAACAGTTCTATACCGGCAAGGCCGACTGGGATGCCGTGGGTCTGGTCAAGACCGCCGTCTCCATCCCCGTCATCGTCAACGGCGATATCCTGACGGCCGATGATGCGCGCGAGGCGCTGGACCGGTCCGGGGCCGATGCCCTCATGCTGGGCCGTGGCGTCTATGGCCGGCCGTGGCTGGCCGCCCATCTGGATCGCGCCCTCTCTCACAGGGTGGTTCTGGAGGAACCGGACCGTGCCGAACGGCTCGAGATCGTTCTGGCCCACATGGCCGGATCGCTGACCTTCTACGGCCCGGGCCTGGGTCTGAAGATGTTCCGGAAGCACCTTGGCTGGTACGTCGAACAGGCCCCCTGGCCGGCGGAGGTCGACGCGCGTCGAACCGCCAAGGCACGGCTGTGCCGACTGGATCAACCGGCGCAGGTCGCCGAGGCCCTCGCAGTCCTTTGGGACCAGCCGACAGGGTCGCAGCATTTCCGCAACTGGGCTGTTGAGTTTTCGCCACAGGTGGCGGAAGCTGAAGAGGCATGACGGACACAGTGTCTCCAGATCAAGGCCGGGAGGGCGAGACCTCTCTCTGGGACCGGATGGGTGACGCCCGTGCCCGCGCGGCCTTCGGGGCGGCCTATGTCCTGGCCTTTCTGGTTACGGCGACGGCCATCTGGCTGGTGGCCCTGGCCCCCGGAGCGGGGTCGGGGGACGACGCCCGGTCAGCGGCCAGCCGCGCCGTGCTCTACATCCTGCTGACCAATCTGCTGCTGATCGGCGGTCTCGCGGCGATCATCGGCGGCCGGGTCATGCGGCTGGCACGGCACCGCAGGGAGGATCCCGGGGCCCGCCTGCATCTGCGGTTCGTCGCCCTGTTCTCCGCTGTGGCCCTCGTCCCGGCGGTCCTGATCGCCCTGGTCTTCGGTGTGCTGGTCAACCGGGGAGTCGACCAGTGGTTCAGCCAGAACGTCAACTCTGCGGTCGAGAACGGGGCCACGATCGGCCTGGCCTATATTGATGATGTCGGTGCAGGGCTGGAGCGCGACCTCGGCACCATGGCCAATGAACTGGGCAGCGTTCGCGACGTCTTCGACAATCGTATCCAGTTTTCGAACGCCCTGACCCAGATCGCGGACTTCTTCGGCTATCCTGCCGTCTACATCCTGAACGGTGAGGGGCAGGTCCTCGCCCAGGGCGTCCTGCCCGGTGCGCCCCCTTATGTCGCCCCGCCGCGTGACGTGTTCGAAACGGCGGCCGAGGGTCAGGACGCCCCGGTCACCGTGACCGAGCGCCCCGATGCGGTGCGCGCGGTCTATCCGCTGCCCGACTACGGCGACGCCTATCTGTATGTGGTGCGACCGTTGGCCCCCGGGATCGTCGAGCGGATGCGCAACAGCGAGGAGTCCATCGTAAGCTACCGGCTGGCCGAGGAGAGCCGCGCCCGGATCCAGGCCGCCTTCGCCCTCAGCTATCTGGAGACCGCCCTGCTGGTCCTCGTCGGTGCGGTCTGGCTGGGCATGTCGGCAGCCAGCGCAATCTCGGGCCCCATCGGACGACTGGTCAAGGCGGCCGACCAGGTCGCGGCCGGGGACCTCACGGCCCGCGTGGACGGGCAGGGGGCCCCGGGCGAGATCGCCGCCCTGTCCGAGGCCTTCAACCGGATGACCGGCGACCTGCAGGCCCAGCAGGCCGCCCTCAAGACCGCCAGCGATGACGCCCAGGACCGCAGCCGCTTCATCGAAACCGTCCTGTCCGGGGTCTCCGCCGGCGTGATCGGACTGGACAAGCGCGGGCGGATTTCCGCGATCAACGATAGTGCGCTGCAGCTGCTGTCCATCTCGGAACTGGAGGTGCGCGGTCAGGCCCTGGCGGTCGTTGCCCCGGAACTGGCCGAGCTGGTGCGCCGGGTCGAGGCCCATATCGAGGAAGACATCGACGTCTCGCGCGAGGGGGAGACCCGCCGTCTGCGCGTCCGGATCGAAAGCGGCGTGGGCGGCGAGATGGTCCTCACCTTCGACGACATCACGCGGCTGGTCACCGCCCAGCGCAACGCCGCCTGGCGCGACGTCGCGCGCCGCATCGCCCATGAGATCAAGAACCCCCTCACGCCCATCCAGCTCTCGGCCGAGCGGCTGAAGCGCAAATACCGGGCCCGCATCGGCGATGACGTCGAGATCTTCGACCGCTGCACCGACACCATCATCCGCCAGGTCGGCGACATCGGCCGGATGGTCGACGAGTTCTCGTCCTTCGCCCGGATGCCCACGCCCCGGTTCACGGTCGAGAATCCCGCCGAACTGCTGCGCGAGGCCGTCTTCGCCCAGCGGGTGGCCAGTCCCGGCCTGTCGGTCGAACTGGCCGAGCCGCTGCCGCGCGCCGAACTGCGCTGCGACGGTCGCATGGTCGGCCAGGCCCTGGCCAACATCCTCAAGAACGCCGGTGAGGCTGTGTCCGCCCGCCGCGCCGGTGAGGAGAGCGAGGCAACCGCGATCATCGCCCGGCTCGAGATCGAGAACGAGCTCGCGACCTTCATCATCGAGGACGATGGCAAGGGCCTGCCCGCGCGCGACCGTGACCGCCTGACCGAGCCCTATGTCACGACCCGCGAAAAGGGCACCGGCCTCGGCCTCGCGATCGTGAAACGCATCTGCGAGGACCACGGTGGTGAACTGAAGCTGTCAGATGCCGACAGTCTCCACGGTGCCAAAATCTGTCTGATCTTTCCCCTCAACCCGAACAGTACGGTCAGTCGCGCTGCCGAGTCCCAGGACTCCGGCGCCCTGGCCAGTGAATAGCGAGGCGATATGCGTTCGACCGGTGCCGACATCCTTGTCGTCGATGACGAGGCCGACATCCGCGATCTGGTCTCCGGCCTGCTTGAGGACGAGGGCCATGCCGTGCGGGTGGCCTCCAGCTCCGAGGAGGCCCTGGCCGGGATCAAGGCGCGCAAGCCGTCCCTGATCGTCCTCGACATCTGGATGCAGGGCGGGGGCATGGACGGGCTGGAGCTGCTCGACCTGGTCAAGACTCTCGACGCCGATCTGCCGGTTGTCATGATCTCCGGCCACGGCAATATCGAAACCGCCGTCAGCGCCCTGAAGCGCGGGGCCTATGACTTCATCGAGAAGCCGTTCAAGTCCGATCGCCTGGTGGTCGTCATCGAGCGCGCCCTGGAGGCCGCCTCGCTGAAGCGTGAGAACCGCCGCCTGCGGGCCCAGGCCATGACCCCGACCGGCCTGATCGGCCGCTCGGCAGCCGCCCAGGTCCTGCGCACCACCATCACCAAGGTCGCCCCCGCCAACAGCCGCGTGCTGATTTCCGGCCCGCCCGGCTCCGGCAAGGAACTGGTGGCCCGCCAGATCCACGAGGCCAGCCCCCGCGCCCGGGCCGAGTTCGTCGCCATCTCCGCCGCCGGCATGACGCCGGAGCGGCTGGATCTCGAACTGTTCGGCGAGGAGGGCCATGACGGCCGGCCACGCAAGATCGGCGTGTTCGAGCGCGCCCACAACGGCACCCTGTATCTCGACGACGTCGGCGACATGCCGCGCGAAAGCCAGAGCCGCATCCTGCGCGTCCTCGTCGAACAGCGTTTCCGCCGCGTCGGCGGGGAACAGGATGTCCAGGTCGACGTCCGCGTCGTCACCTCCACCTCACGCGACCTCAAGACCGAGATCACCGAGGGCCGGTTCCGCGAGGACCTGTTCCACCGCCTCAACGTTGTCCCCATCCGCGTCCCGCCCCTGTCGGAACGGCGTGAGGACATCGGCGAACTGGTCGACTATTTCATCGACACCCTCAGCGCCTCCCAGGGCCTCCCTCGCCGCCGGCTGGGCGACGACGCCATCGCCGTGCTCCAGGTCCACCCCTGGCCCGGCAACGTCCGCCAGCTGCGAAACAACGTCGAACGCCTGCTGATCCTGGCCACCGGCGACCTCAACGACCCGATCTCCGCCGACATGCTCCCCCAGGAGGTGGCCGCGACCGGCGGCACCGGCATGGGGGCCGAGCGCACCATCGCCCTGCCGCTGCGCGAGGCCCGCGAGGTGTTCGAACGCGAATATCTGGCCGCCCAGATCATGCGTTTCGGCGGAAACATCTCGCGTACCGCCGCCTTCATCGGCATGGAGAGATCGGCCCTGCACCGCAAACTCAAGTCGCTGGGCGTGTCGCCGTCACGGGGCGGGGACGAAGACGAAGGAAGTCTGGACTGATGTCACGGGTCGCCTATGTGAACGGGGTCTACCAGCGCCACGCGGAGGCGACGATCCATGTCGAGGATCGCGGCTTCCAGTTCTCCGACGGGGTCTATGAGGTCTGGTCCGTGTTCGACGGCCGGATGGCCGATTTCGAGGGTCACATGACCCGGCTCCACCGCAGCCTGACCGAGCTGCGCATCGACATCCCCATGTCGGTCGAGGCCCTGACCCGGGTGCTCAAGGAGACCATCCGCCGGAACCGTGTCCGCAACGGCATCGTCTATCTGCAGGTCACCCGCGGCACCGCGCGCCGCGACCACCCGTTCCCCGCGCCCGGCACGCCCCCCAGTGTGGTGGTGACCTCCAGATCGATCAGCGCCGCCCGCTCCGATGCCCAGGCGGCGAAGGGCGTGGCCGTCGTCACCCATCCCGACATCCGCTGGGGCCGCTGCGACATCAAGACCGTGGGCCTGCTGCCCAATGTGCTGGCCAAACAGGCCGCCCGCGACAAGGGCGCCTATGAGGCCTGGATGGTCGACGAGATGGGGCTGGTCACGGAAGGGTCTTCGACCAACGCCTGGATCGTCGACAAGGCCGGACGCTTACGCACCCGCGACACCCAGGCCAATATCCTCAAGGGCATCACCCGCACCGCCATCATGGCCATGATCGAGGCCGAGGGGCTGGAACTGGACGAACGCCCCTTCACCGTGGATGAGGCCAAGGAGGCGAAAGAGGCCTTTTTCACCGCCGCCGGAGCCTTCGTCATGCCCGCCGTCTCGATCGACGGGGTGAAGATCGGCGACGGCACCCCCGGCCCCGTGGCCACGAAACTGCGCGCCCGCTACCTTGACGCCGCCAAACGCGAGGCCATCTAGGCGTTGCGGCGGCGGCAAGCGGCCGTCTAAGCTCAAAAAGCCGGATTCAACCGGCCCCGCGCTCCTCCCCGGGCCGGCGAACAACCAAGAACAGGACAAACCTGCCATGTCGCAAGACAAGCGTCAGAACCTTCAGGACACCTTCCTCAACTCGGTCCGCAAGACCAAGACCCCGCTGACCATCTTCCTCGTCAACGGCGTCAAGCTCCAGGGCATCGTCACCTGGTTCGACAATTTCTGCGTGCTGCTGCGCCGCGACGGCCAGTCCCAGCTGGTCTACAAACACGCCATCTCCACCATCATGCCCTCCGCCCCCGTCCAGCTCTACGAGCCCGAGGCCGACGAGGACTGACCGCATCGCGGACTCTTTAACTCCGGAACCCGGACCGGTGAAAAGTGCTAGTGCTAGTGAGCAAAAAGGTCGGTGCTGGTGGAGAAGTGCCCGCGCCCAGCCTGGCTCACCCGCACTAGCACTTTTCACTCCTCAGCCCCCGAGAGCCCCCTGACCACCAAACTCATCGACCATTCCGTCCCCCTGATCCGGGCCGTCGTCCTCCACCCCGACCTCGGCGAGCGCGCGTCGCGCCCGGCGGAGGAACGGCTGGAGGAGGCCTCGGGCCTCGCCCGCGCCCTGGACCTCGACGTCCAGGCGGAAGAGATCGTGCGCCTGCGCAAGACCACCCCCGCCACCCTGTTCGGCACCGGCAAGGTCGAGGAACTGGCCGCCCTGATCCGCGCCGCCGAGGCCGAGGCCGCGGTCATCGACTACGACCTGACCCCGGTCCAGCAGCGCAATCTGGAAAAGGAATGGGACTGCAAGGTCATCGACCGCACCGGCCTGATCCTCGAGATCTTCGGCCGCCGCGCCCGGACGAAAGAGGGCCGGCTGCAGGTCGAACTGGCCCGGCTGGACTATGAGCGTTCGCGCCTCGTCCGCACCTGGACCCACCTGGAGCGCCAGCGCGGCGGCACCGGCTCGACCGGCGGCCCCGGCGAGACCCAGATCGAGCTCGATCGCCGCCTGATCGCGGACCGGATCGTGAAACTGAAGGCCGAGCTGGAGGAGGTCCGCCGCACCCGCGGCCTGCACCGGAAACAGCGCAAGAAGGCCCCGTTCCCGGCTGTGGCGCTTGTCGGCTACACCAATGCCGGCAAGTCGACCCTGTTCAACCGGCTGACGGGCTCCGAGGTGCTGGCGAAAGACCTGCTGTTCGCCACCCTCGACACCACCCAGCGCACCATCCGCCTGCCGCAGGGCCGCCCGGCCATCATCGCCGACACCGTCGGCTTCATCTCCGACCTGCCGCACGAACTGGTCGAGAGCTTCCGCGCGACGCTGGAAGAGGTGGGTGAGGCCGATCTGATCCTGCACGTCCGCGACATCGCCTCGGCCGACACCGAGGCCCAGGCGAAGGATGTCGAGGCGGTCCTGAAACAGATCGAACAGCCGGAAGGGAAACCGCGCCGCATCCTCGAGGTCTGGAACAAGACCGACCTGCTGGACCCCGAGGCCCGCGAAGCCGCCGAGGGCCAGGCCGCCCGCTCCGGCAACACCGCCGTCGCCGTCTCCGCCTGGACCGGGGAGGGGATCGAAACCCTGCGCCAGGCCATCACCGACCTGATCGACGACGACCCCGAGACGGAGCTGGTCCTGCAACCGTCGCAAGGCGAGGCCCTCGCCTGGCTCTACGAACACGGTCGGGTCACGGCGCGGGATACCGACGCCGAGGGGCGCATGCACCTGACCGTGCGGCTGGACCCGCAGGCGATGGGCCGCTTCGAACGGCAGTTCGGCTAAGCCGTCAGGCCAGCGGCACCGCCCTTGTCATCCCGGCCGCAGCGAAGCGGAGAGCCGGGACGGCAGCCAACGGACACCCCCGACGCCCGGACGGCCCGAAGGGCCGAGCCGGGCGACCGGCCGGGCCACACCGACGGACCCGTTTCGCGGCACCCCGTCTCCCTGACAGCCGCTTCGCGCCTTCCGGGAGGACTTCAAAGGGATCACGGCCCGTCCCGGATCGTCGCTGCGCGCCGTCCGGGATGACAAACGAGGGTTCAGTCTTCCTGACAGAGTTCGGCGCAGCCATCCTCCCTTTCGTCATTCCGGGTCTGAGGCGCGCGCAGCGCGCCGCAGACCCGGAACAGGGCGGCGCCGCAGCGAAGCGGAGGCGATCTTTCCGGGGCACCCCTCCGGCCACCGGGTCCGCGACAGTTTCGCGCTCGCGCGCGCCGCCCTGTTCCGGGTCTCCGCTGCGCTCCGCCCGGAATGACGAAAGTGGGCGGGTTACCCCGCCGCCATCGCCCGACGCCCGACCGGATTCACACTGTACCAGATCACAAACCCCACCATGGCGACCATGCCGATGGCCGAGGGCAGGACCTGGCTGATCGGCTGCCACTGTTCCAGCAGGTTGCCGGACCCGGCCGACAGCATGGCGAACCAGAAGCCGATCATCTTGACCCCGTGATCCAGCGGCCGGACATGCCGCCGCCAGGTCCCGATCCACAGATGCCGGCTCAGGTCATAGAGGATGATCGTGCCGATGAAGCCGATGGTGGCATAGCCGATGGCGGGCGGCCAGGACGCGGTCCCCGAGCCCATATGCAGCCCCAGCAGGCCGACCAGCCCCAGCCCCGCCAGCGCCAGCAGCGCATCCGGCCAGCCCGGTCCGGCCTGCTTGAGGGCCAGGGTCCGCAGGCCGCTCAGATACTGGTAGCCGGCGCTCAGCGTCGCGGCGACCAGGGGCGCGGGCGGGTCGAACAGGATGTCGGCGATCACCGCGCTGCCCAGCACCACGGCCCCCAGCCCCACGGTCGCCCGCCCCGACCAGCGATGCAGCGGCCCGCCCTTGCGGCTGAACATCGGCACCAGCCCGATGAGCAGGGCCAGGGTCCCCGAGCCGACATGGCCAAGGACGTTCAGGGTGTGGGCGTCCATGGTCTTTTCCCGGGTTCAGTGGCGACTATGAATAGCCAAGGTTGCCGGGGCAACGCACGGGCTGTGCAGTCGACGAATTGCACTCCAAAAAAACAGAGTCCAAAAGTGCAATTCCGGGAGAAAACTGCCGCAAGGCATTGTTTTTACGTCCCCCGAGGGTTTGCACCTGTTTGGACTCCCGGTCGGCACCGGTTCCTCCATTCAGACAGTCTGGCACAGGCCTGCGTCAGAATCGGTCGTAGGCCGTCGCAGCCATGCGACTGTTCCCCGTGCCTTTCCCGCCGGGAGAGGGAACCCTCTCTTCACCCCGCCACCATCGCCCGCCGCACTGTTCACCGATGCAGGAGACCATTCACCGATCAGTCCTGGACAAGGGCCTGCCTGCGGCGAGGCTGCTGGCATGACCCAAACGACTCCACATCGTCATGGCCGCCGGTCCGCAGGCAAGGGGCGATGGATCCTCGTCAGCCTCGGGACGGTGATCGGTCTGGTGGCCTGGACCGTTCTTTTCGGCCTCGGGACGCTGGATGGCTGGTGGCGCAAGCCACTGGCCCCTTTCGGCGACACGGCCGCCTTCGCGGCGGCGGCCGATGAGATGATCCAGCGGGAGTCGCGTGGCAATATCGGTCTGGCCCTGATCGAGAACGGCCAGACCCATCATGAGCGCTTCGCCTCGGTCGGCACACCGGTTGACCGCGACACCCTTTTCCAGGTGGCATCGCTCAGCAAATGGATCACTGCGCTCGGCGTGATGACCCTGGTCGATGCGGGCCGGGTCGATCTCGATGCCCCGGTCGACCGTTACCTGAGGCGTTGGCAGTTGCCGCCCGGCGAATTCGACAACCGCGAAGTGACGGTACGCCGGCTGCTGAGCCATACAGCGGGCCTGACGGATGGACTGGGGTATGGCGGGTTCACACCGGATCAACCGGTCCAGCCACTGGTCGAGTCTCTCACGCGGGCCTCGGACGCCTCGCCGGGAGCGGAGGGTGCGGTCAGGGTGGGGCTGCAGCCGGGCGCGCAGTGGCTTTACTCAGGTGGCGGCTATGCCCTGCTTCAGCTGATGATCGAGGACGTCACGGGTGAGACGTTCGAGTCTTACATGCAGCGCGCCGTCCTGGTCCCTCTTGCGATGAACAGTTCGACGTTCGAGACCCCGGCCCTGGCCCCGGGCATGGCCCGGGTGGCGGAGTTCTATGATTCAGACGGCAAGCCCGCCGTTCACTATCGCTTCTCGGCCGCCGGTTCCTCGGCCCTGTATACGTCGGTGGCCGATCTGACCCGCCTCATCCAGGCCCACCGGCCCGGCCCCGACGGCGCACCGACCGGGCGCGGCATGCTCAGGCCCGCGACGCTCGCCGAGATGCATCGACCCCACGGCTACCAGTACGGATTCGAGATCTGGGGGCTCGGGGTCCTGCTCTATGCGCCCAACAATGCCGAAGGGTTCATTGTCGGGCACGATGGCAACAATGAACCGGCAATCAATACGGCAGCGCGCTTTGACCCTGCGACCGGGGATGGCATCGTTGTGCTGGAGACTGGCAGTCCGCTGCTGGCGACCCGGCTGGCAAGCGAATGGGTGTTCTGGAACACGGGGCACGTTGACGCGCTGACGGTGGCCCGGGAGGCGCGACAGACCCTGACGATCCTGTTTGCCGGTTGGGCGGTAATCGTCGTGCTGGGCCTGATCGCCGGATGGCGGCTGCGTCGCCGCAAGCGCGTGTCGCCTGACCCCGCGACCTGACAGGCGGTCGCGATTCTCGCGACCGCCCGGGGCGGACACGGAGAGCGGCCACCCTATGCCCGCTCGACCACCTTGGCCGCGTTCCACAGGGCGTCCATCTCTGCGAGGTCCGACTGGTCCGGCGTCCGGCCGGCCTTCGCCAGTTCCGCCTCGATGAAGCCGAACCGCCGGACGAATTTGGCATTGGCCCCGCGCAGGGCGTCCTCGGGCTCCACGCCCAGCTTCCGGGCCAGGTTGGCCACGACGAACAGCAGGTCGCCGACCTCCTCGCGGGCCTTGTCCAAGTCCCCCGCGGCGATCTCGACCTTCAGCTCGGCGACCTCCTCGTCCAGCTTGTCGAACACCTCGTCGACCGAGGGCCAGTCGAACCCGACCCGGGCCGCCCGCTTGGTCAGCTTGGCCGCCCGGTGCAGGGCGGGCAGGCCCACGGGCACATCGTCCAGCACGCCATGCTGCGCCTTGCCGGCCCGCTCGGCCGCCTTGAGGTCCTCCCAGCGCAGCTTCTGGGCCGGGCCGTCAGCCTTCGCCGCCTCGTCGCCAAAGACGTGGGGATGGCGCCGGATCAGCTTGTCCGACATGGCCTCGGCCACGTCGTCGAAGGCGAACAGCCCCTTTTCCTCGGCCATGCGGGCATGGAAGACGACCTGGAACAAGAGGTCGCCCAGCTCCCCCTTCAGCTCGCCCATGTCGCCCCGGTCGATGGCGTCGGCGACCTCGTAAGCCTCCTCGATCGTATAGGGGGCGATGCTGGCAAAGGTCTGTTCCACGTCCCAAGGGCAGCCGCCGTCGGGGTCTCGCAGCCGCACCATGATGTCGCGCAGGCGTTCGGTCGGGGTCATTGAGGCGTCCTTGCGGCCTCGCGGGCCTCGAGTTCGGCCCGGATCACCGCATGGCGGGCCGCGGTCAGGGGATAGAGGCGCAGCACCAGGGCCGAGCCCAGCAGCAGGGCCACAGGCGCGGCGATGAACAGCCACTGCAGCCCGAGGATCACGCCGGGATCATTGACGGCCCCGGGGGCGGGGTCGAACCCGATCCACTCCAGCACGGCAAAGGCCCCGACCGAGACCGCATAGCCCAGTTTGGAGGTGGCGTTCAGGATCGAGAACAGCAAGCCAGTGTGGTCGGCCCCGTCGTCCAGCCGCACCGCGTCGGCGGCATCGGCCATCATGGCCCGCAGCAGCAGGTCCGAGGCCCCGAAGGCCAGACCGGTGCCGAACAGGGCGGCCATGGCGGCGGGCAGGTTGCCGGCCGGAACCAGCAAGGTCGCGGCTGCAAAGCTGAGCGCGAAATAGACGCTGCCCAGGGCCAGGGCCCGGTGCTTGCCGATCCGGGTCGCCAGCCAGGCCCAGACCGGGGCCCCGACCAGACCGGCGACGAAATAGACCAGCAGCAGGATCGAGGTCTGGTCCCGCTCGAACCCGCGCGCCTGTTCGTAGAAATAGAAGAAGAGCACCCCGATCAGGCCCCGTGCCGCGCCCAGCAGCAGGTCCGACAGCAGCAGCCGGCGCAGCACCGGCTTCAGCACCAGGGCCACGGTCTGGCCCAGCGCCCCATGCGCCGGCGGGGCGACCGTCCGGGGCTCGGGCGTGAACAGGAAGGTGATCCCAAGGGCGACGGGCAGAAGGGCGATGATGAACCCGCCCTGCATCCGCACCGCCTCGACATAGCTGTGGCCCAGCGCTTGCGCCCCCACCGGGATCAGCAGTACGGCCAGCACGCCGAGGATATTGGCCACCTGCCAGAAGCCATAGATGCGCGAGCGCTGGTCATAGTCGGGCGACAGCACCGCCGCCCAGCTCATCTGGCTCAGCAGGCTGATCGAATAGCCGAGGTACATGATCACCAGCCAGACCGCGAGATGGGTCGCCCCGGCCCCCTGACCCACGAAGAACAGCATGGCCACCGACCCCATCAGGATCGGGGCCCCGATCGCCATCCAGACCCGGTAGCGCCCCCATTTCGTCGAGGTCCGGTCGATGATCACCCCCAGCACCGGGTCCACGACGATGTCGGCCAGCCGCACGATCAGGAAGATCAGACTGACCGCCGACAGGGAGACCCCGACATGGCTGGCGTAGAACTCCGGCAGGGTCACATAGACGGGCAGGCCCAGGGCCGCATACGGCAGGCAGCTGGCCGCAAAAGCGGCCAGGGTCCGGTTCGGCTGCCGGACGGGCGCAGGCGGAGGGCTTTCGGACATACAGGCATCCAGCGGGGGCGGGGCGAGTCGGCGGTCGGCTTCACCTTGCCAGTTTTGACGACGGCAGGAGAGGGGCCTTGCCTCGGCCGCGCGGCTGGGGCTTGCTCACCCTATGCGGATGGGCCTGTTACTTCTGAGTGTCGCGGCGGTGCTGGGGTCAGCCCTGCCCGGGCAGGCAACCGCCCAATCCCGCTGCGAGACCCAGCGGGCCCAGTGGTCTGGCCAGGCCTTCGCCAATGTCATCTCGATCTATTCCCTCGAATGGGCCCCGTTCGGATCCTCAGAATGGGGCTGGGGCACCTATCTGCCGCTGATCCAGAAGGAGATCGGCACCGACTGCGAGCCCGGCACGTCCGACTTCGCCGCCGCGATGGCGGCCTTTCAGACCCGGTACGGCCTGACCGCCACGGGCGTGTTCGACCCGGCCACCTTCAATGTCCTCCGTGGCGTCCTGCAGGAGCGCCGGCCCTTCGTCATGGCCCGGGTCCGCGACGAATGTCCTGAACCGCCGCCCCTGCGCGAGCTGGGTTACCTCGAGGCTCCCGAGGAACATGCCGATCGCCTGACCCGGCTGCTGCGCCGCGATGTGCTGGACGCCTATCGCCGGATGGTGGCGGCGGCCCGCGCCGAGGTGCCCGAAATTCGCGCCGATCCCGAACTGCTGCAGATCTTTTCCGGTTTCCGCGATCCCGAGGCCGACGCCGCCCGCTGTGCCGCCGAGCGGAACTGCGACGGCCTGCGCCGGGCGGTCTGTTCGCCCCATCGCACCGGAACGGCGGTGGACCTTTATGTCGGCCAGTTGCTGGGGATGGGGGTCGATTCCACCCACCCGGACAGCCGCCGCCATATGAGCCAGGGGGCCACCTATCGCTGGCTGGTGAAGAACGCCGGCCGCTTCGGCTTCGTGCCCTATCTGTACGAGCCCTGGCACTGGGAATGGGTCGGCACGGCATCGGGAACCGGCACGCCGTGATCCGCGGCCTGACCCCGGGGGAATGCACCCTGATCCGGACGGCATTCACACCCGACCTGCCGCTCGACGCGGTGCGCCTGCTGGCCGCGCCGTGGCCGCTGGTCCGGGCCTTCGTGCCCGGCCGGGGGTTCGCGCGCGACTGGATCGTCTGGCCGCGCCGCGACCTGCCAGCGGATTTCAGCACCGCACCCATGAGCCTGCAGGCGGTCCTGATCCATGAGATGGTCCATGTCTGGCAGGCGCGATCGGGGGTGAACCTGTTGCTGGCCAAGCTGCGAGCCGGGGACGGGCCGGCGGCCTATCGCTATCCGGCGGTGCGGTGCGGCTGGACCGGGCTGAACATCGAGCAGCAGGCCATGGTGGTCGAGCACCGGTTCCGCGCATCCCGGGGCCAGGCCGTGCCCGGGGACGCCGCCCACTACGCGGCAATCTGTCCCGTCCAGCGATAGAAATCCCCAGAAGCCCTTGCGCCGGAAAACCGAGCGACTAAATCTGGCACTGGTGCAGTTACAAACTGCCAGATCTGAAGCAGGAGCGTCTCATGACCCGGGTTCTCGTCCTTTACCACTCGACCTATGGCCACATCGAACAGATGGCCGAGGCCGTCGCCGAAGGCGCGCGCTCCATTGAGGGCGTCGAGGTCGACATCCGCCGGGTGCCGGAGACGGTGCCGGAGGCCCTGGCGATCCAGTCCGGCTACAAGATGGATCAGGCCGCGCCCCTGGCCAATGTGAACGAGCTCGAGACCTATGACGCCATCATCGTCGGAGCCGGGACCCGGTTCGGCACGGCGGCGGCCCAGATGCGCAATTTCTGGGATCAGACCGGCGGTGTCTGGTTCCAGGGCAAGCTGATTGGCAAGGTTGGCGGGGCCTTCACCTCGTCCGCCAGCCAGCACGGCGGCAATGAGACGACGCTGATCGGCATGATCCAGACCCTGATGCACCACGGCATGGTCGTCGCCGGACTGCCCTATGATTTCCAGGGTCAGCTGACGCTGGAAGAGATTTCCGGCGGCTCGCCCTATGGGGCGACCACCATCACCGGAGGTGACGGCTCGCGCCAGCCCAGCGCCAACGAACTGGCCGGGGCGCGGCATCAGGGGGCCTATATCGCCCGGCTCGCCGGCAAGCTGAAGGCCTGATCCATGCGCCAGCCGGCGGTCTTTTTTGGTCACGGGTCGCCCTTGAATGCCCTGGGCGGCCCCTATGCCGACGGCTGGCGCGCGCTGGGGACCCGGCTGGGTAAACCCGCCGGCGTGGTCATGGTCTCGGCGCACTGGGAGACCCGAGGGCTGGGGGTGACGGCACAGGAACGCCCGGAGACTATCCACGATTTCGGCAACTTCGGTCCGGAACTGCATGCGATGCAGTATCCGGCGCCGGGGTCGCCCGCCCTGGCCGGCCGGGTGGCCGCGCTGACGGGTGCCAAGGCCGTCGATACCTGGGGACTGGATCACGGGACCTGGTCGGTGCTGGCCCACGTCTGGCCCGAGGCGGACGTGCCCGTGGTCCAGCTGTCCCTGAACCGCGAGCTGGACGCCAGCGAACACTATCGTCTGGCCGGCCGGCTGAGGGCGCTGCGGGCCGAGGGGATCCTGATCGCCGGCAGCGGCGACTTCGTCCACAATCTCCGGACCATGAAGCGCGACGGTGGCGAGGCCTATGCCTGGGCCAGCAACTTCAACGAGGCGGTGAAATCAGCCCTGGTGCGCGGCGATCACGAGGCCCTGATCGACTGGGTCGGCCTGGCCGAGCAGGCGCAACTGAGCGTGCCGACGGACGAACACTATCTGCCGCTGCTGTATGTGGCGGCCCAGGCGGAGCCCGGCGAGCCGGTCAGTTTCTTCAACGATTCGATCTGGGGCGGCTCGATCTCGATGACCGGCGTCATGATCGGTCAGGCGGCTTCGGCCAGATCCACCAGCGCCTGAATGGCGACATAGTCGGTCTTGCCGGTACCCAGCGCCGGCAAGACGTCGACCTTGATGATCTTCTTGGGCACAGCCAGTTCCGGCGCACCATGCTCGCGGGCCCATTCGGCGATGCGGCCGACGTCGGCGTCCGAGCGTTCGGTCACCAGAACCAGCTTCTCGCCCTTGCGGCTGTCGGCGATGGAGATCACGGCGTGGCGGCTGTCGGGCCAGACGGCGCTGACCAGCCCCTCGACGGCGCTGAGGGACACCATCTCGCCGCCGATCTTGGCGAACCGCTTCACCCGCCCGAGGATGGAGATATAGCCCTCCGGATCCAGGTCCACGATGTCGCCGGTGTCGTGCCAGCCGCCGTCCAGCGGTTCGATCCGGGTCGGATCGCCGGGGGTCATATAGCCGGCCATGACATTGGGGCCCCGGACGAACAGGCGCTGGCCCTCCTTGATCCCCTCGACCGGCTCCAGCCGGGCCTCCATGCCCGGCATCAGCTGGCCGACAGTGCCGGGCCGGTTGCGGTCGGGATGGTTGACCGCGACCACGGGGGCCGCCTCGGTCGCGCCATAGCCCTCCAGCAGCTTCACGCCACCAAACTTCGTGTTGAACAGGTGATGGGTTTCGTCCCGCACCCGCTCGGCCCCGGCGACGACGAAGCGGACGGTACGGAAATCGTCGGGCGCGGCCACCCGGGCCCACTGGTTCAGGAAGGTGTCGGTGGCGAACAGGACGGCCGTGTTCACCTCGGCCAGCAGGGCGACGATCTGTTTGCCGTGCAGGGGGGAGGGGTACTGGAAGGTCTTCAGCCCGTTCAGGATGGGCAGGATGACGCCGCCGGTCAGGCCGAAACAGTGGAAGGTCGGCAGGGGGTTGAACATCACCCAGTCGGGATCCAGCGGGATGTGGGTCGCGACCTGCCGGGCATTTGCGACCAGGTTCTTCTGGCTGAGCAGGACGCCCTTGGGGGCACCGAAGCTGCCGGAGGTGAACAGCACGACGCCCGGATCATCCGGCAGGGTCGGGGTTCGGAACCGGGCCGGCATCAGGCCCGCCATCAGGCCGAACAGCTTGTCCTGAAGTCCGACGCTGGCGCGAACGTCGTCCAGCCAGACGATCTCCGCGACCTCGGCCAGTTCCGCGATGAGATCGTCGATCTTCGCCTGCTCGACGAACCGCCGCGCGCACAGGATCCGCTTGACCCCGGCTGCCTCGATCGCAGCCTTGAGATTGCGCTCGCCAGAGGTGAAGTTGAGCATGACCGGCACCCGCCCGAAGGCGTGCAGGCCGAAGAAGGTGACGACTGTGCCCATGGAGGCCGGAAGCAGGATGCCGACCCGCTCGGCCGGGGCCGTCATGGCGGCGATCTTGCGCCCCAGCACAAAGGCTGCCCGGATCAGCCCGGTATAGGTCAGGGGCTTGCGGTCCTGATCCTCAAGGATCTCCTTGTCACCGTAGCGCGTACGCGCGGCGACAAGGGCGTCGAACAGGGATTCTTCGCCTGCCGAGGGGTCGAGGCCGGGCCTGAACAATACGCGTCTCCTCGAGGGTTCGGGTGCCCCCACCTCATTGTTGACGCCCAAACTAGTGAAGCCACCGCCGGATGAAAAGATATGTAACGTCACGTGAGCAACGCCGCGACACCGGGCGTGACTTGCCTTCCGCAGACGGAAGGACGACATACCGCTCTCTGTCTGTGGAGCCCGCCCTGCCTCGATGGTTACCCTCATCGACACCCTGACGCGTAAACCGTCCGAGTTGCGTCACCCCGAAAAGCAGAACCGGCCCGAGACGGCGGTGCTGCGCAAGCCCGACTGGCTGCGGGTCAAGGCCCCCGGTTCGGGCCAGTACAATGCCACCAGGGAGATCGTCCGGTCCAAGGGGCTGGTGACCGTCTGCGAGGAGGCGGCCTGTCCGAACATCGGCGAGTGCTGGAGCCAGAAGCACGCCACCCTGATGATCATGGGCGACACCTGCACGCGGGCCTGCGCCTTCTGCAACGTCAAGACCGGCCTGCCGCAGCCGCTGGATCCGGAGGAGCCGGCCAAGGTCGGACTGGCCGTGGCCCAGTTGGGCCTGAACCACGTCGTCATCACCTCGGTGGACCGGGACGATGTCGCGGACGGCGGTGCCGCGCATTTCGCCGAGGTCGTGCGCCAGATCCGGCTGCAGGCCCCGGCCACCACGATCGAGATCCTGACGCCCGACTTCCTGAGAAAGGACGGGGCCGCCGAGGTCATGATCGATGCCCGGCCCGACGTGTTCAACCACAACCTCGAGACCGTGCCGCGGCTGTATCTTAAGATCCGGCCGGGAGCCCGCTATTTCCACTCCCTGCGCTTGCTGCAGCAGGTCAAGGAGCGCGACCCGAACCAGTTCACCAAGTCCGGCATCATGGTCGGTCTGGGCGAAACCAAGGAAGAGGTCATGCAGGTCATGGACGACATGCGCTCGGCCGGGGTCGATTTCATCACCATCGGCCAGTACCTCCAGCCGACCCGGAAACACGCCGCCATCGACCGGTTCGTGACGCCCGAGGAGTTCAAGGCCTATGAGGCCATCGCCCGGGCCAAGGGGTTCCTGATGGTGTCGGCCTCGCCCCTGACCCGGTCGTCACACCACGCCGGGGACGATTTCGCCCGGCTGAAGGCCGCGCGTCTCTCCCAGAGCGGACGCTGACGCCCGCTTGGCCGTTCATCGCGTCACCCGCATCCTGCCCTACACCCCCGCCCAGCTCGCCGAGATGGTCGCGGACGTGGAGTCCTACCCGCGCTTCGTGAAATGGGTGACGGCCATGCGCGTCTGGAACCGACGCGAGGAAGCGCCCGGCGTGGACGTCCTCGATGCCGAGGCCCAGGTGGGGTTCTCGTTCCTGAAGGAGCGGTTCTCGACCTGGGTGCGCCATGACCGGAATGCCCCGCTGGTCGAGGTCGGGCTGCTGCGCGGACCGTTCCGGCACCTGAAGAACCGGTGGACCTTTCATGACGTGCCCGAAGGGACCCGTCTGGAGTTCATGATCGATTTCGCGTTTCGGTCGCCCCTGCTGAACGCCGCGCTCCAGGCCAATTTCGATCGCGCCGTTTCCCTGCTGATCGGCAGTTTCGAGGCCGAGGCGGCACGGCGGTACGGCAAGGGGCCATGACCCCTTTCGACTTCGACGCCGTGGTGGTGGGAGCCGGCGCAGTGGGGCTGGCCTGCGGGCGGGCGCTGTCGAAGCGGGGCCTGACCGTGCTGGTCCTGGAACAACAGCCTCACATTGGCGAAGGTGTTTCGTCCCGCAACTCCGAGGTCATCCACGCCGGGCTCTACTATCCGACGGGGTCCCTGAAGGCGCGCCTGTGTGTCGAGGGACGCCGCGCGCTCTACAGCTATCTGGACAGCCACAAGATCGACCATCGCAAATGCGGCAAGCTGGTCGTGGCCACCCGGCCTGATGAAGTCGCCCTGATCGAAGCCATCTTCCAGCAGGCCGCCACCAATGGTGTGGAAGGACTGGAGCATCTGACCGGCCCGCAGGCATCGGCGATGGAACCGGCCCTGAACGCTCATGCCGCCATCCTGTCGCCCGAGAGTGGCGTCTTTGCCAGCCACGACTATATGCTGTCGCTGCAGGGCGAGATCGAGGACGCCGGCGGGTCGGTCGTGATCTCGACGCCCTTCGAGCGGGCCGAGCCCCTGCCGGGCGGCGGCTTCCGGATCACGGCGGGCGGGGAGGGCGGGACGACCCTGACCACCCGGCTGCTGGTCACCGCGCCCGGCCTGTCGTCCCAGACCGTGGCGGCACGGATCGGGAACTATCCGCCCGCCCGCATCCCGCCGGGCCATTTCGGCAAGGGGGTCTATTTTCGATTGAGCGGAAAGGCCCCGTTCGATCGCCTGATCTATCCGCCGCCCATCCCCGGTGCGCTGGGCATCCACTATCGCAAGGATCTGGGTGGTCAGGCCGTGTTCGGGCCCGATCTCGAATATGTCGAGCGCGAGGACTACAGCGTCGATCCGGCGAGGGCCGACGCCTTCGCCGCCTATATCCGCCGATTTTGGCCCGGGCTTCCGGACGGGGCCCTGACCCCCGACTATGCCGGGATCCGGCCCAAGCTGCACGGCGCAGGCGAACCCCAGCCGGACTTTCAGCTGCGCGGCCGAGACGATCACGGCATCGACGGTCTGGTGGCCCTGTTCGGCATCGAGAGCCCCGGTTTGACCAGTTCGCTTGCGATCGGTGAGGCGGTTGCGGCAATGCTGGAGCATGACTGACCTCGACCTGCGGGACGCCGTCGCGTCCGACATCCCTGTGCTGCATCGACTGATCGAAAGTGCCTATCGCGGCGAAACCTCCCGCGCGGGCTGGACGACCGAGGCCGATCTGCTGGACGGCCAGCGCACCGATCCGGAAGAACTGGCCGACATCCTCGCCGACCCGGATCAGGCCATCCTGACCGGCTGGCGGGCCGGCGTCCTCGTCGCCTCGGTCCTGATCGCCCGGCGGGAGGAGGGCATGGGCTATTTCGGCATGCTGTCGGTCGAACCGACGCTTCAATCCTCCGGTCTGGGTCGCCGGATGGTCTCGGCGGCAGAGACCGCCCTGACGACCCGTTTCGGTGCCCGGCGGGTGCGGATCCAGGTGTTTCCGCAGCGCGATACCCTGATCGCCTGGTACAACCGTCTGGGCTACCGCGACACCGCCCAGACCGTGCCGTTCCCTTATGACGAGCCCCGACTGGGCTCGCCGCTACGGGACGACCTGTATTTCATCGTCATGGAAAAGGCGCCGGGGTGACCGTGATCGAGACACCGCGTCTGCGGCTGCGGCACGCCCGCCCGGACGATCTGGCGGCCGTTCATGCCGTCCTGTCCGATCCGCGCGCGACCCGCTGGTGGTCCACGCCACCGCATGAGTCGCTGGACCAGACCCGCGACTGGCTGGACGGCATGATCGCGGGCAATGCGGCCGGCAGTGATGATTTCATCGTCGAGCGCGACGGGGTCGTGATCGGCAAGGCGGGGTTCTGGCGGCTGCCGGACGTGGGCTACATCCTTCACCCCGAACACTGGGGCCTCGGTCTGGCGAGCGAGGCCGTGGGGGCGGCCGTGAATCACGTGTTTGCAACCCGGCCGGTTGAGGTCCTGACGGCCGATGTCGACCCGGAAAACCTGGCCTCGATCCGGCTTCTGGAGCGATTGCGATTCGTGCGAACCGGCGCTGCCGAACGCACCTGGAACGTCGGGGGTGAGTGGAAGGACAGCCTGTACTACGGCCTGTCCCGCGCGATCTGGCGGCAAGGTTCAACATCGGCTTGAAGTCCGGCTGCGGTTGAGGCATAAGCCCGCCCTCGCGTGGCGGCTCTGTTTCCGGGGCCGCCGCTGTTGTTTTCGCGCTCCTGCAGCGCCCGACCTGAAGATTGAGACGGACATGGCTGTTCCGAAGCGCAAAGTATCGCCCTCGCGTCGCAACATGCGTCGCTCCCACGACGCCCTCGGGACCAATCCCTATACCGAGGACAAGGACACGGGCGAGCTGCGCCGTTCGCACCACATCGACCTGAAGACGGGCACCTATCGCGGCCGTCAGGTCCTGACGCCCAAGGAAGACTAGGTTTCTTCCAGTCGGTGAGACGTTTGCGGCGCGCGGTATCCCCGCGCGCCGTTTTCATGCGTTGATAGCAGCATCACCACGAGAGACCGCTGCATGATCCGCCTGATTACCGCTACCACGGCCGTGCTGCTGCTGGCGGCCTGCAACGCACCGGAGCCGGCCTCCGCACCTGATTCGGCACCGGTCTCACCCCTCCCGCCAGCCGACCCGGCACCGGTCGCAGACAATGTGCTGACCGCAGAGGGGTTGGGGCCGATCCGCATCGGCATGACGGCCAGCGAGGTCGCCGCAGCCTGGGGCCCGACCGCCACGCCGGACGCTGTGGGCGGTCCGGAGCCGGAGGTCTGCAGCGAATATCACCCGGCCCGGGCCCCCTACGGGGTGAACGTCATGATCCAGAACGGTCGCCTGACGCGAATCACCCTGATCCGCGACTCCGACATCCGGACCGATCGTGGTTTTGGCCTCGGAGATGCGGGGGCCGCGATCAAGGCGGCCTATGGCGGGGCGATCATCGCCCAGCCCGACAAATATGCGCCGGCACCGGCCGAGGACCTGATCGCCTGGTCGCGCGGGGGTTCCACCGCCTATGTCGAGGATCCGGCCGCCCGCGGCATCCGCTACCAGATCAATGGCGAGGGTGTGGCCCATATCATTCACGCGGGCGACCCCTCCATCCAGCTCGTCGAGGGCTGTTCCTGAACAGCCGGCGGCTGATGGTTGGCGATTCGCTGGCATCGGGCTAAACCCCCGACGCGCCGCATCTCCCTCTTTTGCCGAAGGCCCCCATGACCGACATCGCCGACATCGTCGCCCGCCAGATCCTCGACAGCCGCGGGCACCCCACGGTGGAAGTCGATGTCGTGCTGGATGACGGCAGCTTCGGCCGGGCGGCTGTGCCTTCGGGCGCGTCCACAGGTGCGCATGAGGCGATCGAGCTGCGCGACGGGGACAAGGACCTCTGGGGTGGCAAGGGCGTGCAGAACGCCGTCGACGCCGTCAATGGCGAGATCTTCGACGCCCTGTCCGGCATGGATGCCGAGGACCAGCGCCGCATCGACGAGGCGATGATCACGCTCGACGGCACCGAGAACAAGGGCCGGCTGGGGGCCAACGCCATCCTCGGCGTGTCGCTGGCGGTGGCCAAGGCCAGTGCCATCTCGGTCGGACTGCCGCTGTTCCGCTATGTCGGAGGCATCTCGGCCCGTGTCCTGCCGACCCCGATGATGAACATCATCAATGGCGGGGCGCATGCCGACAATCCGATCGACATCCAGGAGTTTATGATCCTGCCGACCGGGGCCGAGACCTTCTCGGAAGGCCTGCGGATGGGCTCGGAGATTTTCCACGCCCTGCGCAAGCAACTGAAGGACGCCGGTCACAACACCAATGTCGGTGATGAGGGCGGTTTCGCCCCCAACCTGGCCTCGGCCGAGGAGGCCTTGAGCTTCATTACCAAGGCCGGACAGGCCGCCGGCTATCTGGCGGGAGAGGATTTCCACCTCGCCCTCGACGTGGCCGCGACCGAGTTCTTCAAGGGCGGGGCCTATTCAATGACCGGGGAGGGCAAGACCTTCGGCGCGGAAGGCATGGTCGCCTATCTGGCCGACCTGTGTGAGCGGTTCCCGATCGTGTCGATCGAGGACGGGTGTGCCGAGGACGATTTCGAAGGCTGGAAACTGCTGACCGAGGCGCTGGGCGACCGGATCCAGATTGTCGGCGACGATCTGTTCGTGACCAATCCGGCGCGTCTGGCGGCAGGCATCGGCGAAGGACTGGCGAACTCGATCCTCGTCAAGGTCAACCAGATCGGGACCCTGTCCGAGACCCTGGACGCGGTCGATATGGCGCACCGGGCCGGCTATACGGCGGTGATGAGCCACCGCTCGGGCGAGACCGAGGATTCGACCATCGCCGACCTCGCGGTCGCGACCAACTGCGGTCAGATCAAGACCGGATCACTGGCCCGCTCCGACCGGACCGCCAAATACAACCAGTTGCTGCGGATCGAGGAGCTGCTGGGCGACCAGGCCTCCTATTACGGCGACGGAATGCTGCTGAAATAGGTTAAGGCAAAGCTAGGATTTGTTAGGCATTTCCGGTCACAAGGAAGGGACTGTGACCTGACGCTCAGAAGGAGCGTGTGTGATGCCCGAACGGATGAAACCCTACGCCCTGTCCGCATTCCTGTTGTTGCTGGTCGTCTATCTGGGCGTTCAGGCACTGACAGGGGAGCGCGGCCTGCTGAGCGGCTCGGCCCGCGATGCCCTGCTGGTCGCCCGGGAACAGCAGCTGGAGTCGCTGGTGTCGCAACGCGCCGACCTTGAGGTTCGGGTGCGCTATCTGCGCGCGGATACGCTGTCACGGGATCTGCTGGAAGAACGGGCGCGGGCCGTGCTCGGCTTCGCCGACCCGCGCGACTATCTGATCCGGGTCGCCGCAAGCCCTGCCCCGTCCGCTGCGGCGGCGACGTCCTGAACTCTTGTTACAGGTGCCGCCGCGTGCTTTGCCTTCGAGGAAGGAAGGCTGCTACAGCCCCTTTCCGTAACGACAAGAGGCCCCGCGCGGCGTATTTCGCCGTGGGGCTCACCGGGGAGATGCCGGATGGCGAGAGCCGCCCAGAAGACCACCAGTTCCAAAGCCTTGACCAGGCTTCCCAACGCCCCGACGGCGTCCCGGGAAGAGCTGCTGGGGTTCTACCGCGAGATGGTTCTGATCCGCCGGTTCGAGGAACGGGCGGGGCAGCTGTACGGTATGGGTCTGATCGGCGGCTTCTGCCACCTGTACATCGGTCAGGAGGCCGTGGCCGTCGGCGTTCAGGCCAGCGTCCGGCCGGGCCACGACAAGATCATCACCGGCTACCGCGACCACGGCCACATGCTGGCCGCCGGTATGGACCCGAAAGAGGTCATGGCCGAGCTGACCGGCCGCTCGGGCGGATCGTCCAAGGGCAAGGGCGGGTCGATGCACATGTTCGACGTGCCGACCGGCTTCTATGGCGGTCACGGCATTGTCGGGGCGCAGGTCGCCCTGGGCACTGGTCTGGCCTTCGCAGGCAAATACCGCGGCGACGACTCGGTCGCCTTCATCTATTTCGGGGACGGCGCGGCCAACCAGGGCCAGGTCTATGAGAGCTTCAACATGGCCCAGCTGTGGAAGCTGCCGGCCATCTACATCATCGAGAACAACCAGTACGCCATGGGGACCAGCATCGAGCGATCGTCCTCGACGACCGAGCTGGCACAGCGCGGAGCCAGCTTCGGCATCCCGGGGGAACTGGTCGACGGTATGGATGTGCTGGCGGTGAGGGATGCCGTGGCGCGCGCCGTGAAACGCGCCCGCGAAGGCGGCGGCCCGTTCATTCTGGAAGTGAAGACCTACCGCTATCGCGGCCACTCCATGAGCGATCCGGCCAAGTACCGCACCAAGGAAGAGGTCGACGAGGTCAAGAAGACCCGCGATCCCATCGATCACATCCGGGCCCTGATGGACGCGGCGAAGATCACCGAGGACGAGATCAAGGTGATCGACGCCGAGATCAAGGCCATCGTTGCCGAGGCCGTTCAATTCGCTCAGGAAAGCCCGGAGCCGGATCCGTCCGAACTGTATACTGACGTCTATGTGGAGACCGCTGCGTGACCGACATCCTGATGCCGGCGCTATCGCCCACGATGGAAGAGGGCACACTGACCAAATGGCACGTCAAGGCCGGTGACACGGTCAAGGCCGGCGATGTGATCGCCGAGATCGAGACCGACAAGGCGACCATGGAGGTCGAGGCCGTCGACGAGGGCGAGGTGGCCGAGATTCTGGTCGCCGAGGGCTCCGAGAACGTCAAGGTCAACACCCCGATCGCGCGTCTGGCGGGCCAGGACGGCGCAACCTCGGCCCCGGCGACCCAGGCCGCTTCCGTCGCCGCACCCGTGGCGAAGCCGGACGCCGCCGAGGCGAAGTCCGGCGATCCCGAAAAGGCCCCCGCCGAAACTGGCACTCCGACGCCGAAGCCGAGGCTGAAGGATCCCGAGATCCCGGCCGGTGCCACGATGGTCAAGACCACCATCCGCGACGCCCTGCGCGACGCCATGGCCGAGGAGATGCGCCGCGACGAGGCGGTCTTCCTGATCGGCGAGGAAGTCGCCCAGTACCAGGGGGCCTACAAGGTCAGCCGCGAACTGCTGCAGGAGTTCGGCGACCGTCGCGTGGTCGACACCCCGATCACCGAGCATGGATTCGCCGGCCTCGGCGTCGGGGCCGCGATGGCGGGCCTGAAGCCCATCGTCGAATTCATGACCTTCAACTTCGCCATGCAGGCGATCGACCACATCATCAATTCGGCCGCCAAGACCCTTTATATGTCGGGCGGCCAGATCCGCGCGCCCATCGTGTTCCGGGGACCCAACGGCGCGGCCAGCCGCGTCGCGGCCCAGCACAGCCAGGATTATGGCAGCTGGTACGCCCATGTGCCGGGCCTGAAGGTCGTCGCCCCCTATGACGCCGCCGACGCCAAGGGCCTGCTCAAGGCGGCCATCCGCGATCCGAACCCGGTCGTCTTCCTCGAGCACGAGATGATGTACGGCATCGAGTTCGATGTGCCGGACGTCGAGGACTGGCTGGTCCCGATCGGCAAGGCGAAGGTGCGCCGTGAGGGCACGGACGTGACGATCACGGCGCACAGCCGCATGGTCGGGTTTGCCCTGCAGGCGGCCGAACAACTGGAGGCCGAGGGCATTTCCTGCGAGGTCGTGGACCTGCGCACCCTGCGTCCGCTGGATCATGACACGATCATCGACAGCGTGAAGAAGACCAGCCGTCTGGTCTCTGCCGAGGAAGGCTGGGGGCCGATGGGCGTCGGGGCAGAGGTCGTGGCCCGGGTGATCGAGCACGCCTTCGACTATCTGGATGCCCCGCCGCTGCGCGTCCATCAGGAAGACGTCCCTCTGCCCTATGCCGCCAATCTTGAGGTCCTGTCGCTTCCGGGCGTGGACAAGATCGTCGCGGCGGTCCGCAAGGTGATGGCGTGAGCAACGATCGGTCCGAGTTTCAGCTGACCGTTCCCGACAGCGTCGCCAGCGATCCCGAGGCGATCGAGCTGATGCGTCTCTGGTTCTCGAGGGGAGAGCCGGTCATGTCGATCATGCCGGCGTTCGAGAAGCCGGGCACCTATGGTGAACTTCTGGCCATCGCCGCCCGCAACATTGCCTATGTGTATCATGTACAAAAGGGACTGGACGAAGAGGCGACCTATCGGCTGATCCTCTCCGGCCTCAAACAGTCGCTGGAAGGGCCCGGGTACCGGACCGTGGCCGAGACCCAAGCTGAGAGCGCAGCATGACCGACATCCTGATGCCCGCCCTGTCGCCCACCATGGAAGAGGGTGTTCTGGCCAAGTGGCACGTCAAGGTCGGTGACACGGTCAAGGCCGGTGATGTGATCGCCGAGATCGAGACCGACAAGGCGACCATGGAGGTCGAGGCCGTCGACGAGGGCGAGATCACCGAGATTCTGGTCGCCGAGGGCTCCGAGAATGTGAAGGTCAACACGCCGATCGCCCGCCTGGCTGCGGAGGGCGGGGCTGCGGCTCCGGCTCCGGCTCCGAAGGCCGCCGAACCTGCGAAAGCCGAAGCGCCGAAGGCTGCACCAGCCGCGGCTTCGACCGCGCCTGCCAATGCGGAACCGGCTGCGGCCACACCGGCTTTTGCGAAGTCTGGCGAGCGCGTCTTCTCGTCACCACTGGCGCGTCGGCTGGCGAAGGCAGCCGGACTGGATCTGTCGACCCTGAAGGGCACGGGTCCGCATGGCCGGATCGTGAAGGCCGACGTCGAGGCCGCCGGCAAGGGCGGCGCACGTCCGGCTGCCGCGCCTGTGACCGCAGCGTCTTCCGGCATCGAAACCCGCAAGGTCCAGTCTCTGGCCGATATGGGCATCCCCGACGGCAGCTACGACCTCATCCCGCTGGACGGGATGCGCAAGGCGATCGTGCGACGCATGGTCGGCTCGATCCAGAACGTGCCCCATTTCCCGCTGACCATCGATTGCGAGATCGACGCCCTGCTGGCCGCGCGCGCCCGGATCAATGCCCTGCTGGAACCGAAGGGCATCAAGGTCTCGGTCAATGACTTCGTGATCAAGGCGTCGGCCCTAGCCCTGAAGGCCGTGCCCGAAGCCAATGCATCCTACAGCCCCGAGGGGATCGCGATGCATCACCACGCCGATGTCGCCATGGCCGTGGCCATCGACGGCGGTCTGATCACCCCGATCATCTTCAAAGCTGAAACCAAGTCCCTGTCGCAGATCGCTGTAGAGTCAAAAGATCTGGCCAAACGTGCTCGCGACAAGAAACTGAAGCCCGAGGAGTTCCAGGGCGGCACCTTCAGTGTCTCGAACCTTGGCATGTTCGGCATCAAGGCCTTCGCCTCGATCATCAATGAGCCCCAGGGGGCGATCATGAGCGTCGGGGCCGGCGAGCAACGCCCCGTGGTCCGCGACGGCCAGCTGGCGGTGGCCACGGTCATGACCGTGACCCTGACCTGCGATCACCGGGTGGTCGACGGTGCGATCGGGGCCCGGTTCCTGCAGGCGTTCAAGCCCCTGATCGAAGATCCCGTCGCAATGCTGGCCTGAGGCCCGCCATGACGACGGTCTATGACTTCACCGCCAGGGCGATCGACGGCACGGACGTGCCGCTGGAGCGCTTTCGCGGCAAGGCCCTGCTGATCGTCAATACGGCCTCGAAATGCGGGTTCACCAGCCAGTACGCCGGGCTGGAGGGCCTCCATCGCCAGTATGCGGACCGGTCGTTCGAGGTGCTGGGCTTTCCCTGCAACCAGTTCGGCCATCAGGAACCGGGCCGGGCGGCCGAGATCGCGGCCTTCTGCAGCTCGACCTTCGGCGTCGATTTTCCGATGTTTGACAAGGTCGAGGTCAACGGCCCGAACCGGCATCCGCTCTTTGACTGGCTGACCGGCCAGAAGCGGGGCTTCCTCGGCAGCCGCGACATCAAGTGGAACTTCACGAAGTTCCTGACAGACCGTGAGGGCAGGGTGGTGGCCCGGTTCGCGCCCCAGGTCGAGCCGGCGGCTCTCGTGCCGGAGATCGAACGGCAGCTATGACTCCCCCGATACTGCAGGCATAGGTCGAGGCTGGGGCAGCGGCGTTTGGCAGATGACCGGACAGCGGCAAAGGGTGGCGCGGGCCAATGAAGACGGAAGCCAGTCGAATCTGCGCGGCCTGCCGGAACGCGCTGGTTGGCCGCTACTGCCACAGCTGCGGCCAGGACAGCACCGCCAAACCTGTCCCGCTGCGTGAAATGGCGATTGAAGTTGCGACGTCCTACAGCCCGCTGGACGGCAAGGCGGCCCGGACACTGGCGATTCTTCTGGTGCGGCCGGGACGCTTGCTGGAGGCCTATCGCGAGGGCGCGGGCTCTCTCTATGTGACCCCGCTCAAGCTCTTCATCGTCGCCACGACCCTGTTTCTGGCCGTCCTCAATTTCAGCGACACGACCCTGTTCCAGTTCACCTGGAAGGTCGACTCACCGGGCCAGCCACTCCAGGCGGTCTATGATCCCGAGAGCATGGAGATCAGCGTGGTCGGCGCAACCAGTGAGGACCGCTGGCTGCAGGCCCGGGTTGAGCCCGCGATTGATCCGGAGGTCACCGCCGCGATCGAGAAGGGCGCGCTGGAGGCCGCAGACGAAGTGACCCGGGCCAATATGGCGTATGAGTTGGTCCTCAATGCCGAGCAGGCCAAGCTGGCGGAGCGCCTTTCCGGCTGGTTGCCCAATGTCCTGTGGCTGTTGATGCCACTGTATGCGGCCGGCCTGGTTCCCCTGTTCGGGCGGCGGCGGCTGTTTCTGGAGCACGTCATCTTCGCCATGTGGGCCCACGCTGCGGCGTTTGTGCTGGCCATGGCCATGGCGGCGCTCAATGCCTGGGGGGCCAATCTGTCGGCCGTGCTGCTGACGCTGCCATACCTCGCCTATTTCACGATCGCTGCGGCGCGCTACTATGCCATGAGCCCTCTTCAGGCGCTGTGGCGGGGCATCCTGCATCTGGCCTTCTACGTTTTCCTTGTGCTCCTGCCGGCGGTCCTCGTCATTCTCGCGACCGTGACCGACTGGAGTGCATTCGTGACCTGGCTCCGATCCGCCTGATCCCGGTCACGGCTGGTTACGGCGGGGTCCGCACCGCTTCCCGGCCCGGGCGGCGCCCGCTACAACCCGGGGACTTTCCAGCGGAGGTTTCGACTTGGCCGACTTCGATCTCATCGTCATTGGCTCCGGCCCGGGCGGCTATGTCGCTGCTATCCGCGCCAGCCAGCTGGGTCTGAAGACGGCGATCGTGGAGCGGGAAGCGCTGGGGGGCATCTGCCTGAACTGGGGCTGTATCCCGACCAAGGCGCTGCTGAAGTCGGGCGAGAAATACGAAAGCCTCAGCCACCTCAAGGACTACGGCCTGTCGGCCGGATCGATCGGTTTTGATTTCGACGCCATCATCGCCCGCTCGCGCGGGGTGGCCAAACAGCTGAATCAGGGCGTCGGCTTCCTGATGAAGAAGAACAGGATCGAGGTCATCGAGGGGACCGCGAAGCTGGAGAAGGGCATGGCAGCCCCGAAGGTGATGATCGCCCTGAAGGCCGGCGGATCGCGCACGGTCGAGGCGAAGGCGGTCATCCTGGCGGTCGGGGCCCGGGCCCGGGCGATTCCCCAGATCGGACTGGAAGCCGACGGCGACCGGATCTGGGCCTATCGCGAGGCCATGGCGCCGAAGTTCATGCCGAAGTCGATCGTGGTCATCGGGTCCGGTGCGATCGGAATTGAATTCGGAAGCTTTTACAGGGCCCTGGGAGCTGAAGTTGCCGTCGTGGAAGCGCTGGACCGGATCATGCCGGTCGAGGACGAGGAGGTCTCCGCCGCCGCTCGCAAGGCCTTCGAAAAGCGGGGCATGACGTTCCGGACCGGTTGCAAGGTCACCCGTGTGTCGACAGGCGGGAAGGGGGTCCAGGTCGCGATCGAGGCGGGCGGCAAGGCCGAGGTTCTGGAGGCCGACGTCTGTATCTCGGCCGTCGGGATCACCGCCAACACCGACGGGATCGGTCTGGAGGCCCTGGGGGTCAATATGGACCGGGGCCATATCACCATCGACGGCCACTGCCAGACCAATGTGAAAGGGCTGTACGCCATCGGCGACTGTGCCGGCGCGCCCTGGCTGGCGCACAAGGCCAGCCATGAGGGCATCCACGCGGCCGAGGTCATCGCCGGCTACAAGTCACCGCATGTCGTGTCGCCGATCGCCGGCTGTACCTATGCCCAGCCCCAGGTCGCCTCGGTCGGGATCACGGAGCAGGGGGCCCGCGAGGCCAAACGCGAGGTCAAGGTCGGGCGGTTCCCGTTCAAGGTGAACGGCAAGGCCATCGCCTCGGGGGAGACCGAGGGCTTTGTGAAGACCATCTTCGATGCGAAGACCGGGGCCCTGATCGGGGCCCACATGATCGGGGCCGAGGTCACCGAGATGATCCAGGGCTATGTCACCGCCATCACGATGGAGGCGACCGAGGAAGACATCCACGGCATCGTCTATCCGCACCCGACCATGTCCGAAGCCATGCATGAGGCGGCGCTGGACGCCTATGGGCGGACGATCCACCTGTAAGGCGACGGTCGGGAGAGCCGTCGTCAAACCGACCAGGAATCCCGACCAACCTCGCCAGGTCGATGTCGAACATCGTCAAGATGACCAGACGCCTGTGCGCAGGCCGGTGTCAGCGCTTCTTGCCGAGCTCGGCGGCGATGTCCTTGACCATGCGGCCGGCCTTGCGGTGGGCGGCGGTGATCTGGTCGCGGGTGACGCCCCAGCGCTTCATCCAGTATTCGACGGCCTGACGTTCGGACAGGTCCAGCCGGTCCTTGTCGATGAAGCCGCGCTTGTCCTTCAGGCCTGCCATGGGTGGTCCTTGTGTGTTTGCGGGCCAGATAGCGGTATCCGGGGCAGGGGGCATAGCCCCCGCGCAGGGATGGCCGTTCAGTCCGGGAGGCGACCGTCGCGGAAGAAGGCCTCCATCCGCGCTTCCCAGGGGGCGACGTCCAGCCCGTTGGCTGCCAGCCAGTCCGGGTTGAAATAGGTCGAGCCGTAGCGATCGCCATGGTCGCACAGGATCGAGACGATCGACCCACGCTCGCCCGCGGCGGCCATCTCTGACGCGATGACGGCGCTGGCCCACAGATTGGTGCCGGTGGAGCCGCCGCAGCGACGCCCCAGCCGGCGGCTCAGTACCCGGGCGGCGGCGATGGAGGCGACGTCCGCGACCACCTCCATCCGATCGATGACGCCGGGGATGAAGGAGGGCTCGACGCGGGCCCGACCAATGCCCTCGATCCGGGACGGGGTTTCGGAGGTCGTCTGGACCCTCCGGTCGACCCAGTGTCGATGAAACACCGAGGCCTCGGGGTCAGCCACGCAGACCCGGGTGTCGTGCAGATTGTAACGAACGAAGCGCCCGATCGTCGCCGAGGTGCCACCGGTGCCGGCCCCGCAGACTACCCACCGCGGGATGGGACAGGGTTCGCGCTTCATCTGGTCGAAGATGGACTCGGCGATATTGTTGTTGCCGCGCCAGTCGGTGGCCCGTTCGGCATAGGTGAACTGGTCCATGTAGTGGCCGCCCAGACTGGCCGCGAGCCTCTGGGCCTCGTCATAGGCGTCGCCGGGCCGGTCAATGAAGTGGCAGCGACCGCCGTGGAACTCGATGGCCTCGACCTTCTCCGGGGCCGTCGAACGCGGCACGACGGCGACGAACGGAAGCCGGAGCATCCTCGCGAAATAGGCCTCGGACACGGCCGTGGAGCCGCTGGAGGCCTCGACGATGGTTGTGCCTTCATCGATCCAGCCGTTGCACAGGGCATAGAGAAACAGGGACCGGGCCAGCCGGTGTTTCAGACTGCCGGTCGGATGGCTGGACTCATCCTTGAGGTACAGGGCGATTCCGGCGAGGGCCGGCATGTCGACCGGGATCAGATGGGTGTCGGCCGAGCGGTTGTAGTCGGCCTCGATCCGGCGGACCGCGCGGGCACCCCAGTCACTGCGTGACGGGTTCACCGGCGGCGAGACGACGGGTTGGGAGATGGAGTTCACTAATGCGCCTAAGATATATTATGCGAAATTGTGGATTGGGTCACAGCGGCACGACCGCAGTCCAGCCGTCGTATCCGACCTCAACTCCGGCCGGCAGAACCGCCGCCAAAGCATTGTAATCCAGATCCAGATGTAGGTTCGTCAGGACTGCACGTGGCACGCCCGAGCGCGCGATCCAGTCCAGGGTCCGGTCGACATGGCTATGGGTCGGATGCGTGGTCCAGCGCAGCGCGTCGACGATCCAGAGGCTGCAGCCCGAGATGGCCATGAAGGCTGCGTCGTCCAGATCCGACACGTCGCTGGAATAGGCCACGGGCCCCAGTCTGTAGCCGACCGCGCGGATCGGCCCGTGGCCCTGATCGAAGGTGGTCACCGGGATCGGGCCCCCGCCCCCGCTGACCGACCACGGTTCGCCGTGGTGGGGGATATCACAGACATCGAGGATCGCCGGATAACCCTCTATACTTTCAAAGATATAAGGGAATCTTGCTGTGAGCGCAGAGCGCGTGGGCCGGTCCATCCAGGCGGGGATCCGGCGACGGCGCCGCAAGGCGAACACCCGCAGATCGTCGATCCCGTGGGTCTGGTCGGCATGGTCGTGGGTATAGAGGACCGCGTCCACGTCCCGGGCCCCCGCCGCCAGCATCTGTTCGCGCAGGTCGGGCGAGGTGTCGACCAGCACACAGGTCTCGCCGTCGGGGCCTTGCCGACGGGCCAGCAGGGAGCAGCGGGTGCGGCGGTTGCGGGGCTCGGCCGGGTCGCACACGCCCCAGTCGCCGTCACCCCGCGGCACCCCGCCGGATGACCCTGTACCCAGCAGCCGGACCTCGAGCGTGGCCCCTGCCCCGGTTTCCGGACCGGTCACCGGCCGCTCCCGCGCGGGATCCGGTCGAACAGGGCGAAGAAGGCCTCGGTCGTTCGCATCTCCGCCTCCTGAAGCGACCATCCGCGGATGTCCGCCAGCGCCTGCAGAACGTGGCTGATATAGGCCGGTTCATTGCGGCGGCCACGGTGCGGCACCGGGGCCAGATAGGGACAGTCGGTCTCGACAATGATCCGGTCGGCCGGCATGGCGCGGATCACCGCCCGGACATCCTCGGCGGCCTTGAAGGTGGCGATCCCGGAGACCGAGAACCAGGCCCCCATATTCGCTGCCTTTTTCGCCAGTTCTGCGCCACTGGTGTAGCAATGCATCAGGAACCTGAACGGGCCGTTCGCCTGTTCCTGTTCCAGAATATCGGCCATGATCGCGTCCGCCTCGCGGGTATGGACCACCAGAGGCAGGCCGCTGCGGCGGGCGGCCTCGATATGGACGCGGAACACCGCTGCCTGGGTCTCGCGCGGGCTGAGGTCGTAGTGGAAGTCGAGGCCACATTCGCCGATCCCGACCACCCGGGGCCGGGCGGCCAGGGCCACCAGTTCATCCGCCGTCACGCTGGTGTGGTCCTTGGCCTCGTGCGGATGGACCCCGACGGTGCACCAGATGTCGGGATGAGCCATGGCGAGCCCATGGGTGGCCTCGAAGGTCGACAGCTTGTCCGAGATCTCGACCATCAGGCTGACCCCCGCTTCCCGCGCCCGGGCGATCACCGCGTCCCGGTCCTCGTCGAACTGGGGGGCGTGCAGGTTGACGTGGCTGTCGATCAGCATCAGCGACTCATGGCCTTGACCCGGGCGAGGTCGGCCAGGGCCGCCGCCAGCAGGTCGCCGCGGTCCAGATTGATCGCCGCCGCGCGCTCGGGAAGATCGGTCAGGCGCGACCACAACCCGGCCCAGGCGTCGCCCCCTGCCCCGGCGGTCAGCGCCCTCGCCTTCACCGCCGCCGCCAGCCGGTCCAGCAAGGCCTCGAACCGGGCCTGTCCCTCCGCCCCCCGGAAGCCGTCGGCGACGGCCAGTTGTTCGGCGCGGTCGATGGCCGGGGACTCGACCCAGGCCCGGGCCAGCCGTTCGGTCTCCAGACTGGCGGCCGAGGCCAGGCCCAGGGCGGCCCCGGGCGACCCCCGGGCCATGCCGGCGATCCGGTCCGCCTCATCGTGGGGCAGATCTGTCATGCGCCGGACAAGGGCTGCGACCTCGGCCTGCGGCCACGGCGGAAAGGCCAGCCGCCGGCAGCGCGAGCGGATCGTCGGCAACAACCGGCCCGGTGCATGGGTGATCAGGAACAGGACCCCGCGCTCCGGCGGCTCCTCAAGAACCTTGAGCAAGGCATTGGCAGCATTCACATTCAGGTCGTCAGCCGTATCGATGATAGCCACCCGGTGGGTCGCCTGTGACGGGCTTTTGGAAAAGAACTCCGGCAGGTCGCGGGCCTGATCGACGGAGATGGACTTCTTCGTCTTGCCGCCCTCGACCAGACGCTCCAGCACCAGCAGATCGGGGTGGGAGCGGGCACTGACCAGCTGACTGACCGGATCGTCCGGCCGGGCCCCCAGAGGGCCCCGCGTCGGGTCGGGCGCGGCCCCGAGCAGGCGGCGGGCGGCGCGGAAGGCGAAGGTCGCCTTGCCGACACCCTCGGGCCCGCACAGCAGCCAGGCATGATGCAGCCGGCCCCGGTCCTGCGCCTCGACGAAGGCGGTCTCGGCCTCCAGCGACGGCTTGAGATCGAACCGGTCACGAGGATGATCGGTCATGGCAGCACCGGCTGGACGGCCGCCCAGACCCGGTCGGCGACCTGATCGGGCGTGCCGGTCGCATCGATCAGACGACAGCGCTCGGGATACCGGGCGGCGATGGCGGCAAAGCCGTCGCGCAGCCGGTGATGGAAGGCCAGCCCCTTGGACTCGAACCGGGTCTCGGCCGCGCCGCGCCCCAGTGCCCGCTCCAGACCGATCTCGACCGGCAGGTCGAACACCAGGGTCAGGGCGGGCTGGTCGGCACCGACAATCTCGCGATCCAGGGTCTCGATCAGATCCATCGCCGCCCCGCCCCCGGCCCCCTGATAGGCCCGGCTGGAGTCGGCGAAACGATCGCAGACGACCCAACTCCCGGCCTCCAGCGCGGGGCGGATGGTGCGTTCCAGATGATCCGAGCGCGAGGCGTACATCAGCAGCAGTTCGGTCCGTGCCGACCAGCGATCGGCGGTGCCGGATACGACCAGATCGCGGATCGCCTCGGCCCCCGGCGAGCCGCCGGGCTCGCGCGTGCGCACGACCTCCAGCCCGGTGGCCGACAGACGTTCGACGAGGCGACCGACCTGGGTAGATTTCCCGGTCCCCTCCCCGCCCTCAAATGTGATGAATCGACCGCGTGTCACCGGCGCACAATGGCGGTCCGGGTGGCCGGGGCCAAGCGCGGAAGCGTCCTATCCCCCGGGAATCAGCGCCGCATCGGCGAATCCGCGTTCCACGACGCCCTGCCGGGCGCGCTCGGCCGCATTCGGGTCGGTCCATGGGCCCAGAAGGATCCGGTAGCCCCGCTGGTTGGAGGCCGCCTGGACGAGGGCCGGCGCACCGACCCGGCCGGCCGCAGCCTCGGCCTCGGCCCGGGTGTCGAACGCGGCGACCTGGAGCCAGACGGGCGGGCCGCCGGCGGCCGGAGCCGGGACCGGGACCGGGACCGGGGTCAGGATCGGGACCGAAGCCACCGGCGCGGCCTCCCGGACTGCAGCCCTCTGCAGGACCTGACCGCCCCCCAGACGCGGGGCCCGGCCCAGATAGCGAACCCGCACCTCTCCCACCCCCCGGGTCCGCAGGTCCAGGGCGTCCGCCGCTCCGCGCGACAGGTCGATAATCCGGTTGTCGACAAACGGCCCACGGTCATTGACCCGCAGGATGACGGTCCGGCCATTTGCAAGGTTCGTCACCTCGACCAGCCCCGGCAGCGGCAGGGTCTTGTGCGCGGCTGTCAGCGCATGCATGTCGAACCGCTCGCCCGTGGCGGTCGGGCGGCCGTGAAACTGATCGCCGTACCAGGAGGACAGACCCACGGCGTCATAGTCGGGTTGTTCGGCCGGCTGATACCAGCGCCCACGGATCTGATAGCGGCGCATGGTCCCTGACACGATCGGAGCCGGATCGGTCACGACCGGCGCAGCCCGTTCGGGAACCCGGCCCCGTCCGCCCGAGCCGCCAACGCTGGCGCAGGCCGCCAGCAGCGAGACCAGGGCGGCGACCGCGATAACCCGAAACGGGCGCGCGCAAACGGAAGGAAGCGTCCACATGCCGCGATCATCGCCGCTCTGATTTCTGTTTTGGTTAACGCCGCAGTCGCTGCTATCAGCACCCCGCGCAGGCCGATGGCCCGCCTCAGGAAGTGTGGCCGAGTGGTTTAAGGCACTGGTCTTGAAAACCAGCGACGGTGCAAGCCGTCCGTGGGTTCGAATCCCACCGCTTCCGCCACAGGCCGCCACGCAGGCCGGGATCCCGCCGGCGTGACGGGATTCCGGTCGCGTCCTCAGTGGCCGTCCAGGGCCACCCGGACAGCTTCGGCGAGCGCGGTCGTCGGGTGGCCGATCAGTCTGGACAGGGTGCGGCTTTCGTCCAGCAGCCAGCCTGCGGTGGCACAGACATCGGCGTCGACGATCACCTCCGGCAGGCCCGGGGGCAGACCGAATCCGTCCAGAAGTCCCCCGTAAACATCCGCCGGCAGATCGTTGTACGAAATATGCTTTCCGGTCTCGGCCGAAACCGCGCCGGCGAGATCCGAGAGTGTGAACGGCACGTCGCCGGCCAGTTCGTAGATCTGGCGGCTGTGACCCGGGCTTGCGGCCACGACAGCGAGAGCCTCGGCGAGGTCCTGCCGGGTTGCGGGGCTGACACGACCATTGCGGGCCGAACCGATGACGGCACCGGCCGCGACCGCCATCGGCAGGGATGCGGTCCAGTTCTCTGTGTACCAGCTGTTGCGCAGGATCGTGTAGTCGAGCCCGGAGGCCAGGATCAGGGCCTCGGTCGCCTTGTGATCGCCCGCCACCAGCAGTGGCGTCGTGTCGGCCTTGAGCACCGAGGTGTAGATCAGGCGGCCGACGCGGGCGGTCCGGGCCGCCTCGATGACATTGCGGTGCTGACCGACCCGGTCATTGAAGTCGCTGGACGAGATCAGGGCAAGGACATCGATTCCCTGGAACGCCTGCGCGAGCGACGCCGGATCGGCATAGTCGGCATGGCGAACCTCGACCCCCAGATCGGTGGCGGTCTCGGGACGGCGGACCAGCGCGACGATGTCAGCGGCCGGGACCTGGTTGCGGAGGGCGGTGATAGCGAGGCGGCCGAGTTGGCCGGAGGCGCCGGTGATACCGATTTTCATTGCAGTCTCCTGTCCAGAACTTTGGAGCGCGGGAAATAGTGGACACGCTTACGAAACGGAAGTACGAACAAATAGGTAAGCGTTACGATTGCGGAGAGGGCCTTGGCCACACCGATCCCATTTCCGGCGACGGGGCCCCTGATGGCCGATGTCATGGTCGCGGCCTGCCCATCACGACGGATCCTCAGCCATGTCACGAGCCGCTGGGGTGTCCTGGTCCTGCTGGCCCTGCGGGGGAAGACCCTGCGCTTCAGTGGTCTGCGCCGACAGATCGGCGGGGTCAGCGAGCGGATGCTGGCCCAGACCCTGCAGACTCTGGAGGCGGACGGCTTCCTGGTCCGACGCGCGCTGGACGTGGTGCCGCCCCATGTCGAGTATCGTCTGACACCGCTCGGCGAGGACGTGGCGGAGAAGGTCGGGGCCCTCACCGGCTGGATCGAGGACAATCTGGACCGCATCCCCGGTGCCGGATTGGCAGACGTTTAGGCCGCTACGACAAAAGCGGACGTACCCCTGTCTGCGTCCCCTGCCCCTTCGTCCTCGCGTGCTGTAAGCCGCACAAATGGCAAAAGACGGCGCGATCTATGTCTGTCAGTCCTGCGGGGCGGTCCACGGCAAGTGGGCGGGCCAGTGCGGGGCCTGCGGCAACTGGAACACCATTGTCGAGGAGGGCCGGTCCGGGCCGCCCGGCACCCTGAAACCCGCAGCCACGGCAAAGGCGCGTGGTCTGCAGTTCGAATCCCTGCTGTCCGAGACCCCTGAGCCGCCGCGCATCGTGACCGGGGTGACCGAGTTCGATCGGGTCTGCGGCGGCGGTGTCGTGCCGGGATCGGCCATCCTGCTGTCCGGGGATCCGGGGGTGGGCAAGTCGACGCTGTTGCTGGACGTCGCCGGACGGGCGGCGCTGAAAGGCGTGCGGGTCGCCTATATCTCGGGCGAGGAGGCGATCGAACAGATCCGGGCCCGGGCCAAGCGGATGGGTCTGGAAACAGCCCCGGTCCAGCTCGCCTCGGCCACGGCCCTGCGCGACATCCTTGGGACACTGAAGCGCGAGAAGTTCGACATCGTCATTGTCGACTCCATCCAGACCCTGTGGTCCGATGCCCATGAGGCCGGGCCGGGCTCGGTCACCCAGGTCCGGGCCTGCGCCGGCGAGATGGTGCGGCTGGCCAAGTCCCAGGGCACGGCCGTGGTGCTGGTCGGCCATGTGACCAAGGACGGTCAGGTCGCGGGCCCGCGTGTGGTCGAACATATGGTCGATGCGGTCCTGAGCTTCGAGGGCGAGCGGGGCTATCCGTTCCGCATCCTGAGGGCCGGCAAGAACCGCTTCGGCGCGACCGACGAGATCGGCGTGTTCGAGATGGGCGATTCGGGCCTGCGCGAGGTCGCCAATCCGTCGGCCCTGTTCCTCGGCGAAGGCCGCGACCGGGCCCCGGGGGCGGCGGTGTTTGCCGGAATCGAGGGCACCCGTCCCGTCCTGGTCGAGATCCAGGCCCTGGTGTCCAAATCCGCCTATGGCACGCCGCGCCGGGCGGTGATCGGATGGGAGACCGGGCGCCTCGCCATGGTTCTGGCCGTGCTGGAGGCGCGCTGCGGGTTCGGCTTCGGTGACCAGGACGTCTATCTGAACGTCGCCGGGGGGCTGCGCATCAACGAGCCCGCCGCCGATCTCGCTGCCGCCGCCGCCCTGATCTCCTCGGCCACCGACATGCCCCTGCCCCAGGGCTGTATCGTGTTCGGCGAGATCAGCCTGTCGGGCGAGGTGCGGGCCGTCGGTCGGGCCGAGGCGCGGCTGAGGGAGGCGCAGAAACTGGGCTTCGACCAGGCCCTCTCCCCGCCCCTGACGGTCAAGGGCGGCGGGGTGGCCGTCACCGGAATCAGCCGATTGACCGAAGCGGTCGAACGAATCTCGCAGAACAGGTATTAGGGACGGATGCGGCTAACGGGACCTGAATGACCGGCTTCGACGCCTTTGCCCTGATCGTCATTCTCGCCTCGGCCGCCGCCGGCTGGGTGCGTGGCGGCACGCGGGAAATCATCACCCTGCTCAGCTTCGTGCTGGCGGCATTTGTGGCCCTCGTCGCCCTGCCCCTGACCGCCCCGGTTGGTCGGGCGATGATCGACCCCGACTGGGCCGGATCTATCGCAGCTGCTGTCGCCTCCTTCCTGCTGATTTACTTTGGCATCCGGATCTTTGGCTCGATCCTGTCGAAGAAGGCCCAGGCCCATCCGCAGCTGGGCGGGATCGACCGGTTTCTGGGCATTCTGGTGGGTGCGGGCCGGTCGCTGGTCCTGCTGGGGGCCATTCATCTGGTGATCGTGGCGGCCATGCCGGGCGAGCGGACGCCGCGCTGGCTCAGCGAGGCGACCCTGCGGCCGCTCAGCGCCGGGGCCGCCCGCGCCATCCAGATCATCCTGCCCGGCATCGGCCGGGGAGCCGACGCCATCAGCCCGATCGTCGATTCATCCGTCCGCAGAGGCTTTTCCGACGATAACGCCTTGCCCCCGACCCAATCCGGCCCTACGTCGCCCCCGTCCACCGCCGAGTAAACTTCGCCTGTCATCGGAGCCCCACGATGCGCAGCCTGAACCACGACATTTCCGCCCCGGTTGTTCACCGGGCCCACCATCGAGACGCGGACGACGACCGTCCGCGGCTGGAGTGTGGCGTGTGCGGCGTCTGGGGGGCCGACAAGGACGAGGCGTCCGGTATTGTCGCCCTGGGTCTGCACGCCCTGCAGCACCGGGGACAGGAGGCCTGCGGCATCGCCTCGGTCAATGCCGACCGGTTCCACACCGAACGCCATATGGGCCATGTGGGCGAGGCGTTCGGCGGCACGGACCTGGCCAAACGCATGCCCGGCCACGCCGCCGTGGGTCACACCCGCTATTCCACCGCCGGCGGCAGTTTCCTGCGCAACATCCAGCCGATGTTCGCCGATCTGGACCAGGGCGGGATCGCCATCGGCCACAACGGCAACCTGACCAATTTCCACTATCTGCGGAACCAGTTGGTCGGCGAGGGTTCGATCTTCCAGTCGACCTCGGATTCCGAGGTCATCCTCCACCTGATCGCCCGCAGCCGGAAGGCCAAGATCGTCGATCGCTTCATCGACGCCCTCGCGCGGATCGAGGGCGGCTATGCCCTGGTGGCCCAGACCCGGACCAAGATGATCGGGGCCCGGGATCCGCTGGGCATCCGCCCGCTGGTGCTGGGCCGTCTGGGCGAGGCCTGGGTGCTGGCATCCGAGACCTGTGCGCTGGACACGATCGGGGCGACCTTCGAGCGCGATGTCGAGCACGGCGAGGTCATCGTCATCGACCACCACGGCTTCCGCTCGATCAAGCCCTTCCCGGCCCGGGCGGCGCGTCCGTGCCTGTTCGAATATGTGTACTTCTCCCGGCCCGACAGCGTCGTGAACGGGCGCTCGGTTTACGGGGTCCGCAAGCGGATGGGCGAGGCCCTGGCGCGTGAACACGGGGTCGAGGCCGATGTCATCGTGCCCGTGCCCGATTCCGGCGTGCCGGCGGCCCTGGGCTATGCCCGCGAGAGCGGCATTCCCTATGAGATGGGCATCATTCGCAGCCACTATCTGGGCCGCACCTTCATCCAGCCCAGCCAGGGGGCCCGCCAGAAAGGCGTGGCCATGAAACACAGCCCCAATCGGGCGGTGATCGAGGGCAAGCGGGTCGTGCTGATCGACGATTCCATCGTGCGCGGCACCACCTCGGTCAAACTGGTCCGTGCGGTGCGCGACGCAGGGGCCACAGAGGTCCATCTGCGCTCGGCCAGCCCGCCGATCCTGTGGCCGGACTTCTACGGCATCGACATGCCCGAGCGCGACCAGCTGCTGGCCGCCAACAAGACCATGGACGAGATGCGCCAGATGCTGGAGGTCGACTCCCTCGGCTTCCTGTCGGTCGACGGCCTGTACAAGGCCATGGGCGAAACGGGCCGCAACGACGCCGCGCCCCAGTTCACCGACCATTATTTCACCGGCGACTACCCGACCCGTCTGGTCGATCGCGAGATCGAGGAAGGCGGCCGCGAGGTTGTCGGCCGGCAACTTTCGCTGCTGGTCAGCGCTTAGACCTGATGGACAACCAGCTCGGCTACTTCACCCTGGACACCGTCGACATCGCCCGGGCGAAGGCGTTCTACGGCGGACTGTTCGGCTGGACCTTCGAGGACCAAGGCGAGACCTACACCCACGTCGCAGGATCAAATCCGGCCTGTGGCTTCACCAAGGCCGAGCGCGCCCACGGCCACTCCAACCTGTACTTCCGCGTTGAGGACGTCGATGCCGCAGTCGCCCGCGTCGCCGAACTGGGCGGTCGGGCAGCCGTGCCTGCCGACAGCGCCTCGGGGCGGTCCGCAACGGTCTGCGACGACCAGGGCATGAGCTTCAGCCTGTGGCAGCCGGGCGAGGGCTACTGATCGTCCGCCCCGGTATCACGCCCGCCGCGCCAGTCCTGGGCCATGTGAAACAACCTCAGGATCCTCAGTTCGTCACCTGAGAGCCCGAAGACGAGGACGTAGGACGTGCCGGAAACGATCTTTTCCAGCGTTCCCTCCGCATAGCCCGGTCGGCCCACCGAACGCCTCGCGAGCGCTGCGGTCGTCGCCTCAATCCGCTCGGACAGTCTTGCTGCGGCCGCTTCGTTTCTTTCGACCACAAACCCCAGCGCCGACAGATATTGGGATCGGGCGTGGGACGACCAGACGACCGTCTTCACGCAGTCTTGCTCTTGTGGCGGGCGAGGATTTCAGCGGCATCGCGCATGACCTCCTCGTGGGTGTGCGTCCGCCCCTGCCGGAAATCCTCCCTGCCCCTTTCGACCGCGTCCAGCATCTCGATGTGGTGATCGGCATAGGCCTCGAGGGCGCGCTGGGCGATGGCGGACGTCGTTCGGTCGGTCCCGGCCGCCAGCCGGGCCAGTTTGTCTTTCAGGTCCGGGGATACACGCAGGGTCAGTGTGGCGGTCTTGGCCATGGGGCGTCCCTTCGCTCGACGAACACAATGTAACACATTGACCGCCCTGCCCGCCACTCCTACCACCCCGCCATGACTGACACCCTCCCCCTCCAGGACCGTATCGCCCTCGTCGTCGGGGCCTCGCGCGGCATCGGCTACCAGTGTGCCCTCGCCCTTGCGAAGGCCGGGGCCCATGTGGTGGCGACCGCCCGGACCCAGGGGGCGCTGGAGGCGCTGGACGACGAGATCTTCGCCGCCACCGGCCGGCACGCGACGCTGGTGCCGCTGGACCTGATCGACGGCGGCGGCATCGACCGGCTGGGCGGGGCCATCTTCGAGCGGTTCGGCCGGCTGGACATCTGGGTCAATGCAGCGGCCACCCTGGGAGCCGGCGGCCTGACGCCGGTCAGCCATATCGACCCGCGCGGCTTCGCCAAGATCGAGAAGACCAATTTCACCGCCACCTACCGTCTGATCCGGTCGCTGGAGCCCCTGCTGCGGGTCTCGGATGCCGGGCGGGTGATCCACATGACCACCAGTCTTGCCCGCGAGCCCAAGGCCTACTGGGGCCTGTATGCCGCGACCAAGGCGGGGGCCGAGGCCCTGATGCTGGCCTGGGCCGACGAGATCGAGAACACCCCCATCCGCGTCAGCGTGCTGGACCCCGGCCGCATGCGCACCCAGATGCGGGCGCAAGCCTATCCTGGCGAGGACCCCGAGACGCTGACACACCCGTCCGAGATCGGCCCACTGGTGGTGGAGCTGGCGCGGGGGGATCGGATGCCGGCGTTGAAGGTGGGGTTCAGGGAGTGGAAGGCGGGGCTGGGGGCGGATGCGCTGATCTGAAGTCTGATCCCGCAGCCCCGCCGTGGGTTGGAGGGTCAGCCAGACCAGCGGCTTATGATAGCGCTTTCGTTCTGCCGGTCTCGGGGGCTACCTTCAGCCGCTCTGGAGGTCGCCATGTCAAAGCCCTGCTCCTGTCTCGTTCTGGCGATGTCCCTCTGCCTCGGTTTCGCCCCCATGGCGTCGGCCGGAGAACCCGGTGCGAATCCGCTGTTCACGGATGTGTTCACCGCCGATCCGGCCCCGCTCGTCGCTGGAGACCAGGTCTTTCTCTACGTCGGTCACGACGAGGCGCGGGGCGATGAGATGTTCAACATGAACGAATGGCTGGTCTATTCGTCGACAGACATGCGCGAGTGGACGGCCCACGGCCCCATCATGCGCGCGACGGATTTCCGCTGGGCGGCGAAAGATGCCTGGGCTGCCCAGGCGATCGAGCGCAACGGACGGTTCTATTTCTACGCCGCCGTCGAACATGACGCGACGCGACCGGGCAAGGCGATCGGCGTTGCGATTTCCGACAGTCCCACCGGCCCCTTTGTCGATGCGCGCGGGTCAGCCCTGATCGCGAACGACATGACGCCGGACGGGCCGCATAGCTGGGACGACATCGATCCTACAGTGATCGTCGATCACGACGGTGTGCCGTGGCTGATCTGGGGCAACGGCAACTGCTATTTCGCCCGGCTGAAGCCGAACATGATCGAACTGGATGGGCCGATCGGCGAGATTGAACTGCCGGACTTTGAGGAAGGGCCGTGGATCCACCGACGCGGCGACATCTACTATCTGGCCTATGCTTCTCGGGACCATGTGACGATGGGTGACGAGACCCTGTCCTATGCCACCGCGCCCGCCGTGACCGGTCCCTGGACCCATCGCGGACAGCTGACGGGCTCGGCCCGGAACAGTTTCACCATTCATCCCGGCATCGTCGATTTCCGGGGTGACGGATATCTGTTCTACCACGACGGCTCGCTGACCATCGGTAATCAGGCCGGAGGCTTGGGCCGGCGCGCGGTCAGGGCCGAGCACCTTTACTACGAGCCGGATGGTACGCTGAGGCCGGTCGAGCATACAGAAGCTGGGCTGACGGCACCCCGGGAGCGCTGACAGGGCGTTAGCGCGGCACTACTTCTTCGGCGCGTGCTTCTGCCCCGTGCGCACCCGGCCCGACCGGGACACCTGCCGGGCCCCGCCGCGCGCGCCCTTCTGGACCGCCACGGACGAACCCGCCTTCTTGGACGCGCTGTTCTTCACCGCCCCGATGATGCGCGGCTTGGCGACACGGGTCTTCTTCTGTTCCAGTGCCTTGCCAGGCAGATGCGACTCTTCCTCGGCCTTCTTGCGCACGGCGCGGGGTGCAGTCTTGGCGTCCCCCTTGTAGCGTTCGGGGCCGGACTTGGCGCCGCCCGCCGCATAGGGGTTCTCGGACCCGCCCTTGACCGTGAGGCGCAGCGGTGTGCCCGGCAGGTCGAAGCTCTCGCGCAGGCTGTTGGTCAGATAGCGGATATAGTGGTCCGGAAGGGCCCCGCCCCGGCTGGCGAACAGCACGAAGGTGGGCGGGCGGGCCTTGGTCTGGGCCATGTATTTGGTCTTGATCCGCTTGCCGTCCACGGCGGGGGGCGGATGCCTCTGGGTGGCCATGGCCAGCCAGTCGTTCAGGTCCTTGGTCTTGACCTTGACCGACCAGGTCGCATGCGCCGCCAGAACCGCGGGCATCAGCCGGTCGACACCCTTGCCCGAATGGGCCGACAGGGCGACGAAGGGCGACCCCTTCAGCTGGGGTAGCTTGTCCTCGGCCAGATGTTTCAGCTCGGCCATCCGGGCCTGCGGGTCTTCTTCCAGGTCCCATTTGGCGGCGACATAGACCAGGGCCCGGCCCTCGCGCTCGACGAGGTCGGCCAGCTGCAGATCCTGGACATCGAACGCATTGTCCTTGTCCATCACCAGCACCACGACTTCGGCATAGGTGATGGCGCGGATGGTGTCGGCGACCGACAGTTTCTCGAGCTTCTCCTGTACCCGAGCCTTGCGCCGCATGCCGGCGGTGTCGACCAGCCGGATGTTGTGGCCCTCGTATTCCCAGTCGACCGAGATGGAATCGCGGGTGATCCCGGCCTCGGGGCCCGTCAGCAACCGGTCCTCGCCGATCAGCCGGTTTACCAGCGTCGACTTGCCGGCATTGGGCCGGCCGATGATGGCGATGCGGATCGGCTTGTCGGGCTCGTCGATCTCCTCGACGAAGATGTCGACGGAGGCGTCGCGGATGGCGGCATACAGATCGGCCATCCCCTCGCCGTGCTCGGCCGAGATGGCGACCGGTTCGCCAAAGCCCAGGGCATGGGCCTCGCCCACCCCGCCGCCCGATTCGCGGCTCTCGGCCTTGTTGGCCAGAAGGACGACGGGCTTGTGCTGTTTCCTCAGGCGGTCGGCGAAGATCCGGTCCAGCGAGGTCACGCCCTCGCGCGCATCCATCATGAACAGGATCAGGTCGCCGTCTTCCAGCGCAGCCTCGGTCTGCTCGCGCATCCGGCTTTCCAGACTGTCGTCGGTGACGTCCTCGTAGCCGGCGGTGTCGATCAGCGTCAGGTCCATGTCGCCGATATTGCCGTCGGCATAGCGACGGTCACGGGTCACACCCGGGCGATCGTCGACCAGCGCCAAGCGCTTGCCGACCAGCCTGTTGAACAGGGTCGATTTGCCCACGTTGGGGCGGCCGACGATGGCGACCTTCAATGCCATGTCGGCCTTCTAGCGTAATTCGGGGTGAAAGGTCAGCGGATGCTGACCAGTTCGCCGTCGTCGGTCAGGACAAGCAGCGCGCCGTTGTAGGCGGCCGGGGCGATATAGGCGGGGGCCCCCAGGCGCAGGGTGGCGGTCTGGACCCCGGTCTTGGGATCGAAGGCCACGGCCTCACCGTCGGAATTGACCAGCACGAGACGATTGGAGGCCAGGATCGGACCAGACCATTCGGGCCGGACGGTCCGGTCCCAGAAGCCCAGGAAGCCCCCCTCCTGACGCACGCGGCCCTCATTCAGGTCCCGGGTCCAGTAGATGGCACCGGACTCGCGGTTGATCACCGTCAGCTCACCCGACTTGGAGACCACATAGACCACGTCGCCGACTGGCAAGGGGGCGTTCACGCCGGCAACCGGCAGGCTCCACCTCGGCTGACCCGTGCGGATGTCCATGGCCTGCAGCACACCGGAGTGGCTGACGGCATAGACGAAGCCGCGCGAGATGACGGGTCGGCCGGCGATGTCGCGAATCTCGGACAGGGCGCTGGTGCGGCTGGTGCGCGACAGGACCTGGTTCCAGACGGCCTGGCCGTTGGAGGCGCGCAGGGCGACCACTTCCCCCGAGGAGAAGGGCGCGATGACCGTGTCACCGCTGATGGCCGGGCTGGAGGCCCTGAGGATCCGCGCGGGCTCGACGATGCCGCGATAGGACCAGTCCTGAAGCCCGGTCGTGGTGTTGAAGGCGATGATCTGGTTGTCGACGTCGACGACATAGACGCGGTTGCCTGCGACCGTGGGCGCGCCGTGGATCGGCACATCGACCGGCTGGCTCCACAGTACCGCACCCGTCGCGGCGTCCAGCGCGGACATGGTGCGATAGCCGGAAGAGACAAACACCCTGCCGCCGGCAACGGCGACGCCACCCCCGAAACCGCCGCTCAGGGCTCCGCCACCGGTGCCCGGCACGAACGGGACCGGCAGACCGAAGACGGCCGCACCCCCGGCCGCTTCGCGACCGTCCGGCTTCACATCGACCTTCCAGACCACGGCACCGGTACCGGCGTCGACCGCCGTGACGGTCGATTCCCCGTCCATCACAAAGATGCGGCCTCCATCGGCCACCACGGGTGACATGACCTGACGGCCACGGGCCGATCCCGCGCCGATGCGGCGACGCCAGTCCACGGTAAACTGGGGCGCAGCGATCACATGTTCGATCGAATTTTCTGCGGCACCGCCAGGCACGGACCAGGCCGTGGCCGCAACCGGGCCCGGCAGGAAGAAGTCACGGCCCGCCAGCCCGGCGGCAGGAGCCAGTTGCTGTTCAAAGGCGAGAATGGAGACACGCTGGCCCGCGCTGGCGGTGGCGCGAGGGGTATCGTCCTTGCCCAGACCGAACGGGAGGATCCGGCGGGCTGAAGCGCAGGAAGCGAGGGAGGCGGCCAGGCCCAGAACGATGGCGGTCTTCAGTACGCGCGATACGGTCGTCATCCGAACTCCGGTCGTCATAAGGCGGTTCGTCACTGGGGGGACTGCCCTGCCGCAGGCGCTGCCTGCTGCGGAGCTTGCGGGGCCGCTGCGGGTTCGGTCGCCTGGGCGGTGACGATGGCGGCGAGGCCTGCTGCGGTGTTGCTGTCGATCATCCCGATCGCGGCCTGGGCCCGCTGGCGGATGGAGTCCGGCACATCCTGACCCAGGGTCAGAAGCACGAAGACCTCCCGCGCCTCGGCAGGCTTGTTGTTCTGCAGCCGTGCAAGCCCCAGGGCCTCCTGGGCGAACGGCCGCATCGGACGGCCTTCTGCCGTCAGCGGCTCAAGACGGGCCTCGATGTCCTCAAGGGTCGCCCCATTGTCCATAGTCAGCAGTGCGGCCTTGTAGCGGGCCGTGTCGGCCAGAACGGGATCGCCCGCCGCCTTGGCCGCCTGGTCGAACAGGGCGATGGCGTCGGGCACGCGGTTGGCCTGTTCGGCGATGCCAGCGCGTTGTTGCAGGGCGAGGGCCTTGTAGGCCCCGTTGCCGGCCTCTTCGGCCTCCGTGAACGCGCTCTCGGCTCCGGCGGCGTCGCCTGCGATCAGGGCCTCAAGCCCACGCTGATAGGCCACCGAGGCGGTATTGGCACGGCTGGTCTGCCAGCTCTGCCATCCCCACCACGAGAGGGCGGCGATCAGGGCAAGGGCAAGGATTGCACCGGCGACGGGCAGCCAGGTCCGGGCGAGGCGCTTGAGCCGCTCGGAGCGGATCTCTTCCTCGACCTCTTCGAAGACATCAGTCACTGGTGGAGCCGCCCCAAGTTAACGCTGAAAAGCCAATCGGCGCGGACCCTAGAGGTTCGACCCCGCCCTCGCAACGCGGGGACTACGGCATAGCCGGCTTTTTGGAGAAGTAGGTCTCGACTTCGGCAGGAAAACGGCGGGCTTTCACATCCGCAGCGTAAGTTCCGACCGCCCGGTCGATCTCGCCGCGCAGATCGGCGTATCTGCGCACGAATTTCGGGGTCCAGCCGAACAGACCCAGCATGTCGGGAGTCACCAGGATCTGGCCGTCACAGGCGGCGGAGGCACCGATCCCGATCGTCGGCGTGTCGATCGCCCCCGTGATCTCGCGCGCCACGCCCTCGGCTGTTCCCTCGATGACGATGGCAAACGCCCCGGCATCGGCCGTCGCCTCCGCCTCGGCCATAACTCTCAGACGTTCGTCGTCGGTCCGCCCCTTGGCCTTGAACGCACCCTCGGTGAGCACGGCCTGGGGGCGCAGGCCCACATGGCCCATGACGGGAATCCCGCGCTGCACCAGGTAGGCAATGGTCTCGGGGACCGTGGGGCCGCTTTCCAGCTTCACGGCCTGGGCCCCGGTCTCCTTCATCACCCGGGCACAGTTGTCATAGGCGACCTCCTTGCCGCCCTCGTAGCTGCCGAAGGGCATGTCCACGACAACCATGGCCCGGCGCGAACCGCGCATGACCGCCTGACCGTGCAGGATCATCATCTCCAGGGTGACGCCGACCGTATTGGGCAGGCCATGCACGACCATGCCGACGCTGTCGCCGACCAGCAGCAGATCGCAGTGCTCGTCCAGGAGGGCCGCGGTCGGGGCGTCATAGGCGGTCAGACAGACGATCGGCTCGCCCCCCTTGCGCTTCATGATGTCCGGGGCGGCGAGGCGTTTGACCACCTCCTGCTTCTGGCTCGACACGATCAGACCTCCTGGGACAGTTTCACCACCGCCGCAGCGGCCAGGACGATCAGACCGCCCGCGCAGATCCAGAATAGCTGCATTCCGCCCAGAGACCCAAGCGCAAGATCGGACAGGCCAAACTGCGTCAGCCCGGATGTGATCGCGCCCTGGACATCGACGCTCGCGGCCTCGATCCCCTGACCGATAGCGCGTCCCGCCACCGGCGCATCGGCGTCCGACAGGCGAAAGTTGAGGTTCACCGACTCGCGGACCGCGATCACACCGCCCACAAGTCCGGCTGTGCCAAGGGCGAAGGTGCGGACACGGGTGGAGGACTGCAGACGGGTCTCCACATCGGCGGCGAACAGCGCCGCGTCGGCCATGTGCGGGGTTCGGGCGAACAGACGCTCGATCGCCGGATCGAATTCATCAGACGACATGGGCCGCCCTCCCCGACTGGGCCGCGTCGGGCGAAAGCCGCGCACGGAGTTTATCCAGACCACGTTTGACATGTGACTTCACCGTTCCAAGCGGCAGATTCATGGCGGTGGCGATCTCGGGATGGGAAAGACCCGCGCCGTGGCACAGGGACACACACAGCCGTTCGGTCTCATTGAGCGCCTTCAGGGCCTCGTCGAGATCGACCCGGCCCGGCGTGTCGATCATTGGCGCGATTTCCTCGGTCCCGAGTTCAGCGACATAGCGGGCGTCCTTCGCCTTGCGCTTCAGATACAGGCGCGCCGCGATCCGCTTCACCCAGGCGGCAAAGGTGCCCTCCCCCCGGAACTCGGCGCATTTCTCGAACGCCTGCAGAAACGCATCCTGGGCAACGTCATCGGCCTCGGCCCCCTGGGCCCCCATGCGGCGCAGCAGGGCGCGCACGGCCGAGCCGTGGCGGCGGACCAGTTCGCCGAACTCACGCCTGCCCCCCGCCGCGGCCAGCGCAGCCAGCTCGACGTCGTGAAGGTCCATCAGGGCCTTGGCCATTCCAGATCCCCCCTCCGGCCGGCGCTCAGTCCCTGTTCTTGTTGAAGAAGCTCAGCACGATGAAGGCCAGACCAATGGTGATCGGGATCGCGGAGATGCCCACCAGACTTCCGTCGAAGTTGGGGCCGTCGCTCCAGTCATCTCCAAAGTCGCGCATTTCGTTGATGATGCTGAATGCCGCCATGCCGATGCCAACCGCCAGCCAGATGATCCCCCGGCGGATGTCGCGGGTGCGGCTGGGGAGATTTTTGGTGGCTTCCTTGCCAAGCGCCTCAATCACTTCCGGCGGCAGGGGCTGACCCCGTTCGATCGCAGCCCGAACAGTGGCCTGCATTTCGCGCCGCTCGCGGCTCTTCAGATAGCTGGGACCGATCACGATGGCGGTGATGGAGCCAAACACGGCGAAGATCGCGAAGATCGGAATGAAGTCTTCCATGGGTGTTGCCCCTCTTTGATAACCAGCCGAGCCTGATGGCCGGGCCTCATGATAACAAGAGGCGTTCACGGCCGGCTACGGATGCGCCGGTCGACGTGAAATCTTCGTAACCCGCCGTCTTTATCCCCTGCCGGGGCCACCAGGGCTTTCGAAGGCCTGAATACGGTCTTGGCAACAGGCTCCGGCTGACCGGCCGCGGAACCTGTCGGGGCAGCACGCGCTCAGCAGACGGCCGTCGATACGGGGCGGCACCAACAAGGACTGCGCCATGACCCACGTCACCTATCGGATCGTCGAACATGACGCCGGCTGGGCCTACAGGGTGGGCGATACCTTCTCCGAGACCTTTGCCAGTCACGACGCCGCCCGCACTGCTGCTGTGGCCGCCAGCCGTGAGCAGCGCGTGTCAGACCAGACCGCCATGATCGAATACGCCGACGCGTCCGGCGACTGGGTCACCGAACGCGCTGACGGACATGATCGCCCGGAAACGGATGTCGAGGGGTAGACAGGCCTCAGGCGAGGCGGGCGATCCGTTCGACTTCCTTCTTCACTGCCGCTTCGACAATGCCCTGCAAGTGCTCGTCGAGCCACTCCTTCAGCATCGGGCGCAGCAGGGCGCGGGCCAGGTCGTCGATGGTCGGGCCCGTACCCCCGGTCGGGACGGGGTCCGGCGTCCTGAAACTGGCGGCGAGGCCTGCGAAAGCCGAGGCGGCGCTGGCCGCTGCCGTTTCACCCACAAGCGGCTCTTCCGGTTCTGTCGTCACCATCGGGGCAGTCCCGGCCGGCTCGGCTGCCGCCGGGAACGGCTCGGGCTCATCCTGGGGGCCGGACACATCCAGATCGCCGATGCTCTCGGCAGGCGGTGCCTCATAGCGATCGGTCAGCTCGAGGATCTCTTCCTCGTCTTCAGTCGCCTCCGCAGCCGGTGGTGATTCGGGTTCGGGTTCGGGTTCGGGTTCCGGCTGCGATGTCGCAACCGGAGCCGGGGCCGGCTCAGGCGCGGCCGGTGCCGGAGCCGCCGCTGGCGCTTCGTCCTCGGAGATGATCCGGCGTATGGACGCCAGGATTTCCTCCATTGTCGGTTCCTGGGCGGTGGTATCAGTCATGATCTGGCCTTCGGCGAACCTGCGGAAACGCACTGGGTCCGTGCGTGGCGAACAAGCGATTTGGGAACGAACCGGCGACCCCTGCCCGACCCCTTTTTCGTCGCATCAACGCCCCTCGGAATCAACGGGACTTTTGCGCCGACGGCGTTAATCGGCCGTGGGCGCGGTCCCCGTCCCGCCGGACTTGAGCCGGGTGTCGATCGGCGCGTCCTCGGTGTCGTTCGCCGGGGTGATGCCCGGAGCCACAATCCGGTCGAGGGTTTCGATCACGCCATCCCACGGGAGGCCACCGCGATTGCGCACGCGTGCAGCATTGGTACGCGCGTCATAGATGTCGATCCCGGGAGCCAGAGCCTCGCCGCTCAAGCGCCCCATCGCACTCAGCAGGGCGGCCTGGGCCACATACTGATTGCGGGTCGCGACGGCCAGGTTGATCTCGGCGCTGCGCAGCTCGAGTTCGCCGTTGAGCACGTCCAGCGTGGTCCGAAGCCCGACCTGTTGCTCCTGACGGACCCCTTCGGCGGCAACCCGCGCCGCGCGCACACCCGCTTCACCCGCCTGCAGCTGGGCCCGACTGGAAATCACATTGGCATAGGCGCTGCTGACGTTCTGAAGCACGGTCCGCTTCTGCCGTTCGATCTCGATCTGGGCGGCGTTGGCCTGTTCGAGGGCCTGGGCCACCCGGGAGCGGTTCAGTCCGCCCGTGAACAGGGGGACGGAAACGCTGACACCCGCCTGGAACTGGGTGGTGCGGTCTGACAGATCAAAGTCGGAAATCGCCGTCGACCCCCCATAGCTGCTGGAGAGCCCGACCGTCGGCATATAGGCTGATCTGGCCTGGGCGTGACGAGCCTCGGCTGCCTGCAGGTCATACTGTGCGGCGACAACGCCCGGGTTCTCCACCAGTCCGATGTCCAGTGCGACGTCGAAATCGGTGGGGATGCCCGGGAGGGCCGGTGGAGTCTCCAGATTCGCTGGGGCCTGACCCACCACGGATGCATAGGCGGCCCGCGAGACCGAGAGCTGGGCCTGGGCACCGGCCAGATCGGCTTCCGACTGGGCAAGCCGCGCCTCGGACTGGGAGACATCCGTGCGGGTGATCTCACCGACCTCGAAACGGGCGTTCGATTCGTCCAGCTGGCGACGCAGAACGGACAGATTGGCCTCGCGGATACGCAGGATCTCCATGTCCCGTTGCACGTCGACATAGGCCTGGATCACGGAGGCCAGCACCTGTTGCTCAATCCCCCGCAGGTTTTCGCGTCCGCGACGCACGCTGGCCTCCGCGGCATCGATTCCACGCGCGATGCGGCCGCCGGAGTAGAGCGTCTGCGACAGGCTGACCGTGGCGCTGACTGAGTCAGTCTCGGAAATGTTGTCCGACGCCGGAATGTCCGGGAGGTTGCCCGGCAGGTCTACAGCTGGGCTGTCCGGCGCATCGCGGCGGGTGTAGGTCGAATTGCTGCTGACACCCAGTTCCGGGCGGAGCCCCGCGCGCGCCTGCGGCACGGTTTCGTCCAGGGCCCGCTGCTGCGCCCGCTGCGCCTGCAGGGTCGGATTGGTCCGGTAGGCCAGGGCGATCGCCTCCTGGAGGGTCTCGGCCCAGGCCGGCATCGCCAGGGACGCCGTGATGGCCACCAGGGCGACGGATGCGAGCGCGCGCGAACGTTTGAACATGGCCATATCCTGATGGGCGACGCGAACGTCGCCGGTCTCTTTCTGTAGGGCGTAGTGAGGGATGTCGCCCCTGCTACGCCAGTTAAGTTTTCTTCACGCGACCGGCTGCCGGCCGGCCTTCCCGCAAAGCTCTACAGGACAAACGCCGGTGCCGGGGTCATTTCAGCCAGCAGGGCGGGCGCGGCGTCGAACAACTCACGGCGCGAAACACCTTCGCGCCCTCTGACATACAGGACCGCCCGACCGTTCGGGCCCGACCGCTCGACGACGGCCATCCGGCCACCGATCTTCAAAGCCTCCAGCCAGGCTGTTGGCCGGACGGCGACCGCACCTTCGGAAACGATCATGTCCCAGTCCTGACCCGCCGGTTGCTGCAGAGGGGCAACCACGGTGGCCACACCAACATCCGCCAAAGTCTCCCCGACGACGTCAAGGACGGCCGCTTCGGCCTCCTGGGCCGTCACCGCAACCCCCAGTTCCGCGAGGACGGCGGCGGCATAGGGGGCGGCCAGGGCGAGCGCCCGTTCACCTGGCCGGGCATCAAGGGCCTGCAGCAGTTTGGCGACCTCTCGCGCCTGCATCAGCCGGCGGTCCCCGGCGATGGGAACCTCAACCTCACCATAGGCGCTCCAGGCCCGGTCAGCCGCACAGAACCGTTCCCGGGGCACCGTCATCAGGGCCGCCTGAAGCCCTCGATCAGTGACATCATTCACCCGGACCTGGGAATCGACCATGACCTTGCGCGCGGCGACGAAATCCATTGGGTGCGGTTATCCTGACAACGCTCGAGGAGAAAACTGACGCGCTTATAGGTCCGCGCGTTGCAGCCGACAATCCGATCTGATAGCGAACGCCCCTCGCGATCCGGGGGACCTTCGAATGTCCCTATGGCCTGATGGCGGAGTGGTTACGCAGAGGACTGCAAATCCTTGCACCCGGGTTCGATTCCCGGTCAGGCCTCCATCGCGATCCTGCCGGATCGTCTGCCCCCGTCAGAGGGGGGCGGTAATCCAGCCGATTGCCCCGGCTCCACCGACAGCGGCCGCGACGACGGCAATGGCGATAGCAATCCGCAGATTGCGGCTCATGAACCCCAGTATGCTGCCCATAGTCTCCTCCTGACGACACAGAGCGACACAGATTGCGGCGTTCATCAAGGTGGACAAAAGGTTAAGGCGCTGATTTCACGCCACTGTCAGCGAACCGACACGGAAGAGAGCTGGTGCAGCGCCAGCGCGCTGGTCACGGCGACATTCAGCGAGTCGAAGCCTCCGGCCATGGGGATCCCGACCGTCCTCAGACGCCCGAGCACATCCGGCGGCAGACCGGGCCCTTCGGATCCCACCAGAACCGCCTGCCGCGCCCCGCCCTTCAGACCGGCGAGAGGCTCCCGCGCGCCGGGAGACAGGGCGATGACCTCGAACCGCGCCGCCTCGAGTTCCGCGACGAGCGCTTCAAGAGACTCCGCCGCAGCACTCCGGGTCCTCAGGACCGCGCCGACGGAAACCCGGATCGCCTTGCGGTAGAAGGGATCACAACAGCGATCGTCGCGCAGCACGGCCGCCGCGCCGAACGCTGCGGCATTGCGGAACAGGCCGCCCATATTGTCGTGGTTGCCGATACCCGAGCAGGCGAGCACAACGCAGTCCTCCGGCATCCCGGCCAGGATCGACCCGACCGACCGGGCCAGAGGCTTGCGGCCCAGTGCGAGCAGGCCGCGGTGAAGTGGAAAGCCCGCGAGGCGATCCAGCACAGCCTGGGCCGCCGCATAGATCGGCACGCCGTCCGGCACGGAGGCTATCAACCCGGCCTGGGCCTGGAGTCGATTCGCCGAGATCAGCAGCGACAGCGGCGAACAGAGCGAGGCGGCCGAGAGCAGCGTCCGCAACACCACCTCCCCCTCGGCGACGAACAGTCCCTCACGCCCTGTCAGATCCCGCTCGCGGATGTTCCGATAGGCCGAGACACGGGGATCCTCGGGATCATCGATGAACTGAATGGACATGCACGACTTTTCCCGTTGCGCGATGAAGAGAGGCGCTGCTATAGGCCCGCCTCCCGAGCCTCTGTTCCGCGGTAGCTCAGTGGTAGAGCAGCCGACTGTTAATCGGCTGGTCGTAGGTTCGAATCCTACCCGCGGAGCCATCTCCCCCCGAACATCGGGCGGTGGTGGCGACAGAGTTCGTACGGCGTTGCGCACGGAGATGTTCCGGGGCGTGTCCCGAGCACAGGCTGTCCTGAAACACGCCCGGTCCAGAGGTCTGCGCCGATCGGACAGTCTGCGGGGCCCGCCGCAGTGCCGCGGTCATCGTTGATCAGTCGGGCCTGCGAAGCCCGGTTCGATCGTCCGGCGTTCCGGGAACCAGGTGGTCTGGCGCGCACCGTCAGGGGCCCGCCAGCTGATCCGCCATCCGCCCGCGATCGATTCGAGTGTCCCGTCACTGGCTGCAGGTCCAGCCGGGGGTGAATAGACCTGTCCCGCGACCTCGATCACACCCGTTTCGCCGGCGACTGCGACCGTCCAGCGCCCCTCCCGGTTCGCCGTGACGCCGCTTTCGGGACCAGGACGGACGATGACCTGGCTCCCGGCCGGTGCCCGTCCCGAGAGGAATGTGGCCCGTCCGTCGGTGTCGACCGCGTCAAGGGAAGGGCCCGGATCCAGGCGGCGCGTCGGGGCCCCGATCGAGACCAGTCCGATCGGCCCGTACGAACCGGCGGCAACCATCAGCCGATAGGGCGCGGGATAGGATTGCTGACCCGCGCGACCCTCGACCACGAACAGCGTGTCCCGGGCCGGTCGCGGAATACGGAGCTCGAACCGCCCCTCACCGTCCGCAGCGACGGCATAGGCCTGGCCGCCGGGGTCGCCGACCGCAACCCGGCCCAGTGGCGCAGAACGCCCGCCAAGACTCAGATCCGTCCCCTGCACCGCCACCGACTCAATCTGCGGCGGCATGATCCAGCCGCCGGGTTCCGGCATGGCCTGGGGCTCGGGAGCCGGCCGCTCGCGGCACGCCGTCGATGCAGCGAGAACCGCGACGATCAGGAAGGGGGCGATCGGTCGTTTCATCCTGGCTTTCGGCGCTATAGGACTGGTGGCCCAGATAGCCCGGGCCGCCCGGGCTGTCTCCCCCCCTCCCTGTTGCCCGAGGATTCATGGCTGCGTCGCCCGACCCGATTGCTCCCTTCGACGGTCCGTCCGTCTGCCTGTTCTGCGGTTCCTCGGAGGCAGCGGATCCGGTCTACACCGCCGCTGCGGCGGCCTTCGGCACCGAGGCAGCCAGGGCCGGATGGCGGCTCGTCTACGGTGGTGGCGGGGTGGGATTGATGGGCGCAGCCGCCCGCGCAGCCCACGCGGCCGGCGGTCGGGTTCTCGGCGTCATGCCAGCCTTTCTGAGAAGCCGGGAGCGGCTGTTCGACGAGGTCGAGACCCTCGTCGTCACCTCCATGCATGAGCGCAAGCAGATCATGTACGATCAGTCGGACGCCTTCGTGGTGGCTCCGGGCGGTATCGGAACCCTGGAGGAGGTCGTTGAACTGCTGTCCTGGAAGCGACTGGACCTGCACGGCAAGCCGGTCATCTTCCTCAACATTGACGGGTTCTGGGACACCTTCTTCGCCCTCATGCATCACAGCGTCGAGACCGGCTTCACGCCGCCGTCCTTCCTCACGGCATGGGTCGTGTGCGACACGGTGGAGGCGGCGATCGAGGCGCTGCGACCGGATGTCACGACAGACGGCTTGAAATATGATCAGCGATAAGTGATCGTTGGTCAGCTCCGTTGATCAGCCGCTGCCGTGGCCGATCAGGATTGACAGTTTCTAAAAACAACGCACTATGGAAGCCGGGTTCCTTCGGGCCAGTGTTGGCCCTGCCCTGAACCGGAGTTTCCGCATGCGCGCCCTGATCCCCGTCCTGACCCTCTGTGCTGCACTCGCCTCGGTCCCTGCCGTGGCCCAGGCCCCGGCCGCTACCCGCGCCGTGCTGGCCGACGCCGCGCGCGCTCCGGCGCGTCCGACCATCATCGACGGGGCCAACTGGCGCTGCGAGGGCGCGACCTGCACCGCCTCGGGCGGCAACAGCCAACCCGCGCCTCGTGCCTGCAGGCGTGTGGTGGCCCGTCTCGGTGCCGTGAGCGAGTTTTCGTGGAAGGGCGTCGCCCTGACCGCCGAAGAACTGGCCGTCTGCAACGGCTGACCGAAACTGATGCGGGCGGTGCAAGCCGCCCGCAATCACCTCAGGCGATCTCGCCGCGCAGTCGCTTCACGATCCGCTCCCGGCCGATCAACGGCACGATCGTCGCCATGTCCGGCCCATGCGGTTGGCCGGTCAGTATGTGGCGCAGCGGCATGAACAGGGCCTTGCCCTTGGCCCCCGTGCTGTCCTTGACCGCGCCGGTCCAGGCCGACCAGGCCCCGGCGTCGATGACCTCTGGCAAAACGGCCAGAGCCGCCGCCGCAAATGCCGGATCCTCGATCACCGGCGTGACCGGCCCCCGCACCATCCGCGCCAGCTCGACCACATCGGCGAACGTCTTCAGGTTCGCCCGCACGGCGTCCCAGAAGGCTTCGCCCAGGTCACAGTCGAGAGCCGCCAGTCGCGGCTGCGCCACGCCATAGGGCATGGCGTGCAGCGCCTGTGCGTTGAGCCGGTCCAGATCCTCGGTGTCGTAGCGCGCCGGCGACCGGCCCATCTTGTCGAAGCTGAACCCCTGGCCCAGCGCCAGCAGGCTGTCGGCGACCTCCAGCGGATCCGATGTGCCGATCCGGCCCAGATGGCTGGTGATGGCGATGGGCTCATAGCCCTGATCCCGCATGTCGGCGACCGACAGGGACCCCAGTCGCTTGGACAAGGCCGCCCCGTCCGCCCCGACCAGCAGCGGCATGTGGGCGAAGTTGGGCACCGTCGTGCCGAGACCGGCGGCGATCAGGGCCTCGAAAATCTCGATCTGGGCCCCGGTATTGGTCGTATGGTCCTCACCCCGGATGACATGGGTGATACCCATGTCGATGTCGTCGACGACCGACGGCAGGGTGTAGAGATAGAGCCCGTCCTCGCGGATCAGGACCGGGTCGGACATAGAGGCGGTGTCCACCTCCGCATGGCCGCGCGACAGGTCTTCCCAGGCGACCCGACGGCCGTCCAGTTTGAAGCGCCAGTGCGGCTTGCGCCCCTCGACCTCGAAGGCGGCCTTTTCGGCGTCGGTCAGGGCCAGGGCGGCGCGGTCGTAGATGGGAGGCAGACCGCGTGACAACTGAACCTTGCGGCGGCGATCCAGCTCCTCGGACGTGTCCCAGGCGGGATACAGGCGGCCGGCAGCCTTCAGCCGTTCCGCCGCATCATGATAGCGGTCGAACCGCTTCGACTGGTTGTAGCGTTCGTCCCACACCAGCCCAAGCCAGGTCAGGTCATCCTCGATCCCCTGCTCGAACTCCGGGGTGGAACGGGCCAGATCGGTGTCGTCGATGCGCAGCACGAAACTGCCCCCCTGCCCCTTGGCAAACATCCAGTTGACCAGGGCGGTGCGGACATTGCCGACGTGCAGCTTGCCGGTGGGTGAGGGCGCGAAACGAACCTTGACGGACATGGGGGAGGCAGACCTTGAAAACGAGCGGCACAGGTCGGTCACCCGCCGCCGCAAGTCAAGGACACTGCAGTTGCAGTGGATAGGGCGCTTTTCCCCTTTTTCCGCAACGATCTTGCGGCATAAGGCGGTCATGACCGCCCCTGCTACCCTGACCGTCGATCTGGACGCCCTGTCGCACAACTTCCATGCGCTGGAGGCCGTCGCGGGCGTTCCGGCCCACCCCGTCGTGAAAGCGAACGCCTATGGACTGGGGGCGGTAACTGTGGCGACCCGACTGATGGCCGAGGGGGCAAGGACCTTCTTCGTCGCCCGCCTCGCCGAGGGTGTTGCCCTGCGCGCCGCGCTGGGGGTCGAGCCGGTCATCTATGTGCTGGATGGCTGTGTCGGCCCTGCGGCTTCGACGCTCAAGGCAGCAGGCTTGCGGCCCGTCCTCAACCACGGTGCCCAGTTGACGGCCTGGCAGGAGGCCGGCGGTGGGCCGTGCGGCCTCCAGATCGACACCGGCATGAACCGCCTCGGTTTCAGGCCCGAAGACGCACCCGCAGCCTTCGCCGGCCTCGCGCTGGTGATGAGCCACCTCGCCTGCTCCGACGATCCGGCCGAGCCCATGAACCGCAGACAGCGCGATACTTTTGCGGCTGTCGCCGGGCGGTATCCGGACGTGCTGAAGTCCTTCGCCAACTCCGGCGGCTGCTTCCTGGGGGCCGACTTCGGGTTCGACGCGGTGCGCCCCGGGATCTGCCTTTACGGTGGCGGTCCGGAGGGTCGCCCCGATAGCCGGCTTCAGCCCGTCGCTACCCTGACCGCAGAGGTCCTGCAGGTCCGGGCGGTCGAGGCCGGGGAAAGCGTCGGCTATTCGCGCGGGTTTGTGGCCGACGGGCCGCGCCGGATCGCCACCTGCGGGGCCGGCTATGCGGATGGCGTCCTGCGCAGCCTCGCCGGGACGGGTCAGGTCCAGGTCGCCGGGGTCATGCGCCCGCTGCTTGGCCGCGTCTCGATGGACGTCATCGCGGTCGATGTGACCGGGCTGGAGGTCGCCCCGGGCGACCGGGTTGAACTGTTCGGTCCAAACCGGCTTCTGGACGACGCTGCCGCCGCCGCAGGAACCATCAGCTATGAGCTGCTGACCTCGGTCGCACCGCGTGTGGCCCGTCTGTATGCGGGTGCCTCCGGGACCTGAGCCGCAACTGCTAGAGGCCGCCGGCGGATGACCCGGTGGACGCCAGTCGCAGGACGACATCGTCGATCTGCACCCCGCCCCGGTCGATCACCAGGTTCTGGTAGTTGCGTTGACCCTCCAGGGTCTCGGCCTCCACCCCCTCGACCTCGGCGACGAATTGACGGCGCAGGTAGGTGGCCAGCTCACCGGCCGTGACCATGCCATCCCCGTCGCCATCCCCGGCACCGGCCAGACCCGCACGCAGGAAGTGGGACAGATAGCCGCCCGCCTCGAACTTGTCCGCCACCGCGCTGGTCAGGTCCTCTTCGGAACTGAACAGCCCCATAACACCCGGGCGATCCACGACATTGCGGGCGAAGCCGCCCGAAAAGCAGCTGTCCAGCACCAGCAGCGACAGCCGTGTGTCGAGCCCTGCGAACAGCCGGCCCATCTCCTGATCGGTGATCTCGCCGTCCCGCAGCACGATGGACTCGGTGCGCCCGTCGGGTTCCAGCGCACTGGTGACCCCGTCCGTCTGGCTCCCGTGCCCCGAGAAGAAGAACAGGAACATGTCGTCCGGCCCGGCCTGCGACGCCACCGACTGGAAGGCCCGACGCACACCCGCCACCGTCGCCTCCGCATTGGTCATCACCACGCTGGAGGCGTTCAGCACCCCGCCCCGCTGCAGGGTTTCGGCCAGCTTCTCGGCGTCTTCATCCGTATAGGGCAGATCGCTGGCGACACCGCCGTACTCCGAGACGCCGACCATGATGGCAAAGACCCGGGCCCCGCCCTGGACGGCCACCTGTCGCGGCGACCCCTGGCTGGGGGCCACACTGAAGCGATAGGACCCGGTCTCGCCCGCCGCGAACGAGGTCACCATGACCTGGTATTCACCGTCCTCGGCCAGGACCGTGTCCAGGCGGCTATTGGTGCCGTCTTCCCCGTCGTCATTGTCCAGCTGTTCGCCCGACGGGGTGGTCAGGATAATGTAGGCGTCGAAAGCAGAAGAGGTCAGCTCTGCCGCGATCCTCTGGCCGCGCTGACCCCGGAAGGTGAAGTTGTCGACGAACTCACCCGATTCCAGCGTCTCGTCACCGGACTGGAGGGTACCGCCCACGGTATCCCCGATCCGGATGACACCGCCGCGCACGTCCTCGCGCGAACCACGGTCGTCGACATAGGAGTCCTGCCGGGGCCGGCCTTCAGCCGACCTGCCGTCCGCCGGGTTGACGGCCAGCCGATAGGATCCGGCCTCACCCGCCGCATAGCTGGTGGCCGTGATCCGGTAGTCGCCGTCGGCTGGCAGGGTCACGAACAGCCGGCTGTTCAAACCGCTGCTCCCTTCGGGATCGTCATCATTGAACTCCGACAGACCGCCCGGACCGCTGATGGCCAGGTAGGGGTCGAAGTCGGACGAGGTCAGGCGCAGGTCCAGCTGCTGTCCACGCCGCCCGCGCAGGGTATAGCTGTCGGTGAACTCCCCGCTGTCGAGGCGACGGTCCCCGTTGCCCAGCGTGCCGCTGACAGCCTCTCCGGGTACAATCATACCCTCGACCACCCGTACGGTGGCCTGGGCCCCGGCGTCGGGCCGCCGCGCGTTTCCGGAAGCACGCGCCGCACCGGCCGGCTCCGCCAGGATCTGGTAGCGCCCGGTCTCGTTCGATCCGAAACTGGTCGCCGAAATCTCGGCCACGCCGTCGGCCGCTGCGGTGAAGGTCAGGCGGCTGTTTCGCGTCCCCCTCTGGCCGGGATCATCGTCATTGTCCTCGCTCAGGCCACCCGGGCCCCGCACCATCAGATAGGCGTCGAAATCGGCGGCATCGAGACTGACCGTATAGGTCTGGCCTCGGCGGACTGGCAGCTGCCAGCCGTCGACGAACTCGCCGGCCTGAAGCCGACGGTCACCGGCCGCCAGGGCCCCCGACGCCGCCCGACCCGGCTCCAGCCTGCCGCCGCCTGCACTGGCCTCGCCGCGCCCGCTGCCCTGACCCTGGGGGCCGCCGCGTGCCGCTGTCCCCAGAGCGAGGCTGTACCGACCGCGCTCCCCGGGTTCATAGCTGGTCGCCGTGATCCGGTAGACGCCACTGGCCGGCAGCCGAAGGTCCAGCCCCGCATTGGTGCCGTCGTCACCGGAATCATCATTGTCTTCCTGGAAGTCACCGGGCCCGGTGACCATCAGATAGGCGTCGAAATCGTCGGAGCGCATCGTCACCGACAGTGCCTCGCCTGCGCGACCCTCGACCTCATACACATCGCTGAACTCGCCCGAATCCAGCTGGTCGTCGCCGCGCGACAGCGCACCGTCCACCATCGCGCCCGGACGTAGCCGCTCCTGTGCGACCGCCGGCGTCGGAGGGATGAGCGGTCCCACCGCCAGAGACAGGGAAAGAGCGGTGAAAAACAGGACGTTGCGCATTGGATTCTTGCCCCCCGAAGGAGGCCGGACACTGCCCGGGGCGGCTCAGCTTGTCACGGCCTGACAGAACAGAGGTCAGATTTCGACACGATCTTGCCGCATGACCCTCATTCGGCCTTGATCGCGGGTCATAGGCCCTGCCCCGCGAAATCTCGCGCGGCTTGCCAGAACGACCCGCGCCGCTCGCCAATCCGGGCCCGGCGCCCTACGGAACCGCCATGCCCTTCCCTGCCAGTCATCCCGCGCTCGACCGCGCCCTGTCCGAACGCGGCTATGCCGAACCCACCCCTGTCCAGGCCGCAGTGCTTGAAGCCGCCCTGGCTGAGGACGGTACCGGGCGGGACCTGCTGGTCTCGGCCCAGACCGGGTCAGGCAAGACGGTCGCCTTCGGTCTGGCCCTGGCCCCCACCCTGCTGGGCGAGGCCGAGAAATTCACCGACTTCGGCGCGCCCCTCGCCCTCGTCATCGCCCCGACGCGCGAACTGGCCCAGCAGGTCGCCAGCGAACTGACCTGGCTCTACGCCCAGACTGGCGCGCGGATCGTGTCCTGCGTCGGCGGCATGGATCCCAAGGTCGAGCGCCGGGCGCTGGAGCGTGGGGCCCATATTGTCGTCGGCACGCCCGGCCGCCTGCGCGACCATCTGGAACGCGGGGCGCTGGACCTGTCCGAGGCCCGCGCCGTCGTGCTGGATGAGGCCGACGAAATGCTGGACATGGGCTTCCAGGAAGACCTGACCTTCATCCTCGACGCTGCCCCCGCCACGCGCCGGACCCTGATGTTCTCGGCCACCCTGGCCCGCGACATTGTCCAGCTGGCCAAGACCTATCAGCGGGACGCTGTCCGCATCGACACCGTCGCCGGCAACAAGTCCCACGCCGACATCGAGTACAAGGCCATCCGCGTCGCTCCCAACGAGATTGAACTCGCGGTGGTCAATGTGCTGCGATACTTCGAGGCCCCCGGTGCCCTGGTGTTCGCCAACACCCGTGAGCGGGTGAAACATCTGACCGCCTCCCTGCGCGAACGCGGCTTCTCGGTCGTCGGCCTGTCCGGAGAACTGACCCAGGGTGCCCGGTCCGAGGCCCTGCAGGCCCTGCGCGACGGTCACGCCCGCGTTTGCGTCGCTACAGACGTTGCGGCCCGCGGTCTGGATCTGCCCGACCTGGGCCTGGTCATCCATGCCGAGATCCCGGTCAACAAGGCCGGCCTGCTGCACCGTTCGGGCCGCACCGGGCGCGCCGGCAAGAAGGGCGTCTCCGTCCTGCTGGTCAGCTACACCCGCCGCCGCAAGGTCGAGCTGATGCTGCAGTCGGCCGCCATCGTCGCCGAATGGTCCGGACCGCCCAGTGCCGAGATGATCCTCGAGAAGGACCGCGAACGCCTGCTCGCCGATCCCGCCCTGACCGCTCCGGTCGAGGACGAGGAGGCGCTGGAGTTGGGTCGCCTGCTGCTGGAGCGGACCACGCCCGAACAGGTCGCCGCCTCCCTGATCCGCCTGTATCGCCAGAAGCTGCCGGCCCCGGAGGACGTCTACGACGATGACCGGATGAAGCGTCAGCAACAGTCCGGGGTGAATGACCGGGGCCAGCCAGACGCGCCGTTCCAGGACTTCGCCCGCGGCGGCGACATGGTCTGGTTCCGGGTCAACATCGGGCGGGACAAGAACGCCGACCCGAAATGGCTGCTGCCGACCATTTGCCGGCTCGGCCATGTGACCAAGCGCGACATCGGCTCGATCAAGATCTTCGATCGGGAGACCAAGTTCGAAATCACCAGGGAGGCCGAGGCCAAATTCCGCGCCGCCGTCGCCGCCTCGACCGAGGACGGCGTCACGGTTTCGGACGCGGTCGCTCCCGGTCCGAAAGAGAAGCCGCCGAGCCGCTGGGACAAGACCCCGGTCGGTGCGGCTGACAGTTCGCGTGAACGTCCCGAGCGCAAGCCGTGGGCCAACAAGACCGAGGGGGCCCGCCCTGCCCGCGTCGACAAGCCGGCATGGAAGCCGCGTGAAGACGGCGACAAACCGGCATGGAAACCCCGTGAGGACGGCGACAAACCCGCGTGGAAGCCGCGTGACGACCGGCCGGCCGGTGAGAAGAAGCCCTGGGTCAAGCGCGACGCGCCGCCCGAGCGCACGCCCTGGGCCGGCAAGGTCGAGACCGGGGCGGCTCCGGCGAAGAAGCCGTGGGTCAAGCGTACGGCCGATGGTCCGGTCCCGGAGGGCAAGAAGCCCTGGGTCGCCAAACCCCAAGGGGCCAAAAAGCCCTGGGCCCCACGCGCCGACGCGGCCCCCACCGGCGAAAAAGCCTGGACCGGCAAGCCCAAGGGCACCGGCAAACCCTTCAAGGGCAAGAAGAAGCCGAACGGGTAAACCGAACCCCTTCTCCCCCTGCGGGAGAAGGAGTGTTTGCGCTCCACCTGTAACCGCTTACAGTCCCAACAAAACACGATCGCCGGGACGGAAAACAGTATGGCCGACGTCGCCCTTCGCGGCATTCGCAAAGCGTTCGGCGCGACCGAGGTGCTCAAGGGCGTCGACCTCGACATCGCCGACGGTGAGTTCGTGGTCTTCGTGGGCCCCTCCGGGTGCGGAAAGTCCACTCTGCTGCGCGTCATCGCCGGGCTGGAAGACGCGGACACCGGCGAGGTCGCCATCGGCGGCCAGACCGTCAATGCCCTGTCGCCGTCGGACCGGGGCATCGCCATGGTGTTCCAGTCCTACGCCCTCTACCCCCATATGAGCGTGCGCCAGAACATGGCCTTTGGCCTGACCCTGGCGAAAACCGACAGGGCCGAGATCGACCGGCGTGTCAGCGCCGCCGCGGAAACCCTGAACATCACCGACCTGCTGGACCGCAAGCCCAAGGCCCTGTCCGGCGGACAGCGCCAGCGCGTCGCCATCGGCCGCGCCATCGTGCGCGAGCCCGAGGTCTTCCTGTTCGACGAGCCCCTGTCCAATCTCGACGCCGCCCTGCGCGTGCGCATGCGCTACGAGTTCGCCAGCCTGCACGCGCGGCTGAAGACCACCATGATCTATGTCACCCACGACCAGGTCGAGGCCATGACCCTGGCCGACCGGATCGTGGTCCTGAACGGCGGGGTAGTCGAACAGGTCGGCACCCCGATGGAGTTGTACGAACACCCCCGCACCCGCTTCGTCGCCGCCTTCATCGGCAGCCCGAAGATGAACCTGATACCCGCCGTGATGGTCGAGGCCGCGGCGACTGGCGCGGTGGTCCGGACGTCGGCTGGCGAGACGATCCGGATCGCGGTCGATACCGGGTCCGCCCGGTCGGGCCAGCCGGTGCAGCTGGGCGTCCGGCCCGAGCACTGGACCCTCTCCGGTCCGGGCGACGGGATCTCGGCCCCCGTCGCCTTCGTCGAGACCCTCGGCCACGCCACCTATGCCTATGTCACCCACCCGTCCACGACCGAGACCCTGACGGTGCAGCTCCCCGGTGATGTGCACCCGGCCATCGGCGAGCGCCTGACCCTGCATGTCGACCCTGACCGGGCGCATCTATTCGATGAGGCTGGGACGGCGTTCTTACGGCAATAACCCCTCTCCCCTGCGGGAGAGGGAGATCGCGGACGGCGGCGTAGCCGTCGTCCTGGCGCGATCCGGTGAGGGGTGACTCCCGCTGCTGAAGGCTTGATTTCAGAAAAGCGCTCATCGGACTCGCCGGGCGTCACCCCTCATTCGACCTCGCTTCGCTCGGCCACCTTCTCCCGCAAGGGAAGAAGGATTTCCCCTACCGCTTCCTGAACCGTGCCGCCTCGGCCGCCAGTCCGGAGCCCCAGTCGCTCTTTTCCTCGGCCGGTTCCGGCACGAACGGGGCCTCGGGCAGAGCCCCTGCCACCCCTCGCATGGCCAGCGCCAGCGGCTCGGCCATCACCGCCAGCATCCGCAGCGGCTTGCGTTTCGCATCGCGCACGTCCCAGCCCCCGGCCTCGAACACCTCGGTCTGCTCCGCCGGCGACAACCGCTCGATCCCGTCCCAGTCATGGGGTCGGATCACGTCCTCCGCCTGTTCTGCAGTCAGACCGAAGACCTCGACCAGCACCGCATCCACTTCGGGAAATTCGTCGCGGCGCGCGGGATCGGCATAGCCGGGCTTCATCAGCGCCTTGGCCTCAAGATCGGCGACACCGGGCAGGTCGAGGAGGCGACGAAGGGTCTGGGTCATGGTCGTGCTCTACCGCCTCTCCGACATCCGGAAAAGCGTCAGCGCAGCTCGACCCGCCGCGCCCCCGCCGGAATGAGCAGTTCGCGCTCCGTCCACTCCGCGCCGCGCCCGTCGATCCGCACCCGGGCCGGCAGGGCCTCCCCCTCGGGCCAGGGCAGGACAAAGCCACCGGGCGGCGTCACGCCCGGCGACAGGGTCAGCACCGTCACACCGGCCCGCCGCCGAAGAGCGTAGGTCAGGGGACCATAGGGGGTGCGGACCTCACGGACACCGACGCCGGTCGGACTGTCGATCCAGTCCATGGGTAAGCCGGCGGCCAGCACCAGCGCATGATCCGTGTCCCGCTCGTACACAAACAGGTCCAGGGCCGAGCGGACATAGTCCGAACTGATCCAGGCATGGGGCATGTCGCCGATGAAACGCGGCTCGCGCAGGTCGCGCCCCACCACCTCGGCCCAGCCGTTCCACGCCTGCGGCCGGCGGTCGGCGAAGAAGTAATCCAGCGCCGCCATGGCGCGGTCCCTCTGGCCCAGCCGGACGAAGGCCCCCACGTTGCGCAGCTCATAGGGCGTATAGTCCCGCCATGCGGTGCGGTTGGCCTGCCGGGCGGTGAAATTCTCCCAGTATTTCTCGAACGTCCGGATCATCAGCCCCTGCGGCAGGTCGGCCTGAAGCCCGCCCGGGGACAGACCGATGGTGGTCGAGGTGGCGTCGAAATCCCCCCGATCCGCCGCCCCGGCGATCCAGTCGATGCGGTGATACATGGCCGTCCCGGCAATCGAGACGGTCACATCCATCAGGAACTCCGCCCGGGCGGCCTCGAACCGCGCCGCTGCGGCTGTCTCGCCGAGGGCATTGGCAATCTCGATAGCGTCCCGATAGCCCAGCAGGCCCCAGAAATTGTCCCAGTAGGACCAGGCCGGCCGGTCCGAATAGCCCTCGTGGCTGATCGACGGCGGCAACAGCCCGTGGAAATGGCGGGTCCCGGGCGTCCGGTTGGCCTCGGTCCGGGTCGAGGCCCGCAAGCCGTCCATATAGGCGATCGCCCCCTGCACCTGGGGCCAGACCGCTCGCAGCTGGGTCAGGTCGCCCGTGTAGCGGTACGTCTCGGCGGCCAGGAAGATGAACTCGCCATGGCTGTCGTTCTCGGGCACCGGGTCGGCCCCCCGGGCATCGACGCAGCAGGGCACCTTGCCATTGTCGAACACATACGGCGCATACCAACGCAGATAGTCTTGGCTGAGATCGGCATGGCCCAGCCGGTTCAACCCCTCGGCCATCATGGCCCCGTCGCGGATCCAGGACCGGTTGTAGCTGCGCGTGCCCGGCTGCAGCACTGGCCCCTGACGCGACATCAGCATATGGGCCAGACCCGTCTTCATGGCGTCCTCGATCCGCTGGCCTTGCGGCGGGGTGATCAGGTCAAACCGGTCCAGCTTCTCGCGCCAGCCGTCGGTGATCCGGGCCTGAACCGTGTCCAGTGCCGCCGTGATGGACGCGGTTGCCGGCAAGGCCGGACGCAGACCGGCCAGGGCCGCCACCCAGCCGAGGCTGCGGGTCTCGCCCGGCTGCAGCGTCACCGTATAGAGCAGCGCGCCGCTCATCAGCCCGGTACGGTCCGACTCCACCTCAGCGTCCCGTCGCGGATCGGGGCCGCGTGCCAGCAGACTCTGCGGGTCGGCACCGGCGGCGAAGGTCGCCAGCCGGACCTCATCGGGCGCGACCAGCGGCAGGATCCGCAGGGCGTCGTTCAACACCAGCTCGGCCCCGGTCCACTGGATCTGCTCGATGGCACTGGCCCCGCCCGGCACGGCCAGGAACTGCACCGGGCCATTGACCTGCATCGGTCGGGCCGCCAGCGCGAGCGTCAGGGTGCGCGCCTGCAGCGCGGTGTTGGTCAGGTCGTAGCGACCATAGAGGGCCGCCGCGTCCGGAACGCCCTCGGCCATGGCCGTGACCTTCAGCGTCCAGTCGTCATGGGTCCAGGTTACCGTCGGGATCGGCAGGTCGTCCGCGACCAGCGCCTGTTCGATACGCGCATCGGCCCAGGTCACCAGCCGGCCGTGATCCAGGACGAAGGGCTCGATCGACGGTCCACCGCGCTTCAGTTCGATGGCCCCGTCTTCAGAAATCAGCCCGCTTTCACCGCCGCCGTCGACCCCGACCAGGGTCCAGTAGGGCTGTTCGCCCCGGAAGCCCCGGGGATACAGGCCCCGGCGGCTCTGGCCCGCCACGGCGGTCAGGAAGGCCGTCTCGTGCTCGCCGAAGGTCAGGGGCTCGATCCGCAGGTCCGCAAGGCCATAGTGGGCGGTGGCGGCCTGTCCACCGCCGAATCCGGCCCCCATCTGCCCCCCGACATCGAGCGCCGTCTGCGGCGCGATCAGGTCCAGACGCAGCCAGCGGGCCGAGGCCTCGGTCGTCATCAGCCAGTCGGTTCCGCCGTCGCCGTCCTCCACCCGGGCGATCTCGCGCCATTGCCGCCGGTCCCCTGACGCCATGAGGCGGTAACCCGACGCCGCTCGCCCCTCGACCCAGCGCAGGGTCAGGCCGCCAAACTCGCGTTCATAGCCAAGGTCCAGCGTCAGGGACTGGGCCCCGGCCTCCGTCGTGCGCCATGCGGTCGACGGATCGTCATCCACGGCCTGCGACGCGGTTGCGGTTCCATCCTCAGTCGTGGCCTCCGCGAGCGGCCGTGGGGGCACCGGCGGCTCCGGTGACAAGGCCCGAAGCATCAGGTCGTCGATCTCGATGAAACCCCGGCCCCCCTCCCCGGCCGTGATCACGAACTCGACCCGCTCGGCCCGCCGGAACACCCGATCCGGATTCGGACCCCACGCCCAGACGATCTGGCGCCGCTTGATCGTGAACAGGGTCCAGCCATCGGGCGCGGAGTACTGCCGGGTCTGGTTCCAGTGGACGTTTTCTCCGCTGGCGTCCGTGAACTTGACCTCAAGGGTGTTGGCCGGCCCCTCGCCCCGGACCCGGAAGGTGATCTCGTAGTTCCCGGGGGCCTCGAACGAGAGCGGACGCGCGGCAAAGGCATAGCCCGAGCGGCCGTTGAAATCGTAATCCAGCCGCAGCGCCTTGCCGCGAACGCCCGGCACAGCGGACAGGGTCGAGGAGACATCGGTCGAGGCATCGGCGCTCCACGCCGAAAGGTCCTCGAACGCATCCAGCGTCCGGGACGACTGGGCGTTCGCCGGGGCCGCGATGGCGAGGATGGCCAGAAAGCCCAGCAACAGACGCATGTTCAACCTTTGACACTCCCGGCCAGCATGCCCCGGATGTAGAACCGTTGCAGGGCCAGGAACAGCACCAGAACCGGGGCCACGGTGATCACCGCCCCCGCCATCATCAGCTCGATGTCCTGCACATGCTCGCGCGACAGCGCCGCCAGCGCCACGGGCAGCGTATAGTTCGACTGGTCGGTCAGGATGATCAGCGGCCACAGAAAGTCGTTCCAGCTGCCCAGGAACACGAACAGCCCCAGCGTCACAAGAATGGGCGACAGGGTCGGCAGGACGATGCGACGAAAGATCTGCCCCTCACTGGCCCCGTCGACCCGCGCCGCCTCCAGCATCTCGTCGGGGATCGACAGGGCGTACTGGCGCACCAGAAACAGGCCGAAGATCGAGGCCAGCCATGGGACCAGCGCCCCGGCATAGGTGTTCACCAGTCCGACCGACTTCAGCATCAGGAATAGTGGCAGGGTGCCGATCTGGGCCGGAATGACCAGGGCCCCGATCAGGGCCTGGAACAGCCGGTCCCGGCCATGGAAGCGCAGCTTGGCGAAGGCATAGCCGGCCGGGACCGTGAACCCCAGCGCCAGCACGGTCGCCAGCGTGGCCAGGGCGAAACTGTTGAGCATGTAGCGGCCCATGCCCTGGTTCACGAACAGGTCGCGGTAGTGCTCCAGGGTCGGCTGTGCGGGCAGCAAAGGCGGCGGAAACGTCGCGGCCTCGCCGGTCGCCATGAAACTGACCGACAGCATCCACAGCAGCGGGAACAGCACGATCAGGGCGATCGCCCCGACGCCGAGGTTCAGGAGGACGCCGCGGAGCTTCATGTGTGCTCTCCGCCCAGCCGCCGCGACACCGCAAGCTGCACCATCGTCACGGCGAAGATGCAAAGGAACAGGATGAAGGCGACGGCGCTGGCGGAGCCCAGGTTCCACCATTTGAAGCCCTCTTCGTACATGAAATACAGGACCGTCACCGTCGACTGGGCCGGTCCGCCCTGGGTCATCACATAGGGCTCGGCGAACAGCTGGAAAAAGGCCGCCACCGAGATGATCGACACCAGCAGCAGGGTCGGCGCAATGGCGGGCACGGTCACGTGGCGGAACCGGCTCCACGGCCCGGCGCCGTCGATCCGCGCAGCCTCATAGAGGTCATCCGGAACGGTCTGGAGCACGGCCAGAAAGATCAGCATGTTGTAGCCGAAGGTCTTCCAGACCACGAACATCAGGATGGCCGGGATCGAGGTCGCGGGGTCGCCCAGCCAGTCGACGGCGGGCAGGCCCAGACTGGTGATCACCCAGTTGATGACGCCATAGCGGGTGTGCAGCAGGTAGTTCCACAGCACCGCCGTGGCCACGAGGGTGGTGACGAAGGGCGCAAAGAAGATCACCCGCCAGATCGGCCGCCACTTCACCGTCCGCGCGTTCAGGATCACCGCCGCCCCCAGCGACGCGGCGATGGTCAGGGGCACCCCCAGAACGCTGAACCAGACCGTATTCTTCATCGCCTGCCAGAACAGGGGATTGGTCAGCAGCCGCTCATAGTTCTGCAGCCCGACGAAGCGCAGGTTGCCGAGATCGGCCAGGGCATAGATGTCGAAATCGGTGACGCTGAGCAGCAGCGACCCCACGACCGGCACCACGAAGAACACGGCGATGGCGATCAGGGCCGGGGCGACGAATCCCCACGCCGCCCGCTCCCGCGCCGCGATCATGCCGCCCGCCCCTGGTCCAGCATCCAGCGCCGCTTCTCCAGCAGACGGTCGGCACGGCGGTTGATCTCGGCCCCGGCTTCCCGAACCGTGAACTGGCCCCGCACCATCCGTTCGGCGACGATCTGCATCTCGGTGACGATCCGCTCCCACTCCGGAACCTTGGGCACGGCACGGGCGCGGGCCAGCTGGGCTCGGAACGGCGCGATATAGGGATCGGAGACCACGGCGGGCGCGGACCAGGCCGACGGGCGGGCCGGCAGGCTTCCGGTCAGGCCGTTGAAACGGGCCTGCACCGCCGGATCGGACAGGTACCGGACCAGTTTCCACGCGGCCTCCTGATGCGGCGACGCGCGGAACACAGCCAGGGATGATCCCCCGGGGGCTGAGGCTCCGGGGCCGGTGGGACCGGGCACACCCGCGGTCATCCAGTGCGGCTGGACCGCCGCCGGCAGCCGGGCCTTCATGTCGCCGATCGTCCAGGGCCCCGAGAAATAGAAGCTGAACCAGCCCCGGGCGAACTCGGTCCAGACATTGGAAATCTGGCTCGCAGACGCAACCGGCGCCAGCCCCTCGTCAAACAGGCTGCGGTAGAAGGACAGGGCCGCCAGAAAGCTGTCACTGGCGAAATTGCCGCGCGTATCGCGATCTCTGAGCAATGGTTGATCGCCCTGTAGACCAAACGTCAGCAGCTGCTCGAACTCGTTCACCGGCAGCAGGATCGCATAGGTCCCCTCGCCGCCCACCCGCCGGACTGCGTGCATCGCCTTTTTCCATTCGGCCCAGTCGGTCGGCACCGAGCCATAGCCCGCCTGCGCCAGCCGATCGGTGCGACAGAACAGCAGCCGCGTGTCGACATACCAGGGTGTGGCGACGGCCCGCCCCTGAATCCGGTTGGTCTCCAGAACGGCGGGAAACTGGTCCTGCAACAGGTCCGCAGCGACGTCGGGGGTCGGGGACAGGGCCCCTATCGCCGCCAGCTCGGCCACCCAGGTGTTGCCGACCTGGCTGACGTCCGGGAGGGAGGCCCCGGCATAGGCGGTCAGCAGCTTCTGGTGGGCCGCGCTCCACGGCTGCGGCTGGACCTCGACCCGGACACCCGGATTGGCCGCCTCGAAGTCAGGCATCAACGCCGGGACATGCGTCCCCTCATTGCCCATGGCCCAGAAGGTCAGCCGGGTGATCCCGTCCTGCCGTCCGCAACCGCCCAGCGCCGCGCCCGCCCCGGCCATCAGCCCCAGAGCGGCCCGTCGGTGGATCACGCGTCCAGCCAGCCGCCGGAGAAGCCCGCCAGACGCAGGCCACGGGTCAGGTTGGGTTCGCCGCGCATATGGCGCCACACCAGGTCGGAGCGGGCGTTCTCGATCATCACCACGATCGGACCCTGATCGATGCCCAGATAGTCGTCGGCCACCCAGCCCGTACCCGGAACGATCCGCCCATGCAGCAGTGGCCCTTCCCGCTCCATCAGGGTCGGATTGAAGGCATCAAGGAAGCCCCACTGCCCATAGATGGCCGCCCCGTACCGGGCCTTCATCGCCTTCAGACAGGCGGTTACCTCGACCGGGGCGAACGGATAGCTGGCCATGGCCGCGGTCGGCGCAATCGTGCCGTCGTCGCGGTCACCCGGGCCACGCGCGGAATAGCTGAAGAACTCGCGCTCGCGGGCATCGATCACCTGACGGAAGTCGCCCGGGCCGTCGCAGGCGGTCAGGCCCCAGACGTCGGCCGAATAGCCGTCCCAGCCGCCCGGATTGTCCCATGCATAGCGCCTCTGCCCCTGCACGGCCCGGCGACTGTTCTCGAAATAGTCGAACGGCCCGATCTCGGCGGACTTCGCCCTTAGCCAGGCATCGCGGATGCCGCGATAGTCGATGAACATATGGCTGTACTGATGCCCGAACAGGGGGCCGAAATGCAGGTGGGCGGGGCCGTAGTCCTCGGTCCAGCTGCGGTCATAGACCGAGCACCATTCGTCCCAGACCGCCGGCGAAACCGGATGGGTCCGGCTGCCGATGGCCAGAAGCAGGACCAGCATGCCCTCGTTGTAGACGTTCCAGTCGGCCGCGATGAAGCCGGTCTCGGGATGCCAGCCCATGGTGATCCGGTTCGGCCGCACGACCGCCCAGTCCCATTCAACCCGGTCATAGATGGCCTGGGTCAGACGCCGGATCTCGGCTTCGTCCGCGTCATCGCCGTCGAAATAGCGGGCCGCGAACAGCATGCCGCCCAGCAAGAGGGTGGTGTCCACGGTCGACAGCTCGACCCGGCCATGCCGGTGCCCCGTCTCCCGGTTCAGGAAATGGTAGAAGAACCCCTTGTAGCCGGTCGTCCCGGTCGCCTCGGGCCCCTGGGGCGCGTCGTGGAAGAAGCGGACGGTGTTCAGGGTCCGGGTTCGGGCCTCGGCCCGGGTCATCCAGCCGCGCTCGACACCGACAGGCCAGCAGGTCAGGGCAAACCCGACCGCCGCCACCGAACTGAAGGACGGCGTCGGCCAGCGGTCGGGCGTCAGGCCCCGCTCGCGATCGGTGACATGGACGAACCAGTCAAAGGTTCGCCGCTGCAGTTCGACCATCTCGGTATCGATCGGCCCGGCAAGTCCCGGGATTGATCCGGTCGCGCAACCCCCTGCAGCCAGCAAAGCACCGGCCACGGTCGACCCCATCAGAAAGTGACGACGATCCATGGGTACCCTCTCTACGCGGAACTTGTGGGCAGATCACGCCGCCCTGGACGTTTCCCGAAAAAGCGGTCGTCTCCGGGCGGACCCGGGGACGACCAGTTTCAGGAGGTTGTTCTAGAACACGTACCGCATACCCAGCTGGAAGCTCTGGGTCGGGACGAACTGGGCCGTCGGTGCCCCGAACAGCGCGTTCCGCTCCCGCAGGGCCGGATTGTTGCCGTTCGTGTTGATCGTCTGGTTGTATCCGGAATAGTTGCGGAAGTTGAACACATTGATCGCATCCAGCGTCAGCTCCAGCTGCGTCCCGCCGGGCATGGCGATCGGCCGGGTCAGACGCAGATCGACCTGGCGGTAGGCGAAGTTCAGACCCGGGAGGAAGGCCTTCCTGTCGGGATAGTAGGCGAACCATTCGATCGGCGTGCCGTTGATGCCGGTGAAGCCCGTGAACGGACGCCCCGACCCCAGGGTGATGATCGAGGAGAGCCTGAACTCATAGGGGAGACGCATCGTGCCAGAGGCCACGATCCGGTGACGCTCGACGCCCGGCGCGTTGAAGGTCGGGCTCAGGGCCACCGTGGCGTAGTCGAAGTCAAAGTTGCCCGTCCCGTCGCCCCGGCTGCCGTTCTGTTCGCCCTCTGCCAGGGTGTAGGCCAGGCTGAAGCCATAGCCCGAGGCCTCGGTGTAGGGCCGGTCGACAGTCAGATACATGGCCTTGTACTCCCGCTCGCGATTGTGGTCGGAGTAGAAGACGCTGTCGTTGAACGCATAGGGCTGGTTGGTCGCCGGATTGGTGAACTGCGACGGGCGAACGGTGATTCCGTTCGTATTGTTGACGTTCAGACGCGACCACTGGAACTCGTTCTCGGTCTTGGCATAGGAGAAGGTCAGGGCCGTCTGGATGTCCCAGAACTTCTGCCGGATACCGATGTTGAACTGATCCGTCCGCGGCGGCGGGGCGTCGTTCTTCACCAGGAAGATTTCACCACGTCCCTGGGTTCCACCCAGCAGGGTGTCGAGGCCGGCGGGCGTTGCATAGGTCGGGTTCCAGGCGATCGTATTGGCCTGGCCACCGAAGGCACCGCCGTTCGGCGAGAACAGGATCGTCCTGCCCAGCTGGAACGGCTTGTAGCGTTCGTCGAAGGCGAAGTTGAAGGCGATGCGGTCGAAGTACCGCCCCGCCCCGGCGAACAGAACCGTCCGCTCGTCGCCGAACACATCGTAGGACATGCCGATCCGCGGCTGCCAGGCGTCCTTGTAGGCGTCGCGGCCGTCAGTGGTGACATAGTCCCGGTAATCGACCTGTGCGACATAGGCCGGATTGGCGACCATCAGAGCCAGAACGTCCTGCACCACCTGGGGCGTGCGGTAGTCGTTATTGACCGCATTGTCCTCATAGTCCCAGCGCAGTCCCAGATTGAGCTCCAGCCTGTCTGTGATCTGCCAGTCGTCCTGGATGTACATGCCGAAGACATTGTTCTCGGCAGTCGTCGCCTCCACCGGAAGATTCAATGTCACCCGCGTCGGTATGGCCGCGCTGCCGAAGATCGCCGGGTTGGCCGCGATATCATAGACGAACTGCGGGTTCCGGTTGAACTGCTTGTTCACATAATATTCCTGCATGGAATACTTCACGCCCAGCTTCAGGGTGTGCGAACCCATCCAGTCAATCGTGTTGAGCGTCAGGTCATTGCGGAACGTCAGGCTCTGCTGTTCAATGTCCTGGTTGTTGGTCCCGCCGCCCTGGTTGAAGACGGTCGCCTCAACCTGGTTGTAGTCGAACTGGAACCCGGCCGCAGTGGCATTGGCGTCGCGATAGATCACGAACTGACGGCCGGTCTCGGTGAAGTTGGCGGCGCGCGGATTGTAGACCGAGTTCAGATAGTCGACCGAGAACTCGTTCAGGAAGCCATCGCCTTGAAACTGATGCTTGAGAACGACGCTGAGGGTCTCACCATTGACTTCATTGGCGCGGGAGATGTCCGTGGACCCGTTCCCGAAGTCGCGCAGATCCTGCTCGATGCGATAGGTCGCCGAAAGGTCAATGCGCTGACGATCATCGACCTGCCAGGACAGTTTCCCGAAATACAGATCCTGCTCGAACGGGGCCTCGAACGTACCGAGGCGGTCGGCGAACTGGCTGGTGTATTCAGGGCGGTTCAGGAATACCTGACGTTCGCGGGTCTCGTCCTTGCGCTCATAGCTCAGGAAATAGTGCAACCGGTCCTCGATGATCGGCCCGCCCAGCGAGCCACCGTACTGCAGCCGGTCCAGCCGGGGCTTCTCCTGGCCCCGGCGTTCCGAGAACACGTCCTGGGCGATGAAGTCGCTGGGCTGATAATAGACGAACAGGTCGCCGGTCAGCTCATTGGTCCCTGACCGGGTGATCGAGGTGATGATGGCGGAGGAGGCCTGCTCGTACTCTGCCTTGAAGTTCTGGGTCAGGACCCGGAACTCCTGCACCGCGCTCTGCGGGAAGGGGTTGCCACGGCTGTCGTCCTGGCCGGCGATGCCACCGTCCAGAATGGTCGACTTCTGGCTCTGGCCGTCGATGAAGACATTGACCGCCAGCGAGGGCTGGCCACCGGCCGAGATGGTACGCTCTGAATCGCTTTCCTGCACCACCACGCCGGGGGCGAGGGCGGCGAAGTTCAGGAAGTTCCGGCTGATCTGCGGCAGGTCGGCGATCTGCTGACGGCTGACGTTGGTGGCCACTTCCGAGGTGCGGACCTCGAAGATGCGACGTCCGGTCACCACGATATCGTCCAGCGACGTGCCATCGGCCGCAGCGGAGGTGGCGCTGACCGCAAGGTCCAGCGTGCCGACCTGACCCAGCGACAGGGTCACGGTGTCGGTGGCGGTCTGACCGTCAGCGCTGGTCACCGTCACCTGATAGGTGCCGGGGCGCAGGCCCGACAGCGTGTAGGTGCCGGCATCCGAAACCCGGGCGCGGGTCGTGTAGCCGGTGGCCGTGTCGCGCGCGACGACCGTGCCGCCCGGCTCGATGGCCTGACCTTCATAGACCGTACCCCGCAGGGTCGAGGTCGAGCCCTGGGCGGCGGCAGCGCCGGCCCCGAGAAGGGTGGTCGCGACCGCCAGGGCGGACGCGGCGCAGAGCGCGCGGTTGCGCAGGGTCATTCGGGTCATGCGTTTTCTCCGTTCGAAGCTTGGGTGGGGGCGACCCGCGGGGCGGTGTCGACGACAGGGTGGGGACGTCCGCCGGTCGACTGGCGGACGACGAGTTGGGGACGAATGGTCTCGCAGGCGTCGTCAGGGTCGGCGTCGGGGTTGGCCGCTGCCGCGATCAGACCGACCAGCCGCTCCATGGCGCGGCGACCGGTCTCGGCGATGTCGATGCGAAGGGTGGTCAGGGCCGGACGGACGAGACCGGCGATCGGCACATCGTCGAAACCGACCAGGGCCACATCCTCGGGACAGCGGACCCCGGCTTCCTGCAGGGCGACCAGGGCACCGATCGCCATCATGTCGTTGCCGGCAAAGATCGCTTCGGGCCGCACGCCCTCGGCCAGCAGAGCGGTTGCGGCAAGGTGGCCGGACACCTGGGTAAAGTCGCCGGCGACGACCTGAGGGGTCTGGCCGGCGCTGGCCATCGCCTGGACGTAACCTTCCCGGCGCTCACGCGCTTCAAGGTTGCCGGTCGGCCCACCGATATGGGCGATCCGGCGATGTCCCAGCGACAGCAGATGCTCGACCGCCGCGACGGCTCCGCCCAGGTTGTCGACGACCATGGAGGGACGGCCCGCATCATTGGCTCCGCCGTTCATCAGCAGCACCGGCAGGCGTCCGGCCAGGTTCGCGGCCAGATGGGCGGAATCCAGATGCGGCGACAGGACGATCAGGCCGTCGACCCGGCCCCGCATCGAGCGGATGGCCGCCGCCGCCACCGACGCATCGTCGTGGGAGCTGGACACAATCAGGTGCAGGCCGTTGGCCCGCGCGGCCAGATCCATGCCGCGAATCAGCTCGGAGAAGAACTCGCCGAACAGGTCCGGCAGGATGACGCCGACCGTGTCCGTCCGGCTGGTCGACAGGCTGCGGGCGCCGGAATGAGGGACATAGGACAGGGCCTCGACGGCCTCCATTACCTTCAGCCGGGTGGGTTCGGTCACCGCCCCGGCCCCGGTCAGGACGCGCGAGACCGACGCCACGGAAACCTGCGCGCGCTCGGCCACATCCCGGATCGTCGCGGGCTTCACGACGTCGGCCCTGTCGGCGCGCAGCCGATCGGTCTGTGTTGGCAGATGCGGTTCACGCGGGGATCCTGAAGCGTTCCAGCCGTGCCGGCCTCTTGTCGAGGATCCGTCGGCATTGAGTCTGTAATCGGTTACATGACATACTGGCCATAGGCCCCGCAAGTGCCGTAGTCTCGCCACACGACAGATTCCCTCCCCCCGTGACCTCCTTGCATCGCCAGACCAGATGGCGACCGCTCGCCGACATCAAGAACGAAAGCCTGCCCATGACCGCCAGTTATCAGTTCCCGGATCACTTTCTGTGGGGGGCCGCGACGGCGGCCTACCAGATCGAGGGTTCCTCCATGGCCGACGGGGCCGGGGCCTCGATATGGGACCGGTTCAGCCACACCCCGGGCAACATGAAGGACGGCGACACGGGCGATGTAGCCTGCGACCACTACAACCGCTGGCGCGAGGATATCGGGATCATGAAGCGGCTGGGCCTCAAGGCCTATCGCTTCTCAGTCAGCTGGAGCCGGGTCATGCCGGACGGCACCGGCCGACAGAACGAGGCCGGGCTGAAGTTCTATGACGACCTGATCGACGGCCTGATCGAAGCCGGGATCGAGCCGCTCTGCACCCTTTACCACTGGGACCTGCCGGCCGCGCTCGACGATCGCGGCGGCTGGCTCAACCCCGACATCGCCGACTGGTTCGCCGACTACGGTCAGGTGCTGTTCGAACGCTTCAAGGGGCGGGTGAAGACCTGGGGCACGATCAACGAGCCCTGGGTCATCGTTGACGGCGGCTATCTGCACGGGGCCCTCGCCCCCGGCCACCGCTCGGCCTTCGAGGCCGTGATCGCCGGCCACAATGTGCTCCGGGCTCACGGCGCGGCAGTGAAACGCTTCCGCGAGGTCGGCGAGGGCCGGATCGGCATCGTGCTCAACATCGAGCCGAAATATCCCGCCAGCGACAAGCCGGAGGACGAGGCCGCCCGCAAGCGGGCCGAGGCCCAGATGAACCGCTGGTTCCTCGACCCCCTGATGGGCCGCGGCTATCCGGAAGAGCTGAAGGACGTCTATGGCGAGGCCATGCGCGACTTCCCGGCGGAGGATTTCGAGCTGATCGCCCAGCCGACCGACTGGATGGGGCTGAACTGGTATACCCGCGCCGTGCCGGAAAATGCCCCCGACGCCTGGCCCGTCCGCGCCCGCCCGGTCAAACAGGTCCAGCACGCCCACACAGAGACCGGCTGGGAGGTCTATCCGCCGGCCCTCACCGATACCCTCGTCTGGCTGCATGAGCAGACCAACGGTCTGCCGCTCATGATCACCGAGAACGGCTCGGCCTGGTACGACCCGCCCCACGCCATCGACGGCCGGATCCACGACCCGATGCGGGTCGACTATCTCAAGAACCACCTGAAGGCGGCCCACGACGCCCTCGGCAAGGGCGTGAAGCTGGAGGGCTATATGGCCTGGTCGCTGCTCGACAATCTGGAATGGTCGCTGGGCTATTCGAAGCGGTTCGGCATCACCCACGTCAACTTCCTGACCCAGGAGCGGACGATCAAGGACTCCGGCCTGCTCTACGCCGAGATCATCCGAACCAACGGGGCCTGCCTCTAGGGGCGGATCCGGCGGTAAAAGGCCTCGATCAGATCCAGCCGGTCGGCGAAGGGCACAGCCTTCGCCACCGGTCCGTCGTTCGTGAACTCCAGCAACCGGTCCGGTTCCGCCCCGAACTCGGGCCAGGCCGGATGGTCGCCGCCGTTCGGATCGCCCGCGCGGGCGAAGGCCGTCCAGTAGTCGGCCATGGCAGTGGCCGCCCGCGCGTCCCGCTCGCCCATGGGCCTTCCGACGGTGTGCAGGTTGTCGAACACATAGGGGCGCTCGGAGGCATGGGTGGCCCCACCGCTCGGCTCGGGATTCGAAGCAGGCACCACATCGAACCGGTACAGGAAGGTCGGATGCCCGGCCCCGGCATGCAGCCGCGCCAGAGACCGTGCCGGCTCGTTGAAGATCAGGTCGCTGACGACATGGGCGTCGTAGCCGTCCTGCCCGCCATAGGCCGCCCGCAATGCCTCATACTCCGCGTCGCTCATCGGATCGTCGGTCCGGCCATAGGCTCCGGCGTCGGACGGCCGGACCCACCAGAACTCGGCGCTGTTGGTGCCGATGATCAACGGCACGGGGGCCTGCCGCCCGGCGGCAAAGGCCTCGACCACATCCTCGGGCACGACCTGCCCGTCGACGATCAGATTGTCGGAATAGAAGGCCGGCATGGGCGTCAGCAGCCGCTCGGCCGGGATCGCCCGCAAACCGTCGGCCGTCGCATTCGTCCCCGCCCCTGCGGACCGGGCGAAGGCCAGACCCAGCGACTGAGCCGAAGGCCGCCCCGGACGGTCCTCGTCCAGTTGCGTGGACCGCTGGCGCCCCAGACCGGACTGGACCACGGCGCGGTGGAACAGCCCCCGCGCGTCCGGCGCGAGCATCAGTTGCGTCACCGCCGCCCCGCCGGCTGATTCGCCAAAGATCGTGACCTGCGCGGGATCACCGCCGAAGACCGCGATGTTGTCGCGCACCCATTCCAGCGCCGCGATCTGGTCCATGACACCATAGTTGCCCGCCGGCTCGTCTGCCCCGCGTTCTGCTGCCAGCGCCGGATGATCGAAGAACCCGAGACGACCCAGCCGGTAGTTGATCGTGACCACGACCACGCCGCGCCGGGCCAGATTCGCACCGTCATAAAGCGCCGCCGTGCCCGAGCCGTTGTTGTAGCCTCCGCCGTGGATCCAGATCATCACCGGCAGCGGCCCGGCGGCCTGCGCCGGGGTCCAGACGTCCAGTGTCAGGCAATCCTCGCTCATCGGCAGGGGGCCGACCCCGGGATCGCCATTGGCGGGCGGCTGGATGCAGATCGCGCCGGGGGCATCGGCCTCGCGATCGCCGGTCCAGGGCTGGACCGGACCCGGCGCGCGCCAGCGTCGGGCATCGACCGGAGGTGCGGCATAGGGGATGGCGCGAAACGCCTGCACGCCCTGCGTCTCACGCCCCAACAGCACCCCCTCGACCACCTCGACACGCGGACGGGGTGTTTCAGTCGCGGTCAAAAGCACGGCGGCCATCATCAGACTTGCGAGAACCATGGTTCAACCCTAACAGCCAAAGGCCCTGCCACAAGACTGTGACAGGGAGCGATCTTCGGCATCACGCGTTGCAACGGCCGGATCGAGGGATACGAGGCGTGAAGGCACTGGATCAGGCGATCGACCTGGCGGCGGCGTTCGAGGCGTCGCCCAACCCCTATATGCTGCTGACCCCTGACCTGCGTTATGCCGGGATGAACGCCGCCTATCTGACCGCCGTCGGCATGACCCGCGATCAGCTTGTCGGCCGGGGCATTTTCGAGGTCTTCGATGCCGGGCCCGGCGACGAGGCAGCCGAGAATTCGCGCCAGCTCCGGCGATCTTTTGAAAAGGTCCTCGCCACAGGTGAGCAAGACCACCTGGCCCTGATCCACTACGCCCTGCCCGTCACCGGCGCGGATGGCGTCGTAGCCCACGAAGATCGCTACTGGAGCGCCACCCACACGCCGCTGCGCGACGCATCGGGCACGCTCGTGTTGATCCTGCAGCACACGACCGACATCACCGAACTGGAGCATCTGCGTCGCGAGCGGGCGGCCGGCCCGGAGTCCAGCGCCCTCGACCTCATCCTCGGCGGCAATGTGATCCACCGCGCCCGCGCCGTTCAGGAGGACAACCGCCGGCTGGAGCTGGAACGCAACCGGCTGGTCGAGATGTTCATGCAGGCCCCGGGCTTCGTCGCCATCCTGAGCGGCCCGGACCACGTGTTCGAGATGTACAACAGCGCCTACGGCCAACTGCTGGGGCACCGCGACCTGTTGGGCAAGGCCGCGCGTGAAGCCCTCCCGGAGGTCGTGGGCCAGGGCTTCTTCGAACTGCTCGACACCGTCTTCGCCACCGGAGAGCCGTTCGAGGGCCGCAACAGCCGGATCGAGCTCCAGCGCAGGCCGTCGGGCCCACCTGAAGTGGCCTGGCTGGACTTCATCTATCAGCCGGTGCGCGATGACGACGGCAAGGTGGTCGGCATCTTCGTTCAGGGCCATGAGGTGACCCAGACGGTCCTCGCCGGCGAACGCCAGAAGCTGATGATCGACGAGCTGAATCACCGCGTCAAAAACACCCTCGCCACGGTCCAGTCCATCGCCATGCAGACGGCGCGCTCGCACCCCGATCCGCGGACCTTCGCCGACAGCTTCCAGCAGCGCCTGCTGGCCCTGTCCCACACCCATGACCTGCTGACACGGAGCCACTGGGAGGGGGCCGACCTGCGCGACGTTCTGGAACACGAGACCTCGGCCCACGGCCCCTCGCGGATCGTTCTGAATGGCCCTCCGGTCGCCCTCGACCCGGCCTCGGCCCTGTCCTTCGGCATGATCTTCCACGAACTGGCGACCAATGCGGCCAAATACGGGGCCCTGTCGTCACCCGAGGGCCGGGTACTGGTGGACTGGTCGGTAGCGAACCAGACCCGTCGGACGCTTTCCGTCACCTGGCGAGAGACCGGGGGGCACACCGTCGTTCCGCCTGACCGACGCGGCTTCGGCAGCCGTATGATCGAGCGGAATGTCCGTCATGATCTGGCGGGTGAGGTCAAACTGGGCTACCCGGGCGACGGCTTTATCGCGGAACTGTCTGTTCCGCTGGACCGGGACGCACAACACGATGGCTGAAGGTCTGATGGGACGACGGATCCTGGTGGTCGAGGACGAATCGCTCGTGGCCATGTTGATGGAGACCATCCTCGAGGACATGGGCTGTATCCCGGTGGGTGCATTCGCCACGGTCGATGAGGCCCTGGCCGTGATCGCCGACGACACGGCCCTCGATGCGGCCCTGCTCGACGTCAATGTCGCCGGCCGCGAGGTGTTTCCGGTGGCCGAGGCCCTGAAGGCCAGGGGCGTGCCCTTTGTCTTCTCTACCGGCTATGGCGAGGGTGGCCTGCCCGACAGCTGGCGCGGTCAGGCCACGGTCCAGAAGCCGTTCACCGAAAACGCCATCCGCGCCGCCCTGTTCAAGGCGATGGGCGTCGCTGACGTCTGAGGTCTTTCACCACCACGCCCGCCGCATTGTGACCCGGGGCCCCGGTCACCCCCCCGCCGGGATGCGCGCCTGACCCGCACAGATAAAGTCCCGGCACCGGCATCCGATGATTGGCATGGCCCATGACCGGCCGGGCGCTGAACAGCTGGTCCAGCGTCAGCCGCCCGTGGAAGATGTCGCCCCCGACCAGTCCGAACCGCCGCTCCAGATCGCGCGGACCCAGCGCCAGCCGCCCAAGCACTGACGCCTTGAAGCCCGGCGCATGGGCATCGACCGTCGCGATCATCAGGTCGGCCACGGTCTCGCGGTGCGCATCGTCCAGCTCGGGCGAGACATACTGGCAGAACAGGCTGGCCACATGCGCGCCCTCAGGGGCCAGACTGTCGTCGAGGGTCGAGGGGACCAGCATCTCGACGATCGGCTGACTGGACCAGCCATCCAGCCGTGCCTGTGCATGGGCCCGGTCCATATAGGCCAGGCTGGGGGCGATGATGATCCCCGCCGTGTGATGATCCCCAGGTTCCGGCCGCACGGTGAACCGCGGAAGCTCCGACAGGGCGACATTCATCCGGAAGGTGGCGGAGCCGGAGGCGTAGCGCCCCATCCGCTCGGCGAAATCGGCGGGTACGACCGCCGCGTCCACCAGCCGGTCGAACAGCAGCCGGGGATGCAGGTTGCTGACCACAGCCCGGGCCCGGACCGTGTCGCCCGCCGCCGTCACCGCCCCGACGGCCCGGCCGCCATCGGTCAGGACCGCCGCGACCTCGGTGTCCAGCCGGATCTCCACCCCTTGCGCCACACAGGCCGCCGCCATGGCCTGTGTGATCGCCCCCATCCCGCCCAGGGCATGCCCCCAGACACCCCGCTTGCCGTTCACCTCGCCGAACACATGGTGCAGCAGCACATAGGCCGACCCCGGCGTGTAGGGGCTGGCATAGTTCCCCACCACACTGTCGAATCCGAACAGGGCCTTGACCGGATCGCTCTCGAACCAGCCATCCAGCCAGTCCCCGGCCGACTTCGTGAACAGGTCCAGCACATCGCGCCGCCCGGTCAGATCCAGTCCGCCGATCCGGCGTGCGACCGAGGCCGACTTCAGCAGCTCCGGCACCGCCTCGACCCAGCCGCCATCGGACAGGTTCGGCGGCACCTCCAGCACCAGCGCCCGCAGGATCGCCGCCACCGCCTCCAGCCGCGCCTCATAGGCGGGCAGCCGCTCCGCATCCCGGGTCGAGAACCGGGCCACCTCCCCTTGCGTCCGCCCCTCCCCGGCCGAGAACGAATCCCCATCCAGCGGCAGGAAGTTGGCCATCCGCCGCTCGACGATCCGGAGACCGTGCCCCGCCAGATCCATGTCCGTTATGATGCGGGGGTTCAGCAGACTGACGGTGTAGCTGGCGGTCGAGTTGCGAAAGCCGGGATGGAATTCCTCCGTCACCGCCGCCCCGCCGACGACGCCCCGTCGTTCCAGCACCGTGACCTTCAGCCCCGCCCGTGCCATATAGAAGGCACAGACCAGTCCGTTGTGACCACCCCCCAGAACCACGACATCGGTCCGGATCAGCGCCATCAGATCCGCCCGGTCAGAACGGCCGCCGTCAACCGCAGCCGCTTCACCGCCTCGACGGCCCGGGTATTCAACAGGCCGGCGTGGGCCACGGCCGGAAACGCCGCGACCGGCAGGGCCTTGAGGCTGCGGTTCGCCGCCGGCCGCAATGCCCGTGCCTCGTCGAGGCGGCCGGTCTGTCCCAGTCCCCGGACCCGCCCCGCCTCGACCACAGCCGCGGCATGCCCGGGCCCGGCCAGCACCTGCACCGCCGCCTGCATCGGCCCCACATAGAAGGCGTCCAGATCGTGCGGCTGTTCCTGCACCCGACCCACATGGGCCTCGATCAAGTCATCGAATGGCTCACGCGGCAAGGCATGGCGGGCGACGATGTCCGTCAGGGCCTCCAGCACCGGATGGCCCTTGCGCGCCACGCCCGCGAACACCCCGTCCATCTGCTCGCGCCACCAGACGTAGCGCATCTCGGCCAGCAGGGGCTGGGTCACCCGGGTCGGAATGGCCATCAACTCGGCCTCGAACGCATACAGGGCGATGACGTCCGCCCGTGCACGCGCGTCGCCGATGAACCGGCTGGACAGCCAGCGGTCGGGATCGGTGGCCCGAACCCCCGCGTCCAGATCGACCCCGGTCATGGCTGCGATACGGTGCCACGCGACCGGCCCTGCGGCCCGGCGCGGGCAAGGGTCCAGCCGAAAGCCAGCAGAAAGACCGCCATCGCGATCTCAAGCGTCCGCTGGAACAGGCCCACCAGTTCGACATCGGCGATCACACCGCCGAACCCCACCGCCGCGACGATCGCGCACACGATCCCCAAAGGTGCCAGCCAAGGTGCCGGGCCGCGCTGCAGCGCCAGTCCGGTCAGGAGTACGCCCAGCACGGCGGTCAGATACCCCGTGCCGCCGACCAGATCATGCATCAAGGCATCGACCGAGGCCTCCGCGCGGGCGCACTCAAAGTCGCAGGGATAGAGGCCCGCCCCGGCCAGGCTGGCTCCGTACCAGGCCAGCATCAGGCAACCCGCGAGCGCCAGCCCGTTGTGACGCACGCGCCATGCTGCGATCAGGCAGAAGCCGAGGATCAACAGGCCGCTTGGCACGAAACCGAACCAACTCACCGCCGGCCCCGTGACCGCCCCGGTCGCACCCAGTTCGCTGATGTACTGACGGGCATGGTCGTAACCGGGGTAAAGCGCGCCCCCGATAACGACCAGACCCAGCTGTATCAGCTCACCGAGGACCAGCAGGCCGAAGCCGATACGTCCGGCTGTCACGACGCCCTAGCCAAACAGGGTCTGGTACATCGCCATCGAGGTCAGCATCGGCAGGCTCAGCAGCAGGTTGGTCCGGCTGCCCAGCATGGCGACACGCGCGGCCTTGGCCTTCTTCTCATCGTCGACGACCACGATGCCCAGGGCGCGCTTCTGGTTCGGCCAGATCAGCCCCCAGACATTCAGGAACATGATGATGGCCAGCCAGACGCCGACGCCCAGCAGGGCATAGCCCTGATCCCCGTCCACCAGCCCGCCGGCGAAGCCGAGGCTCAGAACCTCGGCCGAATAGGCATGGCCGCGCAGGCCCATCACGGCGACGCCCGCAATCACCGTCAGCAGGGCCGACCAGCGGAACCAGAACAGGGCCTCGGGCGCGATATGCTTCGTGATCGCCGGCTTCAGCTCCGCCGGGATCGACGGCATCATCCGGATCTGGACGAAGTTGAAATAGTACAGCAGGCCGATCCACAGGATGCCGAACCCGACATGGCTCCAGCGCGCCACAGCCTGCCAGAAGCTGAGGTCAAAGCCCCCCGGCACCGCCCGCCCGAACGCGAAGATCATCACCCCCGCCAGCAGCAGGCTGAGGATCAGGGTGTTCCTGAAGTTCGAAAGCAGATTGGCCATGGCGGTCCCCCGTATCGTGTTGACCGAAGGCTTAGCGGCATTCGTACGCGGGGAGAAGGTGGGGGGTGAGTGGGTGACGGGTGGTTGGTGGCGGGTGGTTGGTGATTGCTGCCTGGCCGACCCCGGGTCTCACCGGCACATCACCGCGCTCAAGCGACAATCACTAAACACCAGCCACCAACCACCAGCCACCAAACCTACGGCCGGCTCGCCATCCCCAGCTTGATCGGCTTGGCTTCCTCGGCGAACTCGCCGCGCTTAACGCCCCACAGCAGAATGATCGGCGCGGCCACATAGACCGACGAATAGGTGCCGATGATGATGCCGACCATCAGGGCGATGGAGAAGCCGAACAGGGCCACCCCGCCGAACACCGCCAGCGCCGCCAGCACCATGACCGCCGTAATCCCGGTGATGATGGTCCGTGACAGGGTTTCGTTGATTGACAGGTCGATCACATCCCGCAGCGGCATGGTCTTGTACTTGCGCAGGTTCTCCCGGAGGCGGTCGAACACGACGACGGTGTCGTTCATCGAATAGCCGATGACCGTCAGTATGGCGGCGACCATGTTCAGGTTGAACTCGAGCCGCTCCCGGAACAGCACAATCAGGCCGAAGACCAGGATCACGTCGTGGACCAGGCCGGCCACGGCCCCGAAGCCGAACTGCGGCTCGAACCGGAACCAGATATAGGCGAACATCAGCACCACAGCCGCCCCCAGGGCCAGCAGTCCCGACGTGAACAGCTCGCTTGAGACCTTGGAGCCGACGATGCTGACTCCGGAATAGGTCACGGTGCCCACTTCGGCGGTGATGGCTGACCGGACCCGCTCGACCACGGCCGCCTGTTCCTGCCCCTCGGGGATCTGGAACCGCAGGATGGCGCTGGAATCGTTGTCGATGCCCTGAACCCCGACATCACCCATACCCAGACCATCGACCGCGCTGCGGACCTGTTCGAGGTCCAGCGTCCGGCCGTCCGCAGTGGTCAGCTCCATCGCTGCCCCACCCCGGAAGTCGATCCCCATGTTCATGCCGGGGTAGAAGAGGCTGGCAACCGACGCGATGCACAGCACGGCCGAAAGGATGCCAAAGAACCGGGCGAAGCGAACGAACTTCAGGTTCGTCTTCACCGGAATGATCTTGATCAGGGGCCACCAGCTCATCGCCATCACTCCGCGATCGGCAGTTTCTTGGGTCTGGCCGTCTTCAGCCAGTAGGCCAGCAGCACCTGCGCCACCAGCACCGAGGAGAACACCGAGGTGAACACCCCGATGGTCAGGGTCCAGGCAAAGCCACGGACAGGGCCCGCACCGAACATGAACATGATCAGGGCCGCCACCAGCGTCGTCAGGTTGGCGTCCAGAATGGTGCCCCAGGCCTTGTTGAAGCCGGCGTCCATCGAGGCGATCACCGAACGCCCGGCCCGAGCCTCGTCCCTCATCCGCTCATAGATCAGCACGTTGGCGTCCACGGCCACGGCGAAGGTCAGGATCAGGCCCGCGATCCCCGGCAGCGTCAGGGTCGCCTGCGTCAGGGACATGGCCGCCACGATCAGGATCCCGTTCAGCAGCAGGCCGATGACCGAGATACCTCCGAACAGGAAGCCGTAGGCCAAGAACATGAACACCACGATGATGACAAAGCCCAGCGCGGTCGACAGGGCACCCGCCGCCACGGCGTCGGCCCCCAGTTCGGCGGTCACCGTCCGGCGCTCCTCGACCGTCAGCGGAGCCGGCAGGGCGCCGCCGTTCAGCAGGTTCACCAGTTCGGACGCCTCGGCGATCGAGAAACTGCCGGTGATCTGGCCGGTGCCGCCGGTGATCGGGCTCTGGATCGTCGGTGCCGAGATCACCTTGCCGTCCAGGATGATGGCAAAGGGCCGGCCGATATTCGCGGCCGTCGCCTCACCGAAGCGGCGTGCGCCCTGACCGTCGAAGCGGAAATCAATCGCGGGCCGGCCGCTCTCGTCGGCACCGACGCCGGCACGGGTCAGGTTCTCGCCCGAGACCAGCACCCGGCGCTTGACCAGATAGGGTGTTCCCACGTCGTCCTGCAGCAGTTGCGCATCCGGCGGGACCCGTCCGGCCACCGCGTCGACAACCGAGTTTTCCACATCGACCATCTGGAAGGTCAGCTGGGCGGTCTGGCCGATCACGCGTTCCAGCGCGGCGGGATCGCTTTCGCCCGGGGCCTGGACCACGATCCGCTCTGCACCCTGCCGGGTGATAGAGGGTTCGCGGGTGCCGAGGCTGTCGATCCGGCGGCGCACGACCTCGATGGACTGATCCACCGCCGTCGATCCCATACTGTCCATGGTCGCCTGGGTGAAGGACAGCCGTACCCGGCCCTGGCCCAGCCTCTGGGCCTGACGCTCGGCGGCACCGCCCGCGTTGACCGGGCCGATCAAACCAGACAAGGCCTCATAGGCCGCATCCTGACGGCTGGGGTCCGCCAGGGTGACGACCGCGCCGCCGGCTTCGCGCGTGATCTGGTTGGTCGCGATGCCCGCCTCGCGCAGGGACACGCGGACGTCTTCCACCAGATTGTCGACCCGCTTTTCGCGCATGGCGGCCACATCGACTTCCAGCAGCAGATAGGATCCGCCCTGCAGGTCGAGGCCGAGATTCAGCGCATTGCTGGGCACCCAGCCCGGCAGCGACGCCCGCTGCGCCGGGCTCAGCAGGTTCGGGAACGCCAGCAGCACGCCGAAGACCAGCGACAGGGCGACAAGGGTGACCTTCCAGCGGGACAGCTGAATCATGGACGGCGGTTCCGGTTCAGCGGTTCGGGTGTCAGGCCTTGGTGGCCGGTTTCGTAGCGGACCGGGCGGCCGGTTTCGCGGCCGGCTTGGCATCAGGCTTGGTGTCGTTGGCGGCGATTCCCGTCCGGTCGCGGACGTCCGCGATCATGCTCTTGACGACGCGCACATTGACGCTGGGGGCGATCTCGACATTGACCTCGGCGTCCTCGACGCGCGTCACCTTGCCGATCAGGCCCGACGACAGGACGATCACGTCACCCCGCTTCACCGACCCGATCAGGGCGGCATGTTCCTTGGCCCGCTTCTGCTGCGGACGGATCAGGAGGAAATAGAACAGGACGAAGATCGCGACGAACGGCAGGAACTGCACGATCATCGCCACGAGGCCGCCGTCAGGAGTGGAGTTCATTTCGTCGGTCCCCGAAAGATTGGGCGGCCGCAACGGGCGCCTGTTGAAAACAAGGCGCGATACCTAGGGCCGGGGCCCCGACTTTGCAACGCGTTCTCCCTGGCGACCGGCATGACGCCGGTCCATCACCTTGGCAGGACCGTCAGCGGGTCGATCGCCACCGGCTCGTCGCCCTGCATCCGCCGCGTCTCGAAATGGATTGAGGGACGGCCGTCGCCGGCGGTCAGGCCCACGGTTCCGATCTGCTGGCCGGCCCGGACATCGGCCCCGTCGTCCACGGTGGCCGAGCCCAGATGGCCATAGACGGTGCGCCAGCCGTCGCGGTGCACGATCAGCACCGTGAGCCCCTGCCCCACCAGATCGTCCCCGACATAGGCCACCCGGCCCGGTGCCGCCGCATTGACCGCAGCCCCGGCCGGAGCCCCGATATTGATGCCGTTGTTGCGCTCGCCCAGACCGACCGGCCCGAACCGGCGCAGGATATCGCCTCGCACCGGCCACTGTAGCGCCGTGGACCCGGCTGCGACCGTGCCGACGGATCCCGAGACGGCCGGCTCGCGCGGAGGCGGCGGCAGGGCCGGATTGCCCGAGGGCGGCGGCGGCGGGGGGGGAATCACCCCGTTCTCGGGCACCATGACCCCAACCGGGGCGGGCCCGGTGGCATAGGGATCCGGGCCGGTGTCGACCGCGCTGTCGGGCAGGATGACCGACTGACCGACGGTGATCGCCCCCCGGGGTCCGAGGCCGTTCAGATCGATCAGGTTCTGCACCGGCGTCTGGAAGCGGCGACCGACGCCCGAGATGGTGTCGCCCGGCTGGATCACATAGGCCGCGCCCGCCGTCACCGTCATGGGCGCGCTGGACGCGGCGGGCGGCACATAGGCCGGCGCGGGCGTATAGGCCGGCGGCGGGGGTGCATAGACTCCACCCGGCGGCGGCAGGGCACCGCCCTCAATCCGCGCGACCGGGGCCGTCATCGGCGGCGGTGCCTCATAGACCGGCGGCGTATAGGCGGGCGGGCTCACGGGGGCAGCAACCCCGCCATAGGTCGGCATCGGCCGGGTCGAATAGCGCGGAGCCTCCGGATAGCTGGCGCAGGCCGTGGCCGCCAGACCCGCCAGCGCGATCGCCGCTGCCCTGATCCCGTTCGAAAGACGCATCCGCCGCTCCCCGTTCAACCCTGTCCGACATGCCGCGCCGAAGCGTGCAAGCCAACCCGTCAAAGCGCGCGAAAGTGGGGCGTAAAGGTTAATGAGGCCATGACCTACCCCTCCTTGGCCGTCCCCTCGACCAGCGGCACGAACCGCACCTCGCACAGGCTTTCGCGGCGGAAGGACCCGTCCTCCTGCCCGGTATAGCGATGCAGCATCTGCACCGAGGTCCGCCCCACCGGCGCCACCAGCACCCCGCCGGGCTTCAGTTGCTTCAGCAGTTCAGTCGGCTCGTGCGGCGAGGCCGCCGTCACCATGATCCGGTCGAACGGCGCCTGTTCCGGCCAGCCCAGCCCCCCGTCCGAATGGCGGGTGATGACATTGTCGATGTCCAGCGTCCGCAGCCGCGCCTCCGCCTCCACCAGCAGGCTGCGATAGCGCTCGACCGAATAGACATAGCGCGCCAGCCGGCTCAGCACCGCGCACTGGTAGCCACTGCCCGTCCCGATCTCCAGCACCCGATGGCGCGGCTCCACCTCCAGCGCCTGGGTCATCAGGCCCACGATATAGGGCTGGCTGATGGTCTGGGCACAGTCGATCGGCAGGGCCTGGTCCTCCCAGGCCTGGTCGAGGAATTTCGCGTGCACGAAGACGGCACGGTCGATCGATTCCATCGCCCCCAGCACGCGCGGGTCCGTGACCCCCTGCTGGCGCAGCGACAGGATCAGCCGCCCCGCCCGGTCGTCCTTCAGGTTCATTCCGCCGCCAGACTTTTGGGCGGTGCCCCGCCCAGCACGCCCTTCAGGTCGTGCACGCTCGGCCTGTGGGTCAAATCAATGTGCAGCGGCGTGACCGAAATCTTGCCGTCGTCCATGGCCCTCAGGTCCGTGCCCTTCGCATGGGCCTGCTTCTCCCCGCGAAAGCTCATCCAGTAATAGTCGCGTCCACGCAGGTCGGTGCGTTTGACCGCATGCATCTCGCCGATGCCGCGGAACCCCTGCACCGTCACCTCGATCTCCTTCACATCTTCCGGTGCCCGGGCGGGGAAGTTCAGATTCATCACCACCCCGTCCTGCCAGGTCTCGGCCAGCAGCCGGCTGATGATCGCGGGCGCGAACGCCTCGGCCGTGTCCCAGTGCGCATTGACCTCGTCGTGATAGCGCTCCAGCGACTGGCTCAGCGCGATGGAGCGGATGCCGAACGCCATCCCCTGCAGCGCCCCGGCCACGGTGCCGGAATAGGAGCAGTCCTCCCCGACATTGTGGCCCCGGTTGACGCCACTCAGCACCAGATCGGGCCGGATCTCCATCAGGTCGCCGACCGCCAGCACGACACAGTCGGTCGGCGTCCCCGTCACCGCGAACCGCTTCTCGCCGAACCGGTTGACGCGCAAAGGCTCGGTCAGGGTGATGCCCCGGCCCTTGCCCGACTGTTCCTCCTGCGGGGCGACCACCCAGACATCGTCCGACAGGGTCCGGGCGATCCGCTCCAGACAGGCCAGGCCCTCGGCCTCGATGCCGTCGTCGTTGGTCAGCAGGATGCGCAAATCACAGGCCTTCAATGAGTCGGGACGGAGATAGCCGATCCCCCGCCCCCGCGCACCCCGTACTGCCTACTGGATGACGGCGATGTCCGTGCCCAGGATCACAAACGCGCCACCGCATTCGTTGCGGATGTTGGAGCCCTGATGGTCCAGCCGGTTCCCCGGCAGACCGTCCGACCACCCGACCCGGGTGCCGGTGATCCGCACCTTCTGCCGACCGATCGTGGCGGCCGCTGCGCGCTGCTCGTCTCGCGGCAGGGCCCCCGACACGCACGGCCGGGTCTGGCCGGCCCGGTAGCGGTTCTGGCTCTCGACCAGCTGGAATTCCTCACCCGAGAAATTGATCCAGCCCTCGAAGGTGGTCACGTCCGACGGGGCTTCGGCAGTGGAAGGGGCCGCCAGCGACAGCGCCAGGGCGGCAAGGATGATCTTCATTCCGCATCTCCTGTTTCCAGAAGCCCACAATAGCCGATCGTCCCTCCAAAGTCCTTCTCCCCTTGCGGGAAAGGGGTGCCAGACCTCAACCCACGTGGGTCACGCCCCCCATATAGGGCAGCAGAACGGACGGAACGGCGATGCGCCCGTCCTGATCCTGATAGTTCTCCATGATCGCGACCAGCGTACGACCGACCGCCAGACCCGAGCCGTTCAATGTGTGGACAAACTCGGGCTTCCCGCCGCCCGACCGCTTGAACCGCGCGTCCATCCGCCGCGCCTGGAAGTCCCCGCAGTTGGAGATCGAGCTGATCTCGCGATACGTCCCCTGGCTGGGCAACCAGACCTCCAGATCAAAGGTCTTGCGCGCCGAGAACCCCATGTCGCCCTTGCACAGCAGCATCCGGCGATACGGCAGCTCCAGCGCCTTCAGCACCGCCTCGGCGCAGCCCGTCATCCGCTCATGCTCGGCGTCGGAGTCCTCGGGCCGGGTGATGGAGACCAGCTCGACCTTGTGGAACTGGTGCTGGCGGATCAGCCCGCGCGTATCACGCCCCGCCGACCCCGCCTCGGCCCGGAAACAGGGCGTCAGGGCGGTGAGCCGCAGGGGCAGCTCCTCCTCCGCCGTGATCTGCTCGCGCACGAGGTTGGTCAGGGAGACCTCGGCGGTGGGGATGAGGTAGCGGGCCTCAACCAATCCTCCATTGTCAAAAGCCCTGCGTACAATGGCGATAAGTTCAGCGGAATCACGCTTTGCGTCGGCTTTCGCAAGAGCAGCGAGATCTTCACCGCCTAGCTCAGCCCGCTTATCGAGTGCTGCGAAGTTGGCGCGGCCCTTGATTTCAGAGAGCTCAAGTAGGAGCCCGAGTTCGGCTTCCTGATCGGGAACAGCTCTGAAGTTTTGGGCTGCAAAGAGATCATCCTTAAACTTCGGCAGTTGCCCCGTCCCGAACATCGCCTCGTCCCGCACCAGATACGGCGGATTGACCTCCAGATAGCCGTGCTCCGTCGTCTGCAGGTCCAGCATGAACTGGCCGATGGCGCGTTCCAGCCGCGCCAGCCCGCCCTTCAGCACCGCGAACCGCGCCCCCGACATTCGCGCCGCCGCCTCAAAGTCCAGCAGTCCCATCGCCTCGCCCAGATCGGCATGGTCCTTGGCCGGCCCGGTCCGGCGCGGCTCGCCCCAGACCGAGACCTCGACATTGCCCGCCTCATCCTCGCCGTCCGGCACATCGGCCGCCGCGAGGTTCTTCTGCGCCGCCAGCAGGTCGCGCAAAGCCCTGCCCTTCTCAGCCTCGACCGCCTCCGCCGCCGCGATCTCGCCCTTCAGCCCCTCGACCTCGCCCTTCAACCGCTCGGCCTCGGCGAGGTCCTTCTTGCCCATCGCCGCCCCGATCAGCTTGGACGCCGCATTGCGTTTGGCCAGGGCCTCCTGCCCCGCCGTCTGCGCCGCGCGCAGCCCGGTATCCAGCGCCAGGATCTGATCGACCAGCGCCTGCGCCTCAGGCCGCGCCATCCCCCGCGCCGACCAGCCGTCGACGAACACGTTCGGGGTCTCTCGAAGGGCGCGGATATCATGCATGGCGGGCGGTCTTTGCGGGCGTCGGGAAAGGGGGATGCTCTAGCGGGCGTCGCGGGATGGGGCAAACAACACCCGCTCTTTCGTCATCCTCCGGCAAGGCGCTCTTCGCGCCGCAGACCGGGGGACCCAGCGGCGCGCGAGAGCGCGAACCTGTCGCGCGAGAGCTTATTTCAGATATCGTGCCTGAACAGATCGCCTCCGGCGCCGCTGGGTCCCCCGGTCTCGCTGCGCTCGCCGGAGGATGACGAAAGGATTTCATGACCCTCCACGCCCCCTACGACCCGTCCAACATCTTCGCGAAGATCCTCCGCGGCGAGATCCCCGCCGTGACCGTCTGGGAGGACGACCACGTCCATGCCTTCATGGACGTCTTCCCCCAGTCCGAGGGCCATGTGCTGGTGATCTCCAAAACCTCCACCGCCCGGAACCTGCTGGAGGTCGAGCCCGACACCCTCGCCACCCTGACCGCTGCCGTCCAGCGCACGGCCCATGCCGTGGCCAGGGCCCTGTCCCCGGACGGCTTCTCGATCATGCAGTTTAACGGCGAGGCCGGGGGCCAGACCGTGTTCCACCTGCATTTCCACATCATCCCCCGCTGGTCCGACCGCCCCCTCAAGGGCCACGGCCAGGCCGGCATGGCGGACATGGCTGAGCTCAAGGCCACGGCGGCAAAGATCGCGGCAGCGCTCTGAATTCCTTCTCCCCTTGCGGGAGAAGGTGGCCGACCCCGGGCTTGACCCGGGGGAGGTCGGATGAGGGGTGACTCCCGGTGCTGGCCGTGAGCGACTGCTCTTCTAGCCTCGACTGGGTCTTCGTACCCCTCATTCGCCCCTCCGGGGCACCTTCTCCCGCAAGGGGAGAAGGGCTTTCACCGCCCCCAACCGCTTGCGCCCGCCCCGTCTCCCCCGCTAAACGCTCCGCCGAGGCCGGCTTAGCTCAGTTGGTAGAGCGCCAGTTTTGTAAACTGGATGTCGCGGGTTCGATTCCTGCAGCCGGCACCAC
>JAIEQA010000002.1 GCA_019748095.1 Caulobacteraceae bacterium | reverse complement strand
GCCGCCCGGTCCGACAAGCGGTTCTTCGACGTTCTGCGGCGCCATCTCGCCGTCCCCGGTCATCTGGACGCCTGAGGCCTGACCATGCGCTTCCTGGACGAACATCGACGGCGTCCGGCCCTGCTGGCCGACCACCTGCCCTGGGCGGCCCTGGTCGCACCTGGCATCGTGCTGAACAAGGACGGCTCCTTCACCTCGGGCCTGCGGTTCCGGGGGCCGGATCTGGAGTCCGCTTCAGACGCCGAGCTGATGTCCGTCCGGGCCCGGCTGAACAATGCGCTCAAGCGGCTCGGCAGCGGCTGGTGCCTGCACGTCCACGCGCGTCGCCGTCCCGCCGACCCCTATCCCCAGAGCGCGTTCGCGGACGGCGCGGCCTGGCTGGTCGACGCGGAACGGCGCGCGCTGTTCGAGTCGAGCGAACTCGCCTTCGAGACGGATTACCGCGCCGCCCTGACCTGGCTGCCGCCCGCAGACCAGACCCGAAGGGTCGAGCGGTGGCTGTTCGATGGCGCGGAGCCGGCCAGTCGGGACTGGCGCACGGCTCTGGACGCCTACCGTCGTGAGATCGCGCAGATCACCGACCTGATCGCCGACGCCCTGCCCGAGGTCGAACCCCTGGATGACGGGGACCTGCTGACCTGGCTCCACGCCTGCGTTTCGCCTCGCCCGGTCACGCTCGAAGCTCCGGCGACCCCGATGTTTCTGGACGCGTGGCTGGCGGATGCGCCGCTGGTGGGCGGCGTCGCGCCGACCCTGGACGGACATACGCTCAAGGTCATCTCGGTCCGGGGCCTCCCGGCAAGCACCCGGCCCGGCCTGCTCGATGCGCTCGGCGCCTTGCCGTTCTCCTATCGCTGGTCGGCCCGATGGATCGGCCTGGACAAGGCCGATGCCGAGGTCGAGCTGGTCAAGCTGCGCAAACGGTGGTTCGCCAAGCGCAAGGGCGTGGGCGCGCTGTTGAGGGAAGCGATCACCAAGGAGGAGGTCCCGCTCCTCGATACCGACGCCGCCGCAAAGACGGAGGAGTGTGACGGCGCTCTGGAGGCTCTGGGATCGGATGCCTGCGCCTATGGCTATCTCACGACCACAATCACGGTTCTGGCGCGTGATCCAGAGCGGGCCTCGGAGCAGGCGCGCGCCGTCGAGGCCACCCTCAACGCTCAGGGGTTCATCGCCCGCACCGAGGATCTCAATGCGGTCGAGGCCTGGCTCGGCTCTCTTCCCGGCGAGCCCTATGCCGACGTCCGCCGCCCCCTGGTCTCGACGCTGAACCTCGCCGATCTGCTGCCGGTGTCGGCGGTCTGGGCCGGCCCCGCCGGCGACGCCCATCTCGGCGGACCCGCGCTCGCGGTGGCGCGCACCAGTGGCTCGACGCCGTTCCGTCTCGCCCTGCACGTCGGCGACGTCGGCCACACGATGGTGGTCGGTCCGACCGGTGCGGGAAAAAGCGCCCTGCTGGCCTTCCTGGCGCTCCAGTGGTTCCGATATCCTGGCGCGCGCGTGGTCGCGTTCGACAAGGGCCGCAGCGCCCGGGCGGCGGCTCTGGCTGTCGGCGGCCGTTGGCATCCGTTGCAGCCGGGCGGCGATTTCACGCTGCAACCCCTGGCCCGGATCGACGACGAAGCCGAGCGCGCCTGGGCCTCTGAATGGCTGGCGGACGCCGTGCGGCTGGCGGGCCTGGAGCCTGTTCCCCGGGTCCGCGAAGAGATCTGGGCCGCGCTCGGCGCCCTGGCCCAGGCCCCCGTCGGCCAACGGACCCTGACGGTGTTCTGCGCCCTCGTTCAGGACAAGGCGGTCGCCGCCGCTCTTGAACCCCTGACACTGAAGGGCCCGCACGGCGCGCTTGTCGATGGCGTGGCCCCGGAGGGGGCGACGCTGGCGACCTTCGAATGCTTCGAGCTGGAGAGCCTGATGGCGACGCCCTCGGCGGTCGCTCCGGTGCTCGGCGCGCTGTTCCACGAGATCGAACGTGGCTTTGACGGAAGGCCGACCCTTCTGGTGCTGGACGAGGCCTGGTTGTTCCTCGGCGAGACCGCCTTCGCCGCCCGCATCCGCGAGTGGCTGAAGACGCTGCGCAAGAAGGCGGTCGCCGTCATCTTCGCCACCCAGTCCCTCGACGACGTGGTGCGCTCATCGATCGCCTCGGCCCTGATCGAAAGCTGCCCGACCCAGATCTTCCTGCCCAATCCCCGCGCCCTCGAGCCTGCCTCGGCCGATCTCTACCGGATGTTCGGCTTGAACCAGCGCCAGCTCGAGCTGATCGCCTGGGCGACGCCGAAGCGCTCCTACTACCTGCGCCAGCCCGCCGGCCGACGGCTGTTCGACCTGAAGCTCACCGGGGTGGGCCTAGCCCTGTGCGGATCGTCGTCGCCCGAGGACCAGATCCTCATCGAGGAGGTCCGGGCCGGCCTGGATCCGAACGACCCGCGTCCGGACCGCTTCGTCCGGGAATTCCTCAAAGCCAAGGGAGTGCATCATGTCGACAACGTCTTCGACAGTTTCGACCAGTTCATCAGCGATCGGCTCGCCACCGAATAGAAGAGCCCTCGTCGCCCTGACGGTCCTGTCGATCGCAGCCGCGACGGCCGCCCCGCCGGCGCGCGGCCAGCAGATCGTCTTCGACCCGCGCGCCCACGTTCAGACCAGCCTCCAGGCGGCGCGTCAGCTCGAGAGTCTCGCCAACGAGGCCCGTCAGCTCGCCAACGAAGCCCGGACCCTGGCGGCCTCGCCCTACAGCCATCTGGCGGAATCCTCGGCGACGCTGCGGGACATCGGCGAGCTGGCCCGCACGGTGCGTGGGACCGCCGCGACGCTCGAAGGCGTTCAGCGGCAGTTCTCCGATCTGTACCCGGACGATCTCTCGACCGCGGACCTTCTGGCCCTCGGAGGTCAGCGCAGCACGACGGCGCGACGCACGGCCGAGGATGTCGCCCGCTCCGCCGCCGAGCTCGAACGGTTGAGCCAGGGACGGGACCAGAGGCTCAGAGGAGCCCTGTCGGCCAGCGAGGCGGCCGAAGGCCAGACCGCAGCGATCCAGTCCTCGACCCAGATGCTGGCCGTGCTCGCCGAGGACCTGGCGAGCATGCGGACCACGCTGCTCGCCCAATCGCGACTGATGGCCGAGGCCACGGCGCGTCAGGCGGCCGAGCGCGACGCAGCGGCCGAGGCGCGCCGGCGGTTCTGGGGGCGGACTTCGACCCCCCCGCGCGCGCCCACGTTCGACCCTCTCAGCCACGCCAGGGACTGAGGATCGTCCGATGGCAGGCCCCGACATGGAAACCCCGAACGAGCTGATGGTGGTGTTTTCCAACACCGTCACGGCCGGCTTCGACGCCCTGCAGGGCTCGGTCAACGGCGTGTTCGGACTTCTCATCGCCCTCGTTGTCGCCTTGACGGGGATCCAGTGGGCCCTGTCCCCGAATCGCGACGTGCTCGCCTCCGGGTTCGGAAAGGTGCTGCTCATCGGGGCCTTCGCCTGGCTGATCAACGACTGGCAGCAGCTTTCCGAGACGATCTACGCCGGGTTCCTCGAGCTTGGTCTGACGGCGGGCGGCGGCTCCCTGTCACGGGAAGAGTTCCTCAACCCGGGCGCCATTCTCCAGCAGGGCTGGGAGATCGTGAAGGCGCTCGGTGAGACCCCGGCCCCCGTCAACAATCCGCTCGATGTCATGGGCAATATGGCGGACGCCCTGATCCTCGGCCTGGCCATGATCGGCATCATGCTGGCCTTCGCCGTCCTCGCCCTGCAGATCATCGTCTCGCTGCTGGAGTTCAAGATCGTCACCCTCGGCGGCTTCGTGCTCCTGCCGTTCGGGATCTGGAACAAGACCGCCTTCCTCGCCGAACGGCCGCTGGGCTACGTCGTCTCCTCCGGGCTCAAGGTGCTCGCGCTGGCCATCGTCGTTTCCGGCGCCCAGACCATCTTCGACCAGCTGCAACCGTCGTCCAATCCTGATGTCTACGAGGCCCTGACCATCCTGGTGGCGTCGCTGCTGCTGGCGATGCTGGCGATCTTCATCCCCAATCTGGCCTCGGCCCTCGTCACAGGCGGACCCGCGCTCGGCGCCGGTTCCGCATTGACCGGCGGCCTTGCCGTAGCCGGAGCCGGGGCCCTCGTCGCCGGCGGTGCGGCCGGAGCGGGGGCCATGGTCGGGCGGGCGGCGTCGGTCAGCGGCTCCGCGCGATCCGCATCGGGCGCCGCCGCCTCCGCCCGTCCGTCTGGCGGCGGCGGCCCATCTATTGGCGGCGGCTCCTCATCGGGCGGAGGCTCGTCCGGTCCCCGGCCCTCGCCGTCGCCTTCGTCGCCCTCAGGGTCTGGGGGTTCGGGGGGCGGACGATCGCCATCGCCGGCTCCCGCCACGTCGTCGCGCCCAGCCGAGACTTCGACATCGTCTGATCCCTCCTCGACCGGAGAGGTTCCATCGGTCGAGCCCGGGAGCGCCGACGCCCACCCGGCGCCCGGCCCCAGCCCCAAACCCGGAACCGGCCGGCCGGGGGGCGGGTCTTATCCGCCCCTTCCACAGGATGCGCCCGCTTCCGCCGCCCGGTCCCCTTCCGGCCGCTCCGCCGCCCTCCAGGCCTTCGTTCTCGCCAACAGCGGCCGCGGCCTGATGCCGGCCGGCGAGACTAGTGGCTCCCTGTCCCCCTCCATCCGCCCCGAGGAGACCTGATCCATGCATCCCTTCTTCAAACCCAAGCGGCGGCTCACCGCCTCGCCGGACGCCACCCCCTACCAGCGCGCCGGCCAGGTCTGGGACGACCGCATGGGGCTTTCGATCGCCCACGCCAGGAACTGGCGCCGCATCGCCCTCGCCAATCTGGGACTGGCCGCCTTCCTCGGCGCCGGCTGGTGGGTGCAGGCGGACAGGGCGATCGTCCGTCCGTTCGTGGTCGAGGTGTCCGACTGGGGTCAGACCCAGAGGATCACGGCGCTGGACGGACGCTATGAGCCGACGGAGGCCCAGACGGGTTACGCCCTGGCGCAGTGGATCCGCGATGTCCGGTCGAAATCGATCGATCCGATCGTGATCCGCCAGAACTGGCTCAGAGCCTATGACCTGCTGACGCCCAACGCGTCGGGCTTCCTCAACGACTGGGCTCAGACCCATGACCCCTTCGCCGAGGCCGGGCGCGAGGCGATCAATGTCGAGGTCCTCAACGTCGTCCGGCGCAGCGACCGGACGTTCGACCTGCAGTGGCGGGAAACCCGCTTCATCAACGGGCAGCAGGCCGGCGTCGAACGCTGGCGCGCCCTGATCACCGTCACCCTGCAAGCCCCCAAGACCGAGGCGGAGCTGATGAAGAACCCCCTGGGCCTTAGAATCGAGGATGTCTCATGGACCCCCGACGCCTCCTGAGTGCGGCTGCCTTCGGTCTGCTGGTCGGCGGATGCGCCCTCCTGCGACCCGAGGGCAGCGCCGCTCCGATCCCGCCGCTTGTCGTCTTTTCGTCTGAACCGGCCGCCGCTGTCGCGCCCCCGGTCGTCGAGGACCCCGCGCCGCTCTCGACCGATCGTTCCGTCGTCTCCGAAACAGCGCCGACGGCTTCTGGACCGAGACCCTATGTAGCCGAGGTCGAACCCTCGCGTGCGTCGTCCCGACGCGCGCCTGATCCCCAGGCTGCCTTAGAACCGACAGGCCGGTCGGCGATCGCCGCCGCCAACCGGTCGGCGCGTGCGGCCTCCAGCGAGGACGTTTTCGTAGGAGGGGTGCGTGTCTTCGCCTGGAGCGAGGGCCGGGTCTACGATGTGTGGACCGCGCCTCTGCGCGTCACCTCCCTGACCCTGGCGCCTGGCGAAACCGTCTCGGCCAAGGCCGCCGGCGACACCGTCCGCTGGCAGATCGGCGAGAGCCAGTCCGGGACCGGATCGAGCGTGCGCACCCACGTCCTGATCAAGCCGTTGCAGACGGGTCTGGAAACCAATCTGGTGATCACCACCAGCCAGCGCGTCTATCTCCTGACGTTGCGCAGCGGAGCGCAGGACGCATTCAATGCGGCCGTCGCCTGGAACTACGGCTCCGCCGCGGCGAGTGTCATGGAAGCGTCGGGCGCCTTCGACGTGCTGCCGCCCGTCGATGTTTCGGCGGTCACCCCGCAGGGCCCGCTGGACGCCCGGTACCGGATCGACCCTCGGGGACGCGCACCCCGATGGATGCCGACGGCAGTTCTCAACGACGGCGTCCGGACCTTCATCGCCCTGTCCCCGGACGCGGAGATCGACGAGGCCCCGGCCCTGTTCGTCCGCTCGGGCGACGACCTTCAGCTCGTGAACTACCGCCAGACCGATGGCGTGCTGATCGTGGATCGGGTGTTCGACGAGGCCGAACTGCGGCTGGGCGACCATCGCCCACAAATTGTCCGCATCCGCCGCCTGGAAGGAGCGCCCCGATGAGCACGTCGTTCTCTCCTGACGATCGCCCCCCTACCGATGAGCCGGACGTGGCGCCTGTTGCGCCGCCTCTATCCAAGGCCCCGCCGCCTCAGCTGATGGGGCGGGCGGCCAGGCCCAAGGCCGTCCGCATTCGCAAACCTGTGGTTCAGGCCATGGTCGCCGGCGCCGCCCTCCTGCTATCCGGGTCCCTGGCTTGGGCCTTCATCATCCAGCCGGATCTCAAGGCCAAGGCCCGTGACGCCGCCGAGGCGGATCAGTTGGAGGGAACGCGAGTCGGTGTCCGTCCCTCGGATCGGGTCACCGAACAGCCCGCCAGCTATGATCGGCTCCCGGCCGGCGGCTTGCCTGAGCCGCGCAGGCCAGGCGAGGGGGCGACGACAGACCCGGCTGTCGCTTCGCCGGCGCCGATCCCCGCCGCGCGCTACGGCCCGCCGATGTCGGCCCAGGCCCGGGGGCCGGGGCCCGCCCAGCAGGCCGCGGCCTCGGGGCTCTTCTTCGAGGGCGGCGATCGTCCGGCCGTGTCCGCCGGTCAGGCGGCGTCCCTCTTGGCGCAAGATCCGGCGAGCCGCGATTACAGCGCGATCTACAGTCCCCACGGTCTGGTTGCCCCTGTCTCACCTTATGAGCTCAAGGCCGGAGCCATCGTTCCCGGCGTTCTTCTGACCGCCGTGGATACCTCGCGGCCCGGCCCGGTGGTCGCCACTGTAACCCAGAATGTCTTCGACTCGATCACGGGTCGGCATCTCGTCGTGCCCCAGGGAACGCGCCTGATCGGTCGGCACGAGGGGGAGAGCGCCCATGGCGACCGCCGAGCCTTCCTCGTCTGGGACCGGATGATCCTGCCCAACGGCAAGAGCCTGATCCTGACCGAGGAACCGGCGGTCGATGGCCAAGGCGCCGTCGGCGTACAGGGGCGAACCCAACGCCGGCTGTGGTCGCTCGGTGTCGCCAGCCTCTTCGCCGGGGCGATCACGACCCTCGGCGAACTGGCCCGGGGCCATTCGGACGATCGCTCGGTGATCGCCAGCGCCGGAGACGCCGCCTCGATCGAAGCCTCCCAGGTCGGCGGGCGTCTGATCGATCGGGAGCTCGGCGTCCGCCCTTCGATCCAGATCAGGGCCGGGGCGCCCGTACGCGTGATGATCACACGGGACCTGATCCTGGAGCCCTACAGCCGATGACCCGCCACAAACGCCTCCTCTCACACGGTCTCTTGCCCCTAAGCTTCGGTCCCGTCCTCGGCGTGGTGCTCCTCGGCGGCGCTCTGCACGACGGTCCTGCGCTGGCTGTCGTCAACGAGAGCCCTAGTCTGCCGAGAGGTCTCTACATCCGCGATGAGAGGGCCACGCCGGAGCGCGGCGCGGTCGTGACCGTACCCCAACCGCCTTCAGTCCGGCCCTATCTGGCGCGGCTCGGCATGCCCGCAGACGTCCGGCTCATCAAACGCGTCGCGGCGACGGCCGGGGACGCGGTCTGTTCCGATGGACGGTGGCTCCTGGCGCCGGGGCGAATGGTCGAGGTGCGCGGCGTAGATCGAACGGGTGCGGCGCTGCCCGTCTGGCGGGGCTGCCGCCGGCTCGCTCCCGACGAACGCTTCTTGCTCGGCGACACGCCGACCAGCCTGGACAGCCGGTACTTCGGACCGGTCCGCACCGCCCAGATCGAGGGCGTCTATCGGGAGACCCTGACATGGTGAGGTTCATCGGCTCTGTGGCCGTAGTCGCGGTCCTGGCGCTGGCGCTCCCGGCCTATCCCGCCGGCGCGCAGACCCACATCGACTGGCGCCGTGCCGGCGGCGATCTGTTCGCGGGTCCGAGGCCCGAGGCTACGACGATCGCCGCGGCCGACGGCGCCGTCGTGGCGTTGGCCCGTCTCACCTCACCCGAACAACCCTACGGCCTCGCGATCGCCGAAGCCGCCGAACGGCACGGCCTCGACCCCAAGCTTCTGCACGCCCTCGTCATTGTCGAGAGCGCCTACAGGGCCGAGGCCTGCTCGCCGGTCGGGGCCTGCGGTCTGACCCAGTTGATGCCGGGAACGGCTCGCGACCTGGGTGTGACCGATCGGTTCGACCCTCTCGAAAACCTCCGCGGAGGGGCGGACTATCTGGCCCGACAGATGTTGCGTTTCGGCGACGTCAGGCTGGCGCTCGCCGCCTATAACTCGGGCCCGGATCGCGTCGCCCGCCTCGGGCGCATCCCCGACATCACGGAGACCAGGAATTACGTCGCGGCCGTGGTGGACTGTTATCTCGCGCTAACGGCCGGCAGGGGCGTCCGGTCGTCGCGCGAGTGCGTCGCGCCGGAGGCGGGTCGATGACGCCGGAACCGCACGAAGAGACGCCGATCGCACCGGGTCCGCTGGAGGATCATCTCACCCGGGCGGAGGCCTCGGCCTTCCTGGAGCGCAAGGGCATCCGCATGAAGGCGACGACCCTGGCCCGCGCGTACTCCACGGGCTCGGGCGGTCCGCCCTGCCGGCACATCCGCAACAAGCCCTACTATCCGCTGGACCTGCTGACGGCCTGGGCCGAGGCGCAGATCACGGCGCCGGTCACCTCCTCGAGCGAGCGCCAGCGGCTCAAGCGGGAAGCGCGCAGACCGGAGACCTCCCATGCCCGCTGATCGCCCGACCCTGGAGGACCTGCTGGACGATCCGGCGGTGAGCTATCCGCTCAAGGCGGTGCTCCTGGTCTGGCTCGGCCGCGACCCGGTCGACGCCGCCAACGACGCCGCGGTGCTCGCCGCCGTCATGGATGACCGGGCCGCCGTGGCTCTGGAGCGGCTCCATGGTCCATGACGGCGGCCTCGACCGCTTCCTGCCATGGCGCAAGGTCCAGGACATCACCGGGCTCGGGCGAACCACGGCCTGGCGTCTGCGGCGCGCGGGTGACTTTCCGCATCCGGTGCCGATCTCTCCCGGCCGGGTCGCGTGGCGAGAGCGCGACATCGCGGCCTGGAACGAGTCCCGCGGTCTCGTCGTCAGCCCGCCAGCCGCCCCCAAGCCGCCGATCAAGGCCCTGAGGACGCGTCCGCCGGAATGCCCTGTGCTCCCGTTGGCGGCGGCTCCATCCCGGCCTGCGGAGTCTGCGACCCCGGAGCTCGCGTCTCCCCCCGCCCGACCCGTGCGACGCGCCCGAAACGGGGTGGCTGAGGGACAGCTCGGCTTTGACTTTTAGGTCGCGCGCGCCGGAATGACGCCGCTCTCGCGGGAATCGCAGCGATGTGCGACACTCTGCTAATGCGACTGAGACCTCAGCCCAGACGCCCGATCATCGGGCCCGCCGCCGGTACGCCGGCCATACGCTAGGTCACGCCCGGCTGAACGCCCCGGCGTCAAGGATTTCTCCCCATGCCGGGTTTCACCAAAGATTATCGCGGCCCTCAGCGGCCCCACACCTCGCCCGCCAGTCGATACGACGACCCGCGCGGAGGTCGGGCCTCCGCACTCGAGCGAAACATCCTGCGCTATCGCGCTGTCGAGGTGACGCTCTACCTGTTCTACGCCGATCGGGTGACCGACTTCATGATGTCGAACGTCTATCCGCGCGCCAAGAAGGCGCCGGACGCGCCGTTCTGGGAGCCGCTGGAAGAGGAGCGCCTCACCAACCTCCTGTCCCGCGTGTTGCTGGACGCCGAGACCCGCAAACTAGTCAGCGTCGAGGACGCCGAGGGGCTGCAGCAGGCGCTTGCGAGCGAGTACAGTCGAGGTCGCAAGATGAAGCAGGCCTTCGGTTACGCCATCAAGATCGGCATGTTCTCGCAGGCTGAAGCCAACGAACTGCAGACCCTGATGTCGTACCGCAACGACATCGCGCATCGCATCCACCACGTCATGTCGGATGTCACCCGCACGAGCTGGAATATCGACAGCCTGTCGTTCAAGGCGCCAGCCTACAAGGCAGAGGCCCTGGACCGTCTGCGCCGCTACAACAAGACCCTCGATCGGCGCGCTGAGGGCAAGCTCATCACCTATCTGTCGATGGACCGGATCGTCTTCGAACTGGCCGAACAGGTCTATGAGAACGAGCTTGAGCGGCTGGATGCGACGATCCGCAAGCTTGTCGAGGTCGAGGCGGAGCGGTCGCGCGCCATCAAGGCTGAGATGGATCTTCGGGGAACGGAATTGGTCGGAGATCTCGCGCCAGGATTTCCCCCAAACCGGCGACCCGGTCAGACCTTTCGTGACGACTACATCCCGCCCACCGGCCACCTGACCGCGCGCGGCGGCGAGATCTGCTATCGGCTCTTCGATCTCGGCAAGAGCCCGGTCGCCGTTGCCTACCTGATGCACATCACGCTTCGGTCCGCCGAACGGCGCCGGAAAGGCTGGCTTCGCGCGGGCGGTCTCGATCGCACACGCGCCGAGGTCCAGCGATACGACATGGGCAATGGGCGCAGGATGGCCCGTGAAGCCTGACGATCCGACGACAGCGGATATCCGGCTTCTCGGGCGGATCCGCGCATTGGAGCTCGCGATCGAACTCTGGGCGCGTGGGCGCGACCTCTGGTGGGAATGCGGGTTCCAGACCTACCTGAAGAGAACCGGGCGCGAGCCGGGCGAGGAGCCCGCCGTCACTGTCCTCCACTTCGAGGGACCTCTCTACCAGGTCTTTAATGGCACCTACGACGACGGCGCCATGGACGAATTCGACGCGCTGATTGCCGCGATGGGGTTCGAGTACGCATTGGAAGATCACGTCAGTCTGCATATCTACCCGACGGATCCCGAAGAGATCGCGGCGTTCGCGGAGCATTTCCGGTGGCAGTGGATTTGCAGCCTCGTCGAGCCCGACTTCGCCGACGTCTATGAAGAGGTCTACGGCCACTTCGAGAGCCGCCCGGAGGACCTCAATCGGCTGCATTGGCGGGAGTTCGAAATCCTCCTTTCCGGCGTTTTCCGCCATCAGGGGTTCGACGTCGAACTCGGGCCGGGAAGCGGGGACGGCGGCGTTGATCTGCGCCTTATGCAGCGTGACCCTCTTGGCGACGTGCTGACCCTGGTTCAGGTCAAGAAGTATGCGCCGGCGCGCAAGATCGAGCTCCAGGCCGTGCAGGCGCTTCACGGCGCCTGGGCCGTGGAGAAGGCGAACAAGAGCCTGTTCGTCACGACGTCCGAATATCTGCCGAGCGCGCGCAGGTTCGCTGGCCGCACCAATGGGGTTCTCGAGCTCGCGACATCCGCCGACGTCGTATCTTGGTGCGCGAACGCGAAGGCGGGCGTCATCGAGGACAAGTCAACGCTCGTATCGGACACCGTGGTTCGGGACCTGTTGGCTCAAGCGCGGGCGGGCCGGTTGGACCGGGTCGTGCATGCCCATCAGGGATATACGATCAGCAGAAACGGCTTCGGTCTCGTGCTTAAGGAGACGCGGCGGGCAGCTCTCATCATGGCTTTGCCGATCGTACGGACGACCTCAGGCGATCCGTACATCGGGACGGAAAGTCCGGACTTCGGGGAGGCGGCGATGCAAATGAAGCAGGCCGTTTCGGTCATACGCGCTCGCCGGTCGGTGGATGATGGCCGCGTGTCCTACTGGGACGGCCACAGCTATTTCACGGCCTGGAATGGCCAGCCGGCGCACTTCGATCTTTACGACTGACCGCACCGCGTCTCGGGCGAGTTGATTTTAGGGCCCGGCTGCGCGACTTCGCCACGATGGCCAAATACGATCCGCTCCAGACCTACCTCAAACGCCAGAAGGTCGATGCTTTGGAGCTCAGCTTCCGGGAGATTGAAAACCTCATCGGCTACCTTCTCCCCAAGAGCGCAGGCCAGTCGGCGTGGTGGTCGAACGCCGATGAGGACGTCTCAGTGCGCGCCGTGCAGCACCGCGCCTGGCTGCTTGCCGGCTATCACGCCCGGCTTCTCCCGGGCCACGACCGTGTCGCCTTCAGCCGTGCTGAGGCCTGACGAATGGCCCCGCGACCGCCCCGGCTTTCAGGCCCACCGGCCGATCTTGAGACGCAGGCCTTCATGATCAGCGCGGCGGCCCGATCCGCCCTCTGCTCGTGGAGGGGCTGCCGATGGAGAGCACGAAGGCGGCGTTCTTTTGTGATGGACGTGAGCGTAGCCTATCGAAGAGAGCGGCGCCTGATCTCGAACGCCGCGTTTGAAGCAGCAGCGCAGAGATCGGGCGATCTGCCGGCAAGGGATTCCAGCGTCGAGATGTCGTCCCGATCTCCAAAATAGACAAAGAGATCAGAGATCAGATCGAAGGCGTCTTGGCTGTTCTCGCGTTCGGACAGCCATTCCAACGCAACGCTGCGAACCTCTGACCAACTGGCGCCAGTCGCCAGATGCCCTCTGGTCCGGTCAAGCAGATCCGAGGCAAACCTACTGCTTAGAGCCCGATCGAGATCGGCCGCCAACGCCCGCTCATCGAACTTGATCGTTGGGTCAGCCTGTCGATCTGCAAAGAGCAGGTCCCGGAGGTCGAACCAGCCGAGGCCGTTGCAGGCGAGTGCCAGCAGTCGAAGATTTTGATCGTCAATCTTGTCGCGGAATAAGATCACGCCGTTCATCTGCTCTCGTCGTGAGATCCCCGGATGGTCGCCCATAACACCCATAAATCTTACGCCGATGTTGGCAAACAGGCTGGTCGGCTCCTGATGGGAGCTCACAATCTGCATTGCACGGTCGAGCGCCTTTGGAGTTGCAATGAACAGGAGCACTTGGAAAATCGACCTGAAGCGTTCAGCGGCCTCAGGGTGTTTCGACAAGGTGGATTCAGCCCAACCAGGCTGCATCCGCATCAGCGCCCCTTGGAGTTGGAAAGCGAGATAGTTTTCGCCTGATTGCTGTTCGACCAACTTTCCCAAGGCGCGATCCAAAGCGGCGCCGATCTGCGGATCAGAGAGCTTGCGGACGCGTTCCCACTCGCGCCCGGTATCGTCGTTGTCCAGTTTGTCGACGATCTCGACCAACGCTGTCGGGTCTCCTCGCGAGAGACGTGCAGAAAGCGCAAGCTCGCGGAGAACGTGGTCACTAGCCACGGCCCGGAGGGATTCAAAGCCTGCGTTGTCAGGTGTCAGAAGCCATAGTCTGAAAGCTAGTCGTCGAGCCTCTGCGTCTCGTGCAGTCGATGCCCATATCGCTTTTAAACGCTCGCGGCTTTCTGAAGACATCGGAAACTGGCCGTCTTTGAGACGCCGCTCCCAGGGCATGCCGAAGATAGTGCGTCCCCCAGTGGCTGAGGAGCGTTGCTCCACAACAAACTCGATCGTGTCCGGATCATCGATACGTTCAAGCACATCAAGCAGAGGGCCCCGCAGATCGTCGCTAAGGGCTCGATCCCTTAAATATGGGAGAGCCGCGATCGGCATGCGAAATTCGAGGGCTTGTGGAAGCGCCATCTTCGCGATGATGGTGGCATCGTTCTGACCCTCAGGTCCCTCCTCGACTACGGCCCACACATCGCAGACCTCATCGAGAAGTGCCGGGCTTTCGGCTGGATCAAAACACCGTGTCGCGGCCCAAACGAAGTCTCGGATCTCCTGGCGACGCTGATCTTCAGGTGCGTGAGCCCAAGCGGCGGCGATCCCAGCCGCAAGGCGGGGATCTGCTAAATAGCCCGCAAGCCGGAGCAGAGCGTATGCCGTGCGGATATTCTTGGGATTTGCCAGCGCGACGGTAAGTTCACGAACGTACTTTTCGCCGAAGGAACGACCGGCATCATCGATCGCGGCCTCCTGTACCCTGTCTTTCATGCCGGGAGGGAACGGGATCATAAGCCTTACCGCACTCATGAGGTCGCCTCCGCGCAAGCCGATGCGCCACCCTTGCTCCTCTTCGGGCCAATGGCGTGCGAGCGGTAAGATGTCAGAGCCAATCGTTCCGCCGAGCGCAGCCCCGATCCTCCAACGCAGAGAGGCGACGGTCCGAACTCCCGATGCATTCGCGCCTAGCCATCGATCAAGCGCCTGAACAATCCCTGCTCTGGCCGCTCCGCCTGAATCAAATTTCCCCAGAGCAAGCGCGAGCGCCAACGGGTTGAGCGCCTCCAGTCTACTGACCAGGGTGGGCCGATTGGCGGCCACAGTCGCGAGAAGCTCTGCATAGAACGGGTCACCGACCAGACCATCCTCGAGGACACCCCTGTCCTCGAGATCCATAAGTGTCTGACTTAATACCGCGTCACGGACGCGGTCGTGACGGAAGTGGACCGTCGGCCGATCAGAACCAAGGGGCTTCTGCAAGACGCCTCCCTCATTCGCGATCGCAGTCAGATACTCTAGCGTCGCTGGTGATAAGCCCCATGCCGATAGCTCGGACCAAACAGGGTCAAGCCTACGCCGTCGCAACATTGCGTCGCCAAGGTCCGAAAGACCGGACCGCAGCTGCCACGCTGATGAGCCAGTCGAAGCGCGTTGAAGACTTACTTCTACAAAGTCCGTGATGACGCGACCTGGGCGCGGGTTTGTTTTGAAGTCGAAGAGCCCGATGAGTAATGGGTCGTACCCCAGCTCCTCAGCTATAGAAGATGCGGCCTCGAACGATAGAGGGTGAGCGCTCCCCTTTGCACGCGCCTCGACCGCCAGCGCGCACTCCACGGCAGACATCGGCGTCGGTTGGAAGAGCATTGGTGCTGCTTTCTTCCTGGTCGCCTCGTCGAGACGCGCCCATGTCGTCGGCCAGATCGGGCAAAGGAGACGCCATGAAGTGGCTTGTTCCTTCTCCGCAGGTGCCCAGGTCAGGACTTTCTCAACCAGCCTCGCCGGGTCCGCACTGCGGTTGATGTCCTCCAGTAGCAGCAAAAGAGGGCGGTCCGGGGTGCAGAGAGATATTGCCGACTGGTGAGGCTCCAGAGACGGCTCCAAGTCTCGTAAAGCGAGGTCGATTGCAGCCTCCAGCGTGTTCGCTTGGTCGACAAACGCGTGGCTCAAAACGATCGCGATACCGTCGGCAGCCTGATGCCTCTGAAGCCGTTCGAGACACAAGACCGTCTTGCCCGCACCTGACGGCCCTTCCACGAGCACGATCGGGCGATTGAGGCTGTCCAACTCCCCGTCCGCAAGGCGTGGGACCCAAGCTTGTCCTCCGAGTTGTCGTTGGAGTCTCGCCAAGCTCAGGATCGAGAGCTCGGACAATAGCGATTGCGACAGCCGTCGGACCGGCGTGCCGAGAAATTTTCTACGGATCCACTGACCATCGCCGTCCACATCGAGAAAGTCGGTGATCCGTTCGCGCGGCCAAAAGTCGATTTCAATCCGGGATAGACCCGCCTGTCGACGCACCAACGAAATCAGCGTGTGATCGGGTTCCTCAGTCGACGTCAACACGAGCGTCGCGCGCATGTCGGGATCGCCAACCCGCTCCGCTGCCACTACGGCAGCGGTTTTGAGTAGGTCCCCGGGATCGGGCAAAGGCGTCTTTGTGCTTTCTCTGCGGTTGATTTTAGATGGATCGAGCAACCACTTTTTTTCCAGGCCTGCTGCGGCGCCCGTTGTGTGATGAACCGCAATCATGTGACGAGGCGACGCACCTCTGACGAATGTCACGCCGTCGAGTGGAGCCTTGCGCGTCTTGCCATCAGCGTTAATGCCCGTGTGGCTCAAGTCAGCGTAAAGCGGATCCGCGTAGCGAAGCACGGTCGTCGCGAGGTTCTCGAAAAACCCGGTGTCGGTGATTGCGGAAAGGGCCTTGGCCGTGTCTCGAGTGGTCATTTGCGCTCTTTAAATTTCTCAGTGCGCGAGAGTGCGGGGCTCTCGTGACCCTAGCCTCTTGCAACCGACGGCGCTGTTATGAACCTCCGCGCACGGAGCACGAAAGGCCAAGCCGCGTGATCGCATCGATCTTCGGGAAGGTGACCTGTGCTGTATCCGTCGCCGTGATGGCTCGTCGGACGCACTGCCGTCACCCGGCCCAGCCCTGATCTGGTGACCGGGCGCCTTCGACAACATCTCCTGGCCGCACGCCTCAAACGGGAGACAGTCAACAACCTAGCCGGCGATCTGGGATGTCAGGCCCGCCAGTCGTTCCTCACAGACTGATGCGACCAGGCCAGAGAGTGTTTTCGCCGAGGCCGAGAGCGCCTCGAGGTCCTCAATGCTGATGTCGTACTGATCGCCGTATCGCGCTTCGACATAGGCCCGCTTCAACATCTCGAAACGCCGCCGTTCCGGCCGGCCCTCGCGGGGCCAGGCGGCCGTCAGACGCTGATCCACATCCTCGGCCAAAGACCGCAGGAATTTGATGTTGTGAGAGCGCGGGAAATAGAAGGTATGGACCAGCAACACGCAGATGTAGGCGGTCTCAACCGCTTGGTGGAGATTGAAAGCCGCCTTCTTTGGCCAATCTCCAGTTTGCCCTTTGGCGATTGCGAACTGGGCGAGGTCCAACCACTCCTGCGTCGACGTCGCCTGTTTATCGAAATAACGCCGCGCCATCATAGACGCGTCCTTCGCCGTCATCGGCTGCGGCCGCGCGAACGGGAAGCCCGGCAGTTCGTAGAGAACGATCCCGTCGCGAATGATGTCCGTCCAGAAGTACTCGCCCCGGCCGAGCGCCTGGTTCACCTCGGTCATGGTGTGAACGATGACATTGACCGTCCGTCCGACGGCAGGGTCGCGAAGAACCTTATCCTCGGCGACGTACCAGTAGTCGTGAATGTTGGTCAGCTTCTCGTGGCTGACGATCACCAGCAGATCGAAGTCCGAGAGGTAGCCGTTGTCCGGCTCGTCGACCCAGTCGGTGCGCGCATACGATCCGAACAGGATGATCTTGAGCACCTTGCCGTCGCGACGCCAGGATTGGGTGCCGCCTCCACCGCTGTTGATGGCCGCCTCGAACTCGGTCAGCAGGGTCGTGCGGATCCGCTCGAGTTCGTGCTGCTGGCGATGCGGCAGGTGATCCAGATCAGCGCGCACGGCCACCCCGCACGCTCGTTCCGTGGTCCACCCGATCGATCAAACTGATTGTCTCCCGGCTTCGCATCCGCGCCTCAAATCACTCAACCGAAAGCCTACATCGCAGACCCGGTAAGCGCCATGAGGGAAGGGTGTCCGCCGGACAGTTGAGAACACCTGAGATCGGGTGCGCCGACGCCTTTAGCGAAAGCCTGGACATAGCGGCGGCCAGCCGAACGGACGTGGCAGTCTGGTTCGCCGAGGCCGTCAAAGCAAGTGACGGGCACTAACTCGGCGCGCACCGGTTTTGGCTAGATCGATCGTCCGGCATGATCCCGAAGCGGCGCTTATCTGATCGAGTTGTTTGATCATCAGACCAGTCGCGTCATTACAACATGAAGTGCCGGTGTATGTATCAAGTCGGGCGCGCCGGACGCCGGGCAGGAGAAGCGAGATGGCGTTCTTTATCCGGGAGATGGGCCCCAGTCACCGCGACGAGGTTTGGCGCATCGACGAAGGCGAGGCTGTCGACATTTTTGCCCCAGAGAGCGGCATTGCTCGCCAGTTCAAAGCTGGGCCGGGCGAAACTGCCCTAGAGCGAATGGCGAAGGACACCCCATGGCTTGACGGAGATAGTCCATTTCATCCGCTGCGGGTGGCGCCGGGCGAGCACAATCCTCGCATCGCTCGGCCCCTGTTTGGGGCACATGATGACTGGGGCGATTGGAGCCCCAGCGTGCATACCGAACCGGAGGTGGTCGCCGCCTCTCAGGGCCAGGCTCGCACGCTCCTCCGCCAACTCGAGCGCATCTGCCAGACCGTGCAACCTGGCCCAAAGACCTTCGATGCGTTCGGCCACGACATCCGCAACCTCTTGATCCTCGCTTCGACGGAAGTTGAAACCTACTGGCGTGGAATTCTGGTGGCTAATGGCGCCCGCCGTCGCCGCTTCTCGACGAACGACTACGTCATGCTAGCTGACGTTCTCGGTCTTCGGGACTTCGCAGTCGGGTTCCCGGCTTTCCCGGCCATCGAGCCGGTACGGCCCTTTGCGAGCTGGGGTTTAGGTGACAACCCCACCAACGATCTCCCCTGGTATGCTGCCTACAACGCGGTGAAGCACAACCGCGAAGGGGAGTTTGAGCAAGCGAGCCTGAACAATGCATTCAATGCTCTCAGCGCCTGTGCCGTCCTGCTAGCAGCCCAGTACGGGCGATCGGGTCTTGGACGTCAAACGGATCTGAGCGCCTTCTTCCACTTCGTCGAGCGGCCCAGCTGGCCGATCGGGGAGGCTTACGTAGCTTGGCCGCGGCGAGCCTTGGGCACTAGCACCCACGAACACTTCAAGGTCGCGCACCATCCGAAATTGGCAGCAATTCAGGACAAGCCCTAGTTGGATGGCCGCCGCGTCTGGCATCGTCTTCAATGACCGAGACCGCTGCCCGTTACACTCCTGTCTCGCGCGTCGTCGCAGACAATCGGCTCAGGCTGAGCCGGTGGTCAGTCCGGCTTCGCCGCATCGTCAATAACCTCGTCGAAGACATCGTCGAAATTGTAGTCCGCCGCCCGGCGCGGCCAGCCTCGGCAGACGTCGTCGATATCAAGGGGCGACTTGATCAGTTCGAACGTCCCCGGCCGCGGATGGATCGCGAAAAAGGCCACCTCCCGGCTGCGCCCCGCCAGCGCCCGTATGATCGTGAACTGCACGGCGGTGGGGCATCGCAGGCCAAAGACCACCTCGGTCATTTCAAGCAGGCTATCCTGGGATCCGCGCTGGCCGATCAGCCGCCACTCGCGCTCGTAGGCCCAGTCCTTCGCTTTGCGAAGGAGGACGGCAGCATCAACTTGAGACTGCGCCCGATCCCCGCCCGCGAGCATCGCCTGGACGAGGCTGGCCTTTAAGATCGGAAGGCCGCCGTACTTGACCTTGTGCAGGCCGACGACGTCGCTGGCGCCGTAGCCGATGCAGAACCCGCGATGCTGATCGCCGTAATGGCTCCACATCAGTGGGCAGTCGGAGCGCTCGGCGAAGGCGACGATCCCCTTTTCGTAGCGTCGGAGCACCTCTGTCTCGATGTGACGTTCCAGCGAGTAGCCGAGAGGATCCTGGAACGCGTTGTCTGGATCGGTGGCGTTGTAGCGGATGTCGGCGAGGCGATTTGCGAACGTCGACTGACTTCGGCGAGCGATGTGCTCAAGGGTTTTGGGGCCGCGATAGTGGATAATCTTAGCCGCTGCGGAAAGCTCAGCCTCCAGCCGCGTGACCATTAGCTTTTCCAGCACCGCTTCTAGAGCGGGCGTGGCCAGATCGGCTTTCAGCCTCGGCTTGGTGTCGAGCGGGTCGTTGAACGTGCTGGGGTCGGCGAAGAACAAAGTGTCCTCGACCAACATCGCCATGCTCAAATTGCTGAAGGCCCGGTATTTGTAGACCAGATCAGGCTGTGGGCTCGTCATCGACTTACCTGGTCCTCTGCGCCCGTGGGCGCGCAGCGCAGCCTCTGCGCCTGGATGCGAAGTTCGCGTTTAAGCTGGACTATTCATCCGCTCAACCCGCAAATACGGCCTCAAGACAACGAGGCGAGGGTCTGGTGGCGCGACGAACAGATGAGCAGATTTTCTTGGACGAGCTGACCTATATGGCCGGAGATCCGCCGGAGCGCGTGTCCAGCAAGGCGTTGAAGGCAGCGCTCGGTTGGGCGGAGGATCGCTATGACAGGACACGTCGACGTCTGATCGACGGCGGCGTGATCAAGGGCGTAGTGGGTGGGGCGGGCGGGTCACTCGAACTGCTCGGCGGCGCCAAGGACCTGGCGGGCGAGCCGGAGCAGGTCGCCAAGGTAAAGCCTATCACCGCCTTCATCTCCTACAGCCACGCCGACGCCAAGCTGAAGGCGGACCTGATCACCCACCTGACGCCGCTGAAGCGCTTGGGCATCATCAGCACGTGGAACGATCAGGAGATCAAGGCGGGCGATGAATGGGAAAAGGAGATCGTCACGAAACTGGCGAAGGCCGATCTTGTCCTTTTGCTGATCTCGGCCGACTTCATCGCCTCGGAGTTTTGCTACACCAAGGAGCTGACTACGGCTCTGGATCGCCACAAGGCCAGGAAGGCCATGGTCATTCCGGTGATCTTGCGACCATGCCTCTGGACGGACCTCCCCTTCGGCGCCTTTCAGGCTCTGCCGCCGGCCGCCAAGCCCGTTACTGGATGGGACAGCCAGGACGAGGCTCTGATGGCGGTGGCCCAAGGGGTCCGCGAAGCCGTCCAGGCGCTTAAGCGCTAGCGTGACGGACATGACCGCCGACATCGAGGACCGGATCGCCGCGACGGCCTTTCGCGACGCGTTTCAGACCTTCGAGCGTCTCATCGTCGCCCACGATCGAGGCCACGCTTTCTCCAACTTCGACGAGGGCATCGCTGGCGCGGAGGAGGGCTACAAGCTCCCCTTGCGAAGGAAGGCGCTCGCCTTTCTTGAGCCGGAAACCTGGATCGAAGAGGACATCGGCCGCGGTGAGATCCTCGCCAAGGTCATCGCCGCGATCGAGATCCAGGACAGCCGGGGGCCGCTGACCAACAATCTCGTGTTCTGGCAGAACCGGTTCGGCCCGCAAAACCAGGATCATCGGCGGCTGATCGAGGCACAGCAGGACGTCGAAGGTCGTCGGCGGCTCGAGTCCCTCTTCTATCGCCTCTATCGCGACGACGGCGCGGCTGAGGGGGAGATCTTTGATGAGCTGGGGCGGATCACGGGCGGCAAGTATCCGCTCCTCGCCTATCTCTTCTTCCTTCATGATCCAGCACGCTTCTCGCCAATACAGCCAACGACCTACGACCGCGCATTCCGCAATCTCGGCGTTCCGCTCACGACGGTACGACACTGCACTTGGGACAATTACCGTCGGTTCAATGCCGTCCTGGAAGAGGTCAGGCGAATGCTGACAGAGTTGGCGGGACTTCCGAAGGCCCGACTGATTGACGCCCACTCATTCCTCTGGATCCTCGAGACCTTTCAAAAGCCGGATGGCGCCGGACGCGTCCCGCCTCGAAAGAACGCCGCCAGGATCGTCGGTGGGATCGACAAGTCCATCATCGCGATGCGCTATTCGATCCGATCGACCGTGAATGGATCCAATGGCCAAACGGTCGAACGTACCTTGAAAAACAAGCTGACAAGTCTGTCGGACGCAGAACTGGACCAGCACCTTGCCTATCTGCTGGCACAGCAGGACAACCGCTGCGCTCTCACCGGCTTGGTGTTCGATTTTCACACAGAGGATGGGGATCGGATGCTGCGCCCGTCGCCGGATCGTATTGATAGCGGCGGCCATTACGAACCCGGCAATCTCCAGGTCGTCTCCCAGTTCATCAACTTCTGGAAAGGCTCTCAGCCGAACAGCGAGTTCAAACGGCTGCTCGCGCTGGTGAAGGCGTGAGCTTCAGCTCTGCCCATCCGAACGGGACGTGGCTGGTCGATCGGCGCTGGAAGGAGGAGTTGCACAAAGCCGCCATGCTCGGCGGAAGCCCGCTGCGGATCATCTGCCCCTTCATCAAGCTCGGCGCGCTCGATCAACTCTTGCGCCCCCATCGGGGGCCTGTGCAGGTGATCACCCGCTACAATCTCGACGACTTTTCCGCCGGCGTCAGCGATCTCTCGTCACTACGTCGCCTTCTGTCGATCGGCGCCGAGGTGCGTGGCGTGCGCGGGCTCCACGCCAAGGTCTATCTGTTTGGCGACCGCCGTGCGGTCGTCACTTCGGTGAACCTGACCGGATCGGGGCTGACGGGAAATCACGAGTTCGGAGTGGTCTCGGAAGCCGCGCCAGTGCTTCAGGCCTGCACCGATTATTTCGATGCGCTCTGGGCCGGTTGCGGACCCAATCTCGCTCCGGCGCAGGTCACGGATTGGGAAGTCCAGGTCACTGCCCATCGGGCGACCGGGGCTCCAGGCTTCGTCGGAAGCGAACTGGGAGATTTCGGCGCCGAGATCAGGATGGTTCCTCCCGTCGCCCCGATTACGCTGGCCGACCAGGAGGGGCCGCCGGCGTTCGTGAAGTTTCTTGGCCAGGCGACCAATCGCGCCCCGCTGGACCACGCGATTCTGGATGAGCTTAAGAGCTCGGGCTGTCACTGGGCTCTAGGCTATCCAGCGGACCGCAGGCCCAGGAATGTCCAGGACGGTTCCGAGATGTTCATGGGGCGGCTGACCTATGATCCCACGGACATCGTGATCTTCGGCCGAGCGACCGGCATGCGTCATGTCGACGGTCGCGATGACGCCACGGACGCCGAGTTCGCGGACCGGGACTGGAAGGCGATCTGGCCGCTTTACGTCCGTGTGCATCACGCCGAGTTCGTGGCCGGAACGCTGCGTAACGGGGTCTCGCTGAACCGGCTCATGGACACCCTCGGCCAGGATGCGTTCGCCTCCACGCAGAGGAACGCCGCTGCCGGGCGCGGAAATGTCTATCCTAGGGCGTCCTATCGCCGTCAGCCGTCCGTACGCCTCTCCGACCAAGGCCATGCCTGGCTGAACGCCCGGTTTCATGAGGCGCTGCGACTGCATGGGCGCGTGAGCAACGAAGACTTGGCCAAACTGGACTGGCCCGAGCGTCCGTCGCCGCCATCTCGGCTCTAGACGATCCCCCGCATCCCCCTGTCGCCGGCGATCCGTTTCTTTAGGTCAACGAGGATCTCCAACGCCCAGGGTCCGAGGTCTGCGTCGTCGGTCCAACCTTCGAGAGGCGCAATGTAGGGCTCGAGATATTCGCTCAACGACCCTGACCAGGAGCTTGGGAAAATCCGCGCGGCCAGAGCGCTCCTGAACTCGCGCAGTTTGCCGTACCTCTTTGCGAGAGCGACGAGGGCGGAGTGCCACGACGGAAGACCCTCGCGTCCTATGTCAAGCAAAGGAGTGAAGCTTACGAGGAAGGGCGCCCTTCGGGCCGGATCGACATCCGCCCAGGCAACGGTTGACGCTATGGGCGTCTCGAACAGGATGCCTGCTCTTCCGCTGGCGCTTGAGGCCTGCTCCGAATAGTTTCGTTGGAACGATGTCATCTTGTAGAGCCGTGACCGCTCGGCGCGAGTGGCGACCTCGTAGAAGGCGGCCAGCGCAGACCACACCGGCTCGGGCTCCCTTCGGATCACAATCATCAATCCTTCCTGAAGGGCTTCGGACACCGTGCGGCGGTAGCCGGACGTGGTGGTCTGGCAGGCGGCCACGATTATGGCCGCGAACGCGCCGGCAAAGGCGGCGTCCACAAATCCCGCCGTGTCGAGGAGTTTGATCAGAACTCCGAACGCATGCGCCGACATCGTCGCGTCCGGGATCTCATCGACGTCCAGGGGGGCAAGAACGGCGTCCTTGACCAGCTCAGCCTCGTCCGGCGACAAACTGGACCTGCCGTAGAGGTACATGGAAAGAATTTCGATCGCCGCCCAGGCTCCACCCTCTGGGGCACGGGTGTGGAGCGCTTCGATCAGGGTGCGGACAACGCCGACCGCCATGGCGTCTAGAGAGCGGCCATAGGAAAGCGGAACTACGTTGGAAGGCGAGGCGCGCCCAGTCCTTACAAGCTCCGCGATCTCCCAGATCCGCGTCTCAGTCAGGCTGACCGAGGCGTAGATGTCCAGCTCCCTCGCACCCAAGGTCCGCGAGGTCTTCGCCATCTCTATCAAGACGTCGGCCTTTTCGGGGAAGGCCGCTTCGAGGGCGCGAAGCAGGGCGCGAACAAACGACAGCCCCTGATCGGACCCGCTTGCATCGAGAACCGCCAACGCCTCGGCGAGTACAGGCTCAGGCGAGCCAACGTGCTTCGCGAGTTCGTCCGCGAAGGCGTAGGGGGAATGTAAGGCGCGGGTCGCCATCAGTTGGACGGCGCGGGTGAGCAGCGTTGGGTCTTGTGCAATCAGGGGAGCGAGTTTGCGAGATTCCCGACCAGAAAACTCGTAGTCGCGCTCCACGGCGCCGGCATTGTAGCTGTGGTCCGGATCGCGAATATCCGCTGGCCAGAACTGCGAGAAGAACAGCGCCCGATCAACGATGTCGGTCGGGAGTGAGGCGTCATAGAGAGCGCGCACCTTGTCTGCGAAGGCAGGCTCCGCCTCGCGGCGATCGAAATAGAGCCAATCCCCGATCTTCTTGGTGGCTTGAGGCCAGAAGGCCTGGTCTTTTCGGACTTCGTCGAGATAGGCCAAGACCTGTTCGAACAAGTCCGGGATTAGAAGCTGGCGCATATGTTCGGCGACGACCTGATCGATGTCGGCCGCGACCTCGGCGCCGGTTCTCCTTAACCTGAGTAGACGATCCAGGGCGTTCCGGTTGAATGCTGTCGCCTCGACGGTTGTGGCAGGTTTCCAATCCGCGATTGGCGCGAGGTCTCCGAGTTGCTCGTATCCGCTGGCCCCGTAGAACCGCTCGGTCTCGAGCGCACCTTCGAGCGCGCGGGCGCAAGCCCAGAGCATCTCCGGATCATCGTTGGCGAGGGCCTCATCCAGGATGGCGAACTTTACCGCTGGAATTGCTGCGGTTCCGCTGAGGAAGAGCTGGAACAGCTGTTTGGTGATTTCGGTCGCCCGTCCTTGCTTACGGTCGGCGTTCGCGGCGGAAAGGCGGAGAAGACTTCTCGCTGAGTCCGGGAAGGTCTCTGGTCTGTGGGCTAGCCGCTCAAGCGCATCGAGAATGCCTCCCAGCTCGTCCCGGACCAGCCCCAAATCAGCCAGACTGGTATCGCGCACGTTTCGAGCGATCAGCCCGGAAACGAAATCAGGGATCACATGGACAAACGCCGCGACAAACTCGCTGCCTCGTCTGGTGAAGAGTTGCTCGGGCGACGCCAGTTCGCCGTCCCAAGTCATCATGGCGATGGCAACGTCGCGCAACGTCGTGGAGCGGGACACATAGCGGACACGCCCCAGAAAGGACTCCCGTTGATCGTCGGAAGCCGTTTGCAGAAACGCGAGAACAACGCTGGGGCGCAGGTAGGCAAGGCGTTTGGCGGCCAGATAGTTTGCGATAGGTCGAGGTTGCGCAACCAGAACGTCGCCGTAACGACCGACCACGCCGTGGTCGGTCGCCTCGACCAGATGTTCGTACATCTCGTCACCCGTCATCAGGCCGAGTGTTTGAGCGACGTGGTCGAACTCGGCGGGCCGGACATCGGGAGCCAGCCCGTCGAACAGAGACAAGCATTCGAGGGCCCGAACCTGGGCACGGTCCTTAATGTTGGCGCCGGCCAAGATGCGCTTGGCGACATCCTCCACGGATTTGAAGACTGGAGCCTCGTTCCCGTAACTCTGTGCGGTGAGGACCGCTATGCGTGGATATCCCGCGCACAGATCTGCAACGAAGGCGACGTCGTCCCTGGACGCGCTCTTGGGCAACAGCCCGGAGAGGATCATTTTGATCAGGTCATCATCAGACGCCAGGGCGCCGACAGTAAGGCAGCCCTCGACGTCTATCGACTGTATGTTCGTATCGAGGGTCACCACGCGAAGTCGGCTGCCCGTCGCTCTTGCCCTTTCGTGAAGCTTCTTCGCGTCGTCGCGAGGACATTCATCGACCACCAGGATCACTGGCGATCCGCCGTCGGCGAGAAGGTTGACGGCGTCCCAGAGTTTTCCCGAGACTTCGCGGAAATCGCAGAAGACCGCCGTGGCCAGAAGAATGTCGTTCACGGCCGCCGCCCCCCCGCGCATCGCCTCAAAGACGCTGCGGCTCTTCCCCAGGCCAGATGGTCCCGTGATCCTGGCGCTGTGTCCGTCCGCCTGTAGAAGGTGAGCCACAAGGCGGCCCGAGAACTGGTCGAAGCTCAGTCGGTCCTGGCTGCTTGAGCCGATCGAGAAACGTTCCCGCTCGCCGACGACATAGGGCGGAGCCGCCATGTCCGAGCGCCGTCCCCACTGGTCAAGTGTCGCGAATGACGACAGGGACAGACCGGCCTTCTGCTCCTTGATCCAGAGGGCCACGGCATGATGCCGGTTGGCCCACTCCGCGAGCGAGTTGCCATCATATATATGGATTGAATGCAGCAGATCAGGGTCGCCGCCCGCTTCGCGTATTCCCTCGCGGATCGCTTCTTTCCGTTCATCCGGCTTTGCGCCGACCAGGCCGGTCGCCGTCACTCCTATATAGGCCGCGCCTTCGGCGAGAGCGCGAACGAGGGCGTCATTCAGGACCCGAGTTTTACCCTTCCTCTGCGACGCCTTGGTCCAGGTCTCTCGTTTCCAGAGCGAGGCTGTCGTGTCGGTGGCCTTGGACTGGAAGACCACGTGTCGGTGCGGAAAATAGAGGGTGCTGGCCTCTCCGCCAGCCCACTCGACGCGGGCGTCCTCGCCTCCGTCCGCCAAGGTGATCTGCAAAGGCACCGCGACGTTGAAGAGCGGAACCCCGGACGTTTGAGCCTCGGCATAGATCAACCGACGAAGCAGTTCGACAATCTCGGCTCCACCAAAGGGGTCGATATCGCTGGGCAAAACTTCGAACATCTATCCCCCATCGGCGCCTCGGTGGCCCTGTCGGGTCAGACGTCTCGTCCTAGACATAGGCTTCGGCGTTGCGCCCCAAAAGGCCTGAGGGTGAGGGCTTCGAAAGCAGGGACTGGTCCGGCTTCCGGCGTGCAACTGGCCACACACCATCCTCAGCGCATGGGAACGAGGCTGCTTGCAATCCCTCTGACCATGATTCAAGCTTGGGATGCGTCGCCCTCGGGGGACGCCGAGGCTTGAGAACCTCGCTTGAGACGATCCAAATTTCACGTCTCCGCGGCAGCGGCGTGGTCGGCGCGTATGTCCAGGTCCTTCGGGGCTAAAGGCGTCGGCGCATGCTCAAGCATGGACTCAACACCCGGTGCTTCGGCCGGGCTCGCCTCGTCAACTGGAGGCGAGCCCGTGTCGGATCGGTCAGGTGGAGTTGAGGAGACGAAGGGCGACACTGGCCTTCACGATCTCTATCGCGCCTACTCCGGCTGGCTGACGGCGCGGCTGCGCAAACGGTTCGGCGACGAGACCGAGGATCTCGCCCAGGAAGCCTGGGTCCGGGCCACGCCCTACAGCCGTCGCGGCGTGATCCGCCATCCGAAGGCGCTTCTGATGAGCATTGTCGAGAACCTCGCGATCGACCGGGCTCGACGCCGTAGCCCGCAATCGCTGTCTCCCGCCGATTGGACCGCACCCCAGACATCTGCTGAGCCGGCTTCGCAGGCCGATTTGGTCCTTCTCAAGCAAATCGTTTTTGGGATGCCGCCACGACTTCGGGAGGTGTTTGTCTTGAGCCGTTTCGTCCATTTGGAGTATCAAGAGATATCGGAGCGTCTGGGTATTCCGGTCACTACGGTCCAGTGGCGGATGATCAAGGCGCTGGAATACTGCGCAGCCCAGTTGCGGCTGTAGCCGATGGGGAAAACCATGAGCGACCCGCTCGACGCGAGGCGCGTTGCGGACCGTGAAGCCGCCGAGTGGCATGTCCGTCTCGGCGAACGTCCCGTGTCGGCCGTCGCGCTGGCGGAGTTCAAGACATGGCGGGCCCAGCCCGAGAACGCCGACGCCTACCAGCGTCTCGAGACCCTCTGGCGAACGACGGGTTCGCTCTCCAGCGACGCCGATATCCAGTCCCTCGCCCGCGATACCCTCAAGGCCTCGCGTTCCCGCGCCTCTCGCTCGAGCAGGAAAGCTCTCGTGCCGTTCGCCGCCATCGCGACGGTCATGGCGATCGCGGTCATCGGCATATTGGTCTGGCTGCCGTCACGCGGCGTCTATGCGACGGCCGTCGGCGAACAGGAGGTCGTCCGCCTCGCCGACGGCAGCGAGATCAAGCTCGATACCGACACCCGGTTGCGGGTGCGGTTTGCCCCGTCTGAGCGTCATATTCTTCTGGAGCGAGGCCAGGCCTTGTTCGTCGTCGCTCATGACGCTGACCGCCCCTTCCGGGTCTCGGCCGGCGAAACGGTGGTGACCGCCCTCGGCACTACCTTCGACATCAGGCGCGACAACGATGGCGCCCGGGTCACCCTGGTCGTGGGCTCGGTCGCCGTGACGGACGGCCCGGCCGCCGGCGCCCGGAGCTGGCGACTTGCTCCGGGCCAGCAGGTGCGGACCGCCTTGCCGGACGCCGCCCCCCTCGCGGTTGATGCGGCCCTGGCGACCAGCTGGTCGGAACGCCGGCTCATCTTCCGCAGCACGCCGCTTCGGGAAGCCGTGGCGGAGGTCAACCGGTACCTGCCGCGGAAGATCGTTCTCGACGCCGGTCGCGCCGAGGACATTGCGGTCAACGGTGTCTTCACGACCGGCGACCGCGAGGCCTTCGTGGCGGCGACGACAGACCTGTTCGGTCTAACCGCCAAAGAACAGTCCGACGGCAGCATTCGCCTCACGACCCCTTCCGTCGGCGGATAATAATTTCGCCGCCCCACTCAGTTGAGTCGACGCCCCTGCGTCTCCTGTTCGACGCGACCTTGCGTCGGAGGGGATCGAAACTATGACCACCTGTATCCGCACTCTGCTGGCCGGGGCCGCGATCGTGCCGGTCGCCGCGGCGATGCTGTCGACGACCGCCCATGCCCAAGCCTCCCGCGATTTCGAGATCGGGCCCGGACCGCTGGAAGCGGGCCTGGTGGTTTATGCGCGTCAATCCGGCGTTCAGCTGCTCTACACGGCGGACCTGGTGGCGGGTCTGCACACCCCCGGGATCAACGGACGGTTTGAACCTGATGCGGCGTTGGACCGGCTGCTTTCCGGGAGCGGCATAGGCTGGACCCGAAGCCGGCCTGGCGTGGTGGTGCTGCGCAGAGACACGCGCCTGTCTGCTGTCGGACCCGCGGTGCAGATCGAGGAAGTCATTGTCACCGGCACTCTGATCCGCGGCCCGTCGCGGACCGCATCGCCCGTCGTCGTCATCGGCGCAGCGGACATGGACCGTGCCGGCCAGGGCTCGGTCGCGGAAGCCCTGGCGGCCCTGCCGCAGAATTTCGGCGGTACGTCCACGCCTACGACCTACCTCTCGGCCTCCGACGTCGGCGGGTCCAACAGCACACTGTCGACGGGGGTCGATCTCAGGGGACTGGGAGCGGATTCGACTTTGGTCCTCGTCAACGGGCGTCGCCTCGCCGGCACGGGGAGCCGTGGGGAATTCGCCGATATCTCGGCCCTGCCCAATGCCGCCGTCGAGCGGGTTGATGTCCTGCTGGACGGGGCTTCGGCGCTTTACGGATCCGACGCGGTCGGCGGGGTCGTCAATGTCATCCTGCGACGGGAGTTTGACGGCCAGGAGACGCGCGTGCGCGCCTCGACCGCCCAGGGTGGCGCGGAGGAGATGATGGCCTCCCATCTCGTCGGCCGGCGCTGGAGCAGCGGCGCGGCGCTCCTGTCTTACGAATATCGCGACCAGGCCGCTCTGTCAGGCTCCGACCGCCCCTTCACCGCGGCGGGCGATCTCCGGCCATTCGGTGGCTCGGATCGCCGCGGCATCTTCTCGTCTCCCGGCAATCTGGTCGCGTTCGACCCCGTCCAGGCCGGCTACGTCGCGACTCATGCCATCCGGCCGCTGCCGGGTGGCGTGGCGAGAAGCGGGGCCGATTTCGTGGCGGGAGCGTCCAACCTGGCGGATCGTCGCGCCGGCGCCGATATCATCCCGGCCCAGGAGCGCCACTCCGTTTACGGCCGCGTCCGCCAGGCCCTCGGCGATCGACTGGAGGTGTCCGCCGATGCACGGTTCAGCGACCGCGCCTTCGCCTTCGCCAACCTCGCGCCCGCAGAAATCCTGACTGTCACGCGGACGAACCCTCACTTCGTCTCTCCTACCGGCGCGACCCGGCATCAGATCGCCTACAGCTTCATCAATGATCTGGAGCCGTCGTTCGTCGAGGGCGAGGCGCGGAGCTTCGGCGTCACGGCGGGGCTGGATCTGGCGCTGACCGGGGACTGGAACCTGTCGGCCTATGTGGCCCGGGCCGAGGAACGCAGCGAGGTCAACACGCCGCGCTTGCATTTCGGCCGCATGAACGAGGCCCTTGGCGTCACCGCTGACAACGCCGCGACCGCTTTCAGCGCGCCGCGCGACGGCTATTTCAATCCGTTCGGGAGCGGAGGCGCGAACGCCGCCGTCATCACCGACTTCATCTTCTCCGGCTACAGTCGCACGCGCAATGAAAGCCGGGTCACCTCGGCCAATGTCCTGGCGGACGGTGCGCTCTGGTCCCTGCCCGGCGGCGATGTGAAACTGGCTGCCGGCGCTCAGTTCCGGCGCGAAACCTTCGATCGCGCAACGGAGAATTTCGTCTCCACCCTGGCGCCGGTCACGACCTCGATCGCGCCCCAGACGCGCGATATCGCCGCCGTCTTCACTGAAGTGCGACTGCCCCTCGTCGGCGAGGCCAACGCCCGCCCAGGTGTGCAGGGTCTGGAACTGTCCCTGGCGGTCCGGACGGAGAACTACGAGGATTTCGGAACCACGACCAACCCCAAGGTCGGCCTGATCTGGTCGGCCACGCAGGCGCTCTCCGTTCGAGCCACCTGGGGGACGTCCTTTCGCGCGCCCTCGCTCAACGAACTGAATGAGGCCGTCGTGATCGGCGCGACCTCGACCTTTGAGGGCGGGGTCGAGAAGCTCGCCGTCATCCGGCTTGGGGGCAACCCGGACCTGCAGCCCGAGACCGCCGAAACGGTCACGGTCGGCTTCGACTATGGCCGTCCTGAAGGTTGGCGCATCAACGCCTCCCTGTTCGACACTCGTTTCGACAACCGGATCGGCCGACCGATTGCAGAGAATATCGACAACGCCCTCGTCGACCCAAACCTGGCGGCGTTTGTCACGCGAGTGAATCCGGCCATCGCCGCGGATCTGGCCGCGATCAACGCCCTGATCTCCGATCCCCGCTTCGTACCCCCCGGCCTCTATCCCGCGGAGGCCTACTCGGCCCTCTTCGATGCACGCTGGCTCAACACCGGCGAGCTGCATGTGCGGGGCCTCGACTTCGCGGTGGCCAAGGGCGTGGACTGGGGCCGCAACCGGTTCGATCTCGATTTGTCGGGGTCCTGGCTCTTCGACTACAGCCGCAAACTCACTCCGACGGCGACGCGGGACAAGCTGCTCGATGAGGTGGGCTATCCCGTCGATCTCAGGCTTCGTGGCGGCGTCGCCTGGACCCGCGCCCCGTGGTCAGGTCGTCTCGGCGTCAACTACGTGGACGGCTACCGCGACCCTCTTGGCCCGCGCGTCGATCGCTGGATAACGGCGGACGCACAGCTTCGTTGGGCGCCGACGCGCGTCATGGGGATGGACGGGCTCGATCTCGCCCTCAACGTGCGAAACCTCTTCGACGAGGACCCGCCGTTCTACGATGCGGCGAGCGGCTACGGTTACGACGCAGGTCAGGCCGATCCATTAGGTCGCGTCGTGTCTCTCCAGCTGACGCGGCGCTGGTGACGGGACCATGCGCACCCTTATTGCGAAGGCCGCCGGCGTCCTGACGCTGGCGATGGCGCTCCTGTGCGGTCCGTCTTGGGCGACACAGGCGCAACAGCCCGGGCGGGATTACACGATCGATGACCTGCTGAATCAGGCTGCGTTCGGGCGGACGACAATCGACCCGACCGGCCGCTGGATCGTGTTTGAGCAGTCGGCCCCCTATTCGAAGATCGACCGCTACGACCTCGGTCTATTCACCCGCGCATCCTCGAACGTCTTGTGGATCGCCGACGCGACGGGCGATGGGCCAGCCGAGCGACTGCTTCCCGCGTCCGAAGGCAGCGGCCATGTGCTGGGCGACTGGTCGCCGTCCGGGCGCAGCCTGCTTATCTTTCGTCTCCAGCAGGATCGCTGGCGCCTCGGGGTTTTTGAGCTGGCGACGCGGACGGTCCGATGGCTCGACGTCAACCCGGACGCCGGAGGATACGGCCGAGTGGTGCAATGGCGCTCGGAAGACGAGCTCGTGCTGATCGATCGGCGGGAGGGAGACCTGCCGTTTGTCATCGGCTGGGACCCTCAGGCCGAGGCGTTGACCCGGGACCGCTGGGCGACGCAGGCGTCGGGTCAAACGCCGAGCCTTACGCTCATGGGTGCGGGGGCCTTCAACGCCGACACCCCAGTCTCGCCAGAGTCGGACCTGGTGAGGCTCGACTTGAGGACGGGGATGAAGGCGGTTCTCTCGACCGGACGATTCTTCGATCTCGAACTCTCTCCCGATCGCGACCATGTCGCGGCGATGACGCTGGGGTCAATGCCGCCCGTTGACCAGGACCGGCCCCTCTGGCCAGTCGACAAGCCCGAACGGCGGCATATCCGCATCGTCAATCTCGGCACGGGAGCCATCACGCGGCCCTGCGGCGATTGTGAAGTCGCCCCTTTCCTGATGGGCTGGTCGCCTGACAGCCGGAGGGTGCTTGTCTGGTTGACGGGCCCCAACGGTCCTACGTCGGGTGACCTTGCGGCGCTTCGGCCCGATGGGATGATGGAGACGTTCGATCGCTTCGGCCTTGAGCCTGACGTCACGGCGACCCGGGTCGCGAGCTTCACCGCAGTCCGGGCCGTCTGGCAGGGCGACCGTCCTGTCTTGCGCGCTCGTCGCGGCGGGTCCGCCCGCTACGACTGGCATCGGCTCGAACCGGAACGCGCTGTCAACCTCACTGCCGCTATGGCCGCGGCGCCGGATCGGATCGACACGGTCGATCAAAGCGATCTGATCGGCGTCGCAGATGGGTCGGCTTGGCGTATGGGGCCGACAGGGCGTCCCAGACGGATGTCGCCGTCCATCGGCCTCAGGCCCTTCGCGCCGTTCGACGTCCTCGACGCGCCACGGCTCAACTTCAACACTCCGGTGACGGGCGCCTTCCTGCTCGGCGTCAACGGTATCGGGCGGCTCGAGCCGGCCGGGGTGTCGTGGCGCGCGCCCCGCGACGACGGATCCCTTGTCACGCCGGTCGCGGGCACGCCTCGCCAGGTCGTCGAGGAGACCGAGCGGAACGGCGTGCGCCGCCTGACCCTGAGACGGCCCGACGGCCGGGTCCGCGTCTTGTCTACGCTGAACGCCTACCTGGACGATGTCCGCTTCGCTCTGCCCGTCGCAGTGCCTCATATGGGATCAGAGGGCGAGGCCTTGACGAGTTGGCTTTACCTGCCGACACGACCTGCAACGGGACCCGTTCCTTTGGTCGTCCTGACCTATCCCGGGCGACCGAGCCAACCTCAGCGCGATCCGGCCGAATTCGCGACCCAGCTCAATCTTCAGCAGCTGACGGCGGCCGGATATGCGGTGCTGACCCCCAGCGTTCTCCGGTCTTTTCATCCCGCCGAACCGGCGAGTGGACTCGCTGACCAAGTGCTGGCGGTGGTCGATGTCGCCCTGGCGCTGCACCCTGAACTGGATAGCGGCCGGCTGATCTACTGGGGTCAGAGCTTCGGCGGATATGGCGGTCTCGCCGTGGCCACCCAGACCGGCCGTTTCCGGTCGATCATCGTCTCGGCCTCGATGTCGAACATGGCCGCAAAATGGGGAGAGTTCGCGCCCTGGAACCGGGCGGATCCGCGCTGGGGGATATCGATGCGGCATGCCGCGGGCTGGACCGAGCAAAGCCAGGGCGCCATGGGCGGCCCGCCCTGGTCAGATCCGGATCGCTATGTGCGCAACAGCCCGCTGTTTCAGGCGGATCGGATACGCACGCCGATCCTGATCATGCATGGGGAGCGGGACATGGCGCTTGGGGATGCCGAGAGCCTCTATTCGGCCCTCTGGCGTCAGAACAAGGACGTGCGGTTCATCACCTGGTGGGGCGAGGGTCATACAGTCGAAAGCCCCGCGAACGTGCGCGAGATGTACCGGCAAATCCTCGAATGGCTCGACGAGACCGCGGGGCCGACGCCTGCGGCGCCTACCTCGCTCGCGCTGTCCAGCGGCGAAGCCAGCTCTCGACCAAGGCGGCCGTGCTCAGATGATGGCTCCCGCCCGCCCACATCAGCCGGTCCCGATCGAGCAAAGCCTCTGTCCGCCCACGGTCGATGACCCCACGCTGGGCCAACAGGCCGTCCAGAAGATGGGCCTTGAGAAAGGGGAGGCTGGCCGCGGCTTCCCGTTCAAAGGTGGCGGTGTAGTCGCCCTTCGAGCGCCGCCAGACGACCTCGGCCGGAAGCGAGTCCGCGAAGGCGGAGCGCGCCAGATGGCGATCCGTGATCCCGCCCGTGAGGATGGGCGTCGGCAGGCGCATTGCCCACTCCACCAGCGGCTGGGACATAAGGGGATGGATGAGGTCGACCGCGGCGGTACGGCGACAAGCGGTCGCATAGGCCAGGTTCGAGATCAGGGCGTGGAGCTGAAGGCGCTTGCCCGGCCCCAAGGTCTCGTCGCCGTGCAGCCACGGGTGGACGACAGGGGTCGCGACTGGCTCCGCCAGGATGCCGGGATCGACCGGCATCGGCTCCGGCTGTCTTTGCGTCACCGCCTCGGCCAAGACCGACCAGACAGACCTCCGCCTCCACCGCGCGACCCCGGTGAGAACCGGGGAACCGGCGGCCGCAAGGCCCTTGGCGCGCCAGAGGTCTGCGAAGATCGCTCCGGATCCCCCTTGATAGAACAGGGCGTCCCCGCCCTTTCCCGTGAACAACCCGTCGAGGCCCCGCGCCTGGCAAGCCTCTGCGACCAACGCGTCGAACACCGGATCGGAGCCGTTGTAGCCGGGCCGGACGCCTCCTGCAGTTTGGTTCAGGACGTCGGCTTCCAGAGCCTGTTCAAGACGCTGCAACTCTGTCAGCGGAACGTGGAGATGAGCGGCGACGGAGCGCGCGTATCGCCTCTCATCGGTTTCCGCGCGGAAGGAATGGGCGTTGAGCCAGAGACCGACACGTGGACGATGCCGGCCCAAGGCGACGGCGACGATGGCCGAATCCAGGCCGCCGGAGAGCTCGGCCCCCGGCACGGTCACGTTGTCGGCCAAAGCCTCGACACAGCCTTCGACGCGTTCCCGCAGGCCCTCCCGGGCCGCGACGGGGTCCCAGATGTCGCGGGCTTCATCACCCACAGGACGCCAGACCGGCGAGCGATGGCCCGTGTCAAGGTCGATCATCTCCCCGGCGTCGAGTACGGTCAGGCCTTTCAGCGGAGGCTGGGTCAAGCCGGCGAGGGCGTTGCCGAGCAGAGCCGGCACCCCTTCCCAGATGACGGAGCCGGTCGCAGGCGCCGCCAGCATCAGCCAGTCGGGAACACCCGTGCTGAGGATCTGGACGCCGTCTGAAGTCCAGAGCGCGACCTCGGCGGCCCCTGAAGGATCCCGCAGCGCCGCGCGCATTGTTCCATCACCGTCCAGATCGATCGCGACGTAGCGGCCCCAATAGCTCTCGACCAAGCCCTTAAGCCGCTCGAGCCGGCCCCCCATTTCAAGGACCGGCCGCCCGGACGTGGAAAACAGGTCGCCAACGGCGAGCAGCCCGCCTTTGATGTCGTGAAGTCGGGGCGGGCGAGGACCGGCAACGCCGATCCAGCCGAATGGGGACTTGCGCACCGCGACGTAGCCCGCCTGGATCGCGGCGGTCACGATGCCCCGGCCAGCCTCGGCCGAGGCGCCTTCGCGCCAGGACAATGCGAGGACGGCGCCCATCTCAAACCGCCATGATGGGAGTGTAGTGGGCGACGCGATCTGGTTCGTCATCAAGCACGAAGCGGTCGACCTGCAGCCAGCAATGGGCTCCGAACGGCCAGGTTCGGACACCGAAGACCCAGGTCGCGGTCTGGCCTCGACTCTGAAGAATGCGCCGCAGGAGCCAGCCCCGGTAGAGGCAGGCTCCCTGAGCCGGAGCCCAGGGCAGCAGCTGGGTAAAAGCCAGCGTCAATCGCGCGATCAGCTCAACGTCGACGGCGTGGTTCTCAGGCGGCTCGGAGCCGACAAGAAACTCGGCAAAGGGCTGTCGACCCGGGCCGCGCCACCACGCGGACAGTACGGCGCGGACCACGCAGAGGTTGTCGGCCAAGCTCGGCCGCGCCCCGGAAAGGTCCAGCGCCTTGTCGGGAAGGGGCGGGATAGGACGGCGGCCCTCTGGCTCCTTCGCACTCGTCAGCCCCGCCTCGGCGAGGGCGGCCAGCAGGGGTTCAGGACCTTGGGCTGCCGTGAGGGAAATCTTGAGATGCGCTCCCGCCTCCGGAAGACAGCTGTAAAGATCGTCGTGAGTGTTGAGCACGACGATGTCTTCGCCGCATATCGCCATGAACACGCCGTCGGCGAGAGAAGATTGCATGATAAATGACACCGGGTTGTCGGTCCGTGAGGCCCGTCCGAACCCTCAAGCTATGAAGTCGTAGGGCCGCCTGTCGGCTTCCCTGACGTACTCGGTGAAACCGCCACGGGTGAGACGGGAGACCGCACCCAGACAAAGAACGCGGATGCGGAAACTCGGCATGTCGGTCTCCTCGAGCTCACCGCGAAATGCGGTCCTGTCAATGTGCAAGACGCCGGACGGGCGACCGGAGCCGCCCGTCCAAACGCTCAGGCCATGATGTTGTAGGGTTGCTTGTCGGCTTCCCTGACGAGTTCCGTGAACCCGCCGCGGGTGAGATGCGAAACGGCGCCCAGGGCGAGGGTGCGGATGCGGAAAGTGGTCATATCAGCCTCCTTTGATCAGCCGCAGAATGCGGCGTCGTCATCAGGCTCCGGGGGCGAGAGATCGGCAATCTATATCTGTCGTATATTTCTACCTCGGCGCGTCATTCGCCGTCTTCTGGCGGCTTGCCAGCCAACCGGTCGCGGCCCGCGTCCAGCCACGACTCCGTCTCCTCTTCGCGGGCGCGGGCATCCGTCTCGACCTTGCGGAAGGCCTCGGTGAAGGCCTCGATAAGCGCTCTTGGATCGAGGGTGATCATGCGGTCACCCATGCGCGTCTCAAACTCTCCCAAGGCGATCAGGAAGATCAGGATCATTTTGGTGTCGGCCGTCCGTCGCGCGAAGTCGGTGGAGCCGAGTCCGGGGCCAAGGACGAGGGCGTAGGGGTCGCAGTTGGTCGCCGCGGCGAAGCGGTGGATGTACTCCAGGTTCACCCGGCCCTGGCCCGCTTCGAAGTATTCGTAGGTCCGCAAGGGCAGAGCCATGGCGTCCGCCACCTGCTGCGCCGTCATGCCGCGCGCGCGGCGGACAGCGCGGGCGGCCAGCCCGATCAGGCGCGCTTCACTGGGCTTCTCGGGTGAATCGGGCGGCATGGAAAATCGACCTTTCTCCACGCAAGGTGTGCTGTCTGACGCTCGGGATCAATGCAGGCTCGTGCTCTATTTTCCAATGACGGCGGGCTCGCAGGCGGAGCCCGCAAAGTTTCTGCGGGGCGACGGCGGATGTCTGGCGGGCTACCCGACGTTCTTTTTCGCAGACGGATTCGGACTTTTGGAGAACCATGCAAGGGATGGCGATCGGGTGCGTTGCGCGTGGTCGATCGTCCGGGATTCACACCATGGCTCGTAACCGTGACCCGTTCACCCAGGCGCTGTCGTCTCTGCGCGACCGTATCCAGTCCGGCGTCCTGCCCGGGGGAACACAGGTCATCGTCCAGGACGAAGCCAAAAGGTTGCGGCTGTCGACCACGCCGCTTCGCGAGGCCTTGGCCCGCCTGAGCGGCGAAGGCCTGGTCGAACGCGCCGCCTCGGGCGGCTACGTTGTTCTGCGACTCGACGGGTCAGCAGCGCGAGAGCGCTACATGATCAGAGGCGAATATATTCGAATCGCACTCGAAATCAGCCGCATGGCCCTCGGCGCCGTTCGCCCGCCGGCTCCCGCCTTTGATCCTGACGCTCCGGGGGCGGGAGTCGGCAGGCTCTTCTCGGTGATCGTCTGCTGCGCCGGCAACCAGGTGTTGTGGACGGCTTTCGATCGGGTCGCCGGTCAACTGGAGGTGCTGAGCGGTGTTGAGCCTTGTCTATTCGATGACCTCAAGTCCGAGGCTTTCGCTCTGCACGCTGCCTATGCAGATGCCCCGACGCCGGATCTGATGGAGACGGTGAGCCAGTTCCACGCGCGGCGGATCGCGGCGGCTCCGGCCCTTTCCGCCCTGGCTCGTCTCAGGAAAGAAGAAGACGCCTGCTCGTCGATTGACGGGGCGGAGGGGTCGCGCCCGATTGTTAGCGACCGCTCCGCTTGAGGAACGCTGCGACCCGGGCGGAGCGCCTGTAGTGGTAGGTCTGCAGCCTGTGCAGCAGGTCGGGAAGCTGGCCTTCGTTGATCGCTTCAATCATCTGCCACACCGGCTCACCCGAAGGTTCCGCCATGGCCCGTTCGGCGCGCAAAACGGGTCCGAGTCTACGCGCGACCCGTCGGTGCGCCGTCATGAGGGCCTTGTTCGCGGACTGGTCGATGATGGCGTCAAACAGCGCTTGGGCGCCGTCGAGCGGATCGATGCCGGATACCGCCTTTCGTAGCGATCCCACGCCGCGCGGGTGGAGGGTCAATGCAGCGTGCAGAAAGGCGAGCTGAAGCTCGAACAGGTCGATGACTTCGGACGCCGTTAGCTGCGGATAGAAATAGCCCCGTCCCCGGCGTCGCTCGATCAGGCCTTCGCCAGCAAGACAGGCCAGGGCCTCGCGGACGGGCGTCGGGCTCAGCCCGACTTCAGCCGCGAGCTCCGTGACGACGAGAGCCTCGCCTGGAGTGAAGCGGCCGGCCTCGGCGAACTGACGAACCGCGCCCAAGGCGGCTCCGTACGGATCTCGGCATTCCTCTGTGTGCATCGCGCCCTCAACTGAACAATGGGGCGACCGGCCGACATGCGAGAGCCGATCGAATACAGTCGATTAGTGCAAATATATTCCGTGCAATGCAAGGTTATATTGTGACCGCAATCTTTCTGCGGAAAGTCCGCAACATTATGGCGGGTTGCGCACTCTGAACCGCCTTTGCGTTGCTCTCCACGACATGCGCGTATCTCTTAGGTGTCGATATGCGGCGTTCCAGTCGACATCGTCGGCTTGTCGTCCGCACCCAAGCCTCCAGGGTTGGCTTCGGTCTGATTCCGGCTGGCGCCTGGCCTGGTCGACTTCATCCAACCATGGTTTTGGGCCACCAAGGTGATAGGATGGCCGCATGGCGCCTTACGACTCCGCCTTGCCCTGCTACAGCGCACTTCGCGCTTCCTCGCGCCGCGCGAGTGAGCCAGCGTGCGGCGTGCAGGGATCGTTTGAGACGGCCGCGTGCGTGGCCGGCGCCGGAACGTTCGACGCCGCCAGCCTCGAGCCGATCCTCGACGTGATCAAGAATGCGCCGCCGGACGTGCGCGCCTCAATCTACGTCTTCTACTGCGAGGCCATTTCCAACGTCATTCATCACGCCTACCGAGACACGGCCATGGCGCCGAAGCTCTGGTGGACGGCGGCGCTCCAGATCGATCGCGCCAATCGCCGTTACTTATTCACGGTCGCTGACGAGGGCGCAGGGCTCCCACGCGCGTCGACGTGCAGCGGGCGAGATGAGGGCCTCGCTGATCGGTGCTGGCCGGCGCTTCTGGACGCTCATCGGCCCACGAGGCCCGAAGCCCGAGGACAGGGGCTCGCGAGCTTCGCGCGCCTGGCGCGGGCATTTCAGGGCGCGCGACTGACGGTCGAAAGCGACCGCACGCGGTGCACCTATACGGAAGACGCCGGCGCCGAGGTTTCGACCTCGGCCGATGCGCGGAAAGGCGTCAAGGTCGCCCTCGATCTGGCCCCCGAGACCTTGGGCGGGGCCGGATGACCGGTAGCACCACCCTCGACGTCGCCCGCGACTTCACGCCCTATCTGGGTGGTCGATACCTGTCTGACGGCAAGGGGAGTGGCGAAGCCCTTCGCAACCGAATTGCGGACCTGCTGCAAGACCATGCTCGTGTTGTGGTCGATCTTACCGGTGTCAGGGGTTGTCCAAGTTCCTGCCTCGAAGAGGCGTTCGGAGGGCTTGCCCGCCATGCCGCAGCGTATGACCTGGATCCGGTCGGGCTCGCCGACAGGATCGAGGTCCGCTCAGCTGATATCGGATCGGATGCGGTAGAGGCCCGCGACTATCTGGCCGAGGCCCTGGAACGCCTTGCGGACGTGAAACGCGATGATGACGCCGGCGGGTAAAATAGCTGCGGGTCCGCCACGGGCTCCTTCACCGCCGCCGCCAACGTCCACGCCGCAGGCTGCACCAGCGTTGGCTCCGGTTCCGGCGCCTGCGCGGGATCGGGCCGCAGAGATCGCCCGCATCGCTGCCCTTGAGAGGCGCATCGCCGCGCTTGAAACTCGCGTCTCGCTTCTCCCGAAACCCGCCGCGACGTGGCAGGCGCCCACGGCTACGGTCTTCGGCGGCCTGCTGTCCGCCGCCGTCGCGGTTTACGGATTTTGGCGCGTCCACCGCTTCAGCGTAATGCGTCAGGAGCGTGACGAATTCTACAAGCGCGTCCAGGACTGTGTCGATGTCGTCAACGCCGCCGCCCTGACTGCGTCCAAGCTCTGGCGGCAATCTGGCGAGACTGCCGAGGCTGAAGGCGGGGTAGAAGATCTTCAGGACGCCATCACCGATATCGCCCAGCGCCTGGCCTTCCTGAAGAACGCCGAGACGACTTATGACGTCGAGGCCGTTTTCGCCGAGTTCAAGCGCACGGCCACGCTCAACATCGAGAAACGCGGTCGGCCGGCAGATCCACAGACCGCTGACGAAGCCCGCCGGACCGGCCGCTACCTTACCCACGCGATGCAGACAGCCTTCTTCACCACCTTCCCCGCAACGAAGCGCGGGGGCGCTCTCCGCCGCTGGTTCAAAGGCAACCGCGCAACACCGGCAAAGGCCGCCTCCTAGTGATTAGCCTCCAGCGCGACTTTCAAGCCGCCGGACCAGGGTTGAACAAGCCGGGCTCCAACCTCGGAAGGCAAGCCCGACGAGGATCATCCCGGACGAGAAGGCCCTCGACCGATGTCCGCTGAGGCCCGCGAAGAACTGGTTGAACGGCTCATAGCCACCCAGCCGAACTTGAAAGCCTTTGTGCGTCGCCATCCGCTCGATCTGACCGCGGGCTCATGGGACATGCTGTCCTACAGCTTCCAGCGCGGCTTCGACGTGATGTGGGACAACGCCCGGATCGATCATTCCGGGCTTCTGCTGAGACCCCTGTTGGTCCTGTGGCGACAGAGCGTCGAGCTGGCCATAAAGGCCGCCGTCATCGCCATCGCTGGAGAGGCAACACCCAAGGCCAGCCACAATCTGTCGAAGCTCTTCGAGCAACTGATCCAGGTCCGCGCAGAGATCGGTCTCGATGACGAGAATGAGTACACCGACCAGATTAGGGCCATGATCGCCCACGTCCAGTTTGTCGATCCCCTGGCCGACCGCTTTCGCTATCCGGCCTCGAGAGACGGGACGCCCTTTGAAGGGATCGAAGTGAACACCGACGACCTGTACCAGGCGCATTTCGCCATCACGACCTGGTGCGAAGGGGCCGTGCTTGAGGTCGAGCAGTCCCGCTCTTTCGACTGACGTCGGAGACTGCATTGAGGCCATCGTCGGGGTGAAGAATGCCCCGGGCTGTCGACCCACCCTTCACCTCGGTACGCTCGGCGCGGCCTCCGGAGCCGGCGGTCCTGCGGGGTGAGACAGGCGGAAGGCGCGGACGACCCCTGGCTAGGCGGCCCGGCGGGTTGGCGGCTCGGCCAGGATCGCGTCCGTGATCAGGCGAACGAGCTGGTCCGCACGCGGAGCGAAGCTGGGGTGATCGACCGCCCAGCCCAGGGCGGTCATGAGGGCGAAGAGATCGTCCCCCGTCATGTCGCCGCGCGTCATTCCCTCCGCCTGGGCGCGGACCAGAAGTCGCGCGCTCGCGGAGTGCACCGCGGCGCAGGAGGCGTAGAGGGCGGAGTCCGGATCGTCGTGGGCGGCTGCCATCAAGGCGACCACGCCCCGGTGGCTTCGGGCGAACGCCACCCAGTCGTGGAGCCAGGGAATAAGCGCTTCCTGCGCACCCGCAGCCGTCGCGAGCTCTTCCCCCTTTCGCGTCAGGGTGTCGAGATCGGTGCAGACCAGGCCCTCGAACAGCGCGTCTCGGCTCGGGAAATGTCGCAGCAGGGTAGCGAGTCCCACCCCCGCCTGGCGGGCGATGTCGCGCATTGACGGCTCGTCGCCTGGCGCTGCGAACAGGCTGCGCGCCACCGACAGGATGTGGCTTCGATTCTTTTCTGCGTCGGCTCGCATAAGGCGCCTTGTTAAACGGTTCAGTGATCCATATATCCGGATCACTGAACCACTTACTGAAACGGATCACTGATCCACTACATAAGGCGGCGCAGGGAAATGACAACCGGCCTTCGCATCGAGCCCGGGGCCGACTGTCCGAGGAAGACGACATGAGCACCATCAGCATTATAGGCTCGGGGGGCATCGCCGCCGCTGTCGGAGGTCTCGCCACCAAGGCGGGGCACGCCGTCGAGATCATCAGTCGCGACCCGGCACGTGCCCAAGCCCTGGCCGATCAAATCGGCGGCGGCGCAACGGCCGGCGTGTTCGGGGCGGTTCCGGCCGGCGACCTGGTCCTGCTGGCGATTCCCTATTCCGTCGTTCTGGGCGCGGTGGAGCAATACGGCCGGGCGCTCGGCGGCAAGATTCTCATCGATCCCACCAACCCGGTCGCGAACGATCTTAAGAGCTTCGTGACCTCCGCCGACACCTTCGGCGCGCAGGAGATCGTCAGAACCGCCCCCGCCGACGCCATCGTCGTCAAGGCGTTCAACAACCAGTTCTCGCACATCCTCGCGGCGGGTCCGGTCGAGGGCCGCCCGCTCGATGTGCTCCTCGCCGGGGACGACGCCGCGGCGAAGGCCGCCGTCTCAGCCTTCATTGTGAGTCTCGGCCTGCGCCCGCTGGACGTCGGACCGCTGCCCATGGCGCGGACGCTCGAGCACTTCTGCCTGTTGTCGCTGGGTCTCCTGACCCACGCCGTCAAGAGCACGAACTTCGCGCTCGGCGTCGACCTGTCGGCCTGAGCCCATCCCCAACCCTCTTTCGTCCCATCATCCAAGGAGTCTTCACATGCGCGTACTCGTCACCGGCGGAACCGGCCACATCGGCTCATACGTCATCCCCGAGCTCATTTCCGCGGGCCACGAGGTCACGGGCCTGGCCCGGTCGAACGCCTCCGAGGCCGAGTTGTCCGCCCTCGGCGCCCACGTGCGTCGCGGGGACATTTCCGACCTTGAAGGCCTTAAGGCGGCCGCGGCCGACGCCGACGGCGTCATCCACCTCGCCCACCGGCAGGACCTGCTTCCCACCGGAGGCATCTCCGCCGTCACCGCCGCTGAGGTCGCGATCATTGCGGCCTACGGCGACGCCCTGGCCGGAACCGACAAGCCTCTGGTCGCGGCGGGCAGCATCGGTTCGCCGGGCTGGGAAGGCCTGGGCCGGGCGGCGACCGAGGACGATCCGGCTCTTTCCGGCGGCGACGAGCACAAGGGTGCCCTGCGCGTTCGTAACGCCGTGGAGCTCGCCGTGATCGGCCTGGCTGAACGCGGCGTCCGGTCGTCGATGGTCCGGATCCCGCCTATCGCCCACAGCACGACCGACAAGGCCGGGTTTGTCCCGCTCCTGATCGGTCTCGCCAAGGAGAAGGGTGTCATCGGCTATCCCGGAGACGGCGAGAACCGCTGGACGACCGTTCACGCACGGGATCTGGCCGTCCTCTTCCGCCTGGCGCTTGAGAAGGGACCCGCCGGCAAGTCCTGGCACGGGGTAGAGAGCGAAGGCGTCCGGTTCAAGGAGATCGCCGAGGCCATCGGCGCGCGCCTGGGCGTGCCCGCCGTCCCCATCCCGGCCGACGTTCTGATGCTGCCCGGATACTTCGGGTTCCTCGCCAACCTAGTCATTCTGGATCTCCCGGCGACCAACCACGTCACCCGGCAAACGCTGGGCTGGGAGCCCGCCCAGCGGAACCTGCTCTCCAGCCTGGACGACGGGCACTACTTCGCCAAGGCCGACATCGCGATGCCGTAACCGGCGAGGCTTCGACCAGACGGGCCCGCCCGTCTGGACACCCCCAGTGTTTTCCACATTCACAGGAGACTGACATGAGCACCATCAGCATCATCGGCTCGGGCACCATGGCCACCGCGATCAGCGGTCGGATCGCCCAGGCCGGACACACCCTGGAGGTCCTGAGCCGCGACCCAGCCAAGGCCCAGGCCTTGGCCGACAAACTCGCCAACGGCGCGATCGCCGGGACCTACGGCGCGGCGCCGACCGGCGACATCGTCATCCTCGCCGTGCCTTACGGCAGCGCGGCGGCCGTCGTGGCCGATTTCGGCAAGGCGCTGGACGGCAAGACCCTCATCGACGTGAGCAACCCGGTCGCCCCCGACATGTCGGGCCTCGTCACGCCTGCGGGCAGTTCGGGCGCCCAGGAAATCGCCAAGGCTGCCTCCGACGGCGTCCATGTGGTGAAGGCGTTCAACACCCTCTTCGGTCATGTGCTGGCCAAGGGCGGACAGCTGGACGCCTTCTTCGCCGGTGACGATGCAGAGGCCAAGGCGCGCGTCGCGACCTTCCTTGAGACCCTGGGCCTGCGTCCCCGGGACGTCGGCGCTCTACCCATGGCCGCGACGCTCGAAGCGCTCGGCCTGATGATGATCGGCCTGGCCAAGAACGGCGCCGGCTGGGACCTGGCCGTGCGCGTCGACATCGGCTGACCTGTCCAACGGCCGCGTTCCGCTGACCGGGCGTGGTGTCAGGCGAGAACCGGGTCGGACGCGCCGGATATGTCGGAGCGCGGCCGACCCGGCGGGCCATCGGCACTGCGACAATGGGCCGTCGGGCCGGCTGCGTCACGGCCGTCTGTTCGCCGGATCAATCTAGCACCGCGGATGTGCGGGCTTCGACACTCAACACCCCGCGTCCAGCCCCCATTTGCAATCGCATCCTGGGGACCCGGCGCGTCTCTCAGGCGATGCGCTTCTACTCCGTCCAAGTGGCATTAACGGGGTTCGGAAAGGACTTCGTGGTCTTCCCGGGCAGCCTCCTAGGAGAAGGGTCGTCAAACGTGGACCAGTGCGATGCGCCTAGGTTCCCGACCCATTGGCCGGTATGCGCATGAGCTTGTTGATGAGCGCCTGCCGGAAGGCGGGGTCGTCCGCGGCGCGGCGGCGGAGCTCGTCGCTCATCGCCGGCGGCACTACATCCGGCAGAACCGCCGCCACCTTGTCTGCGGGCTTACCGCTCAGGATCGTGTTCAACAGCAGCTCCCACGCGTCGAGTGCGGCCCGCTTCTCCCTGACGTAGTCGTAGAGGGCGTAGGTGGTCAGGGTCACAGCGGCGGCCCCGCCCGTTTCCGTCGAGTGGCTCAGCACCTTCCCAATCAGGAACGGCGAGACCCCGAGCCGTTCGCTGGCCATGTTGGTCGCGCCCGTCCGGCGGAGGTCGTGCGGGGTCAGCCGTCCCAGATCCAGGGCTTCGCGCACATAGCGCAAGGCGTGGGTGAGGGCGGCCGGCGTGATGGGTTGCTTGCGGTCGCGCGGCGAGGGAAAGACGAAGGGCGAAGGATCAATGTGCTTCGCGTCGGCGATGACGATCGCGCGCCTGAACAGCGCGACGGCGGTCGCGCTAAGGGGAACCAGATGCGGCCGTCCGCTCTTGGTGCGGGCGCCGGGAATGAGCCAGACGCCGTTCTCGAGGTCGAGCTCAGTACGCGCCGCGCCCGACATCTCGGCGCGACGAACCAGAGTGACCAGGAGCAGCTTCATGGCGATGCTGACAGGCTCGCCGATGAAGACCCGGCTTTCGGCCGCAGGCTTGCCCTTGCGAACCAGGCCGCTGCGATCGCTCAAAGCCGTCCAGACCGCCCGGATCTCGTCATCGGTCAGGACCCGCTGTCGGGGCGCCTCGTCGCCCAGGGCGGTGGTCTTGGAGATCGGATTGACGGCGACCCGGTCCTCCGCGATCGCATAGTTGAACATCTGCCGGATCTGGGCCCGGACCTTGTTCGACGTCGACTCGCGCCCTGTCGCCACCAACGCCCGCAGGATCTTCTTGATCGCGGCCGGGGTCACGTCGTCGATGGAGAGGTCGCCGAGCTGGGGCTTGATGTGGCGCGCCCAGAGCCACTTCTCGCCGGCCAGGGTGGAGGCGCGTTTCTTCTTCTTTCGCGGTTTCCACTCACCGACCTCGCTCGCCTCGAAATAGCTGTCGGCAAGGTCGGTGAAAGTCTTGAGGGGTTCCGCACGCGCCTCGGCCCGCCGCTGTCGGCGTTCGCCTGCCGGGTCGTCGCCATCGACCGCCTTCTTGCGCGCCTCAGCAGCCCGACCCCTCGCTTCGCCCAGACCGATGTCTGGATACATGCCCAGGTTCAGACGTCGCTGTTGTCCGTCATCGGTCCTGTAGCGGACCATCCAGACCTTGCGGCCGGTGTCGGTCACCCGCAGCATCAGTCCGGCGCCCATCAGGTGCTGGTCGAACACTTCAAGCCGCTTTCCAGGCTCGGCGGTGATCGTCGCAACATAGCGATCGGTGAGTTTGACCTTGCTCATCCAGGCACCCTTTCCGCACGTGTCGGGTTAGGGATCGCGTGCCCCGCGACCCATCAGGCGATCAGTCTTGAAATCGCTTTGGGGCACATATGGGGCACAGAAAAACAGGAAACGGGTGAAACCGCCTGAAACGCTAAAAAGACGGCTTTGCCGAAAAAAGTCTATTCACGACAATGGCTTGGGAGACAATTTGGAACGAAATGAAACAGCCCGGAATTCGACCTTGAGTATCCCTACGAATCTGAGGGTCGGACGTTCGAATCGTTCCGGGCGCGCCATTTTCTCCGTTTTTCCCAGCCGCCCCGGCGGAATCATCGACGGGACCCGGCATCGGCGTGTGCGGGGGCGTTTGAGGCTCCGGGCGGCGCTGTGCTCTGCCGGAAAGGCAAGCCAACGATTCCGGCGCTGCGGCCAATGTGACCGTCATGATGATCCCGCAGACCCTGGCCCCGGGCGAGGCGGACCGGCCTGCGGCGGACGGGCGTCCGGAACGGCCACGGCGGTGACATCCGATGCCTCGGTGCTGCCGGCATCACACTCTTGGCGGGACTACCGGTGACCGGGCTGGTCCGGCGTCTTGGTTGCTCCGGAGAAGGTCGCCCAGTCGGACCCATCGGGGGCCGGGGGCAGGCCATCGAGAATGGCGTCCGAGGGGTTGGGGTCGATGCCACGCCCCTGTCGGTGGAGATGGGCCTTGGCGATCATGTTGGCGGACACCGGGGCCGTCAGGAACAGGAACAGGGTGACCAGCAACTCGTGGGCCGACCAGGTCGAGCCGAACACCGGAAAATAGATCATGGAGGCAATCAGGCATGATCCGACGCCGAGGGTGGTCGCCTTGGTGGGCCCGTGCAGCCGGGTCATCAGCGAAGGCAGCTTCGCGAGGCCCCAGGAGCCGACGAGGATGAAGGCTCCGCCTGTGACCAGGAGAAGCGAGATCAGCAGTTCCGCGGCGAGAATCATTCGACGATGTCTCCGCGCAGGAGAAACTTGCAGTAGGCCACCGTGCCGATGAAGCCGACCATGGCCAGAAGCATCACGGCCTCGAAATAGCTGGCCGTCGCCTGGGCGATCCCGAACAGGACGATCAGGGCGATGGCGTTGATGGTCAGGGTGTCGACCGCCAGGATCCGGTCGGTCGACAGGGGGCCACGCCACAGCCGGAACAGGTTCAGCAGGATGGCGAGGCTCACGCACAGGAAGGCGAAGCCCAGCGCGAGGGGCAGGATGGATCCGGTCATGCAAACACCTTCAGCAAGCGGGCCTCATAGCGAAGCTTGATGCGGGCGACCTCGGCCTCGGGATCGCTGACGTCGATGGCGTGCACCAGCAGGGCGCGCCCGCAGGAAGAAATGTCGCTGGAGACGGTGCCGGGCGTCAGGCTGATCGTGCCCGCGAGGACGGTGATGGCCTCGGGCGACCGGACCTCCAGCGGCACGACCATCCACCGCGACTCCAGGTCGCGATTGCGCCGTGTCACGATCAGCCAGGCGACCTGGAAGTTGGCCACGATAATGTCCAGCAGCACGATGCCCACATAGCCGGCCATGGCGGGGCCGAACCGCAGCACCGGCCGGTCGGGCCAGAAGCGGCTGGTGATCAGCGGGATGAGGACGCCGAAGATCAGACCCAGAACCAGGGCCCCGTAGCCGAGATCATTGACCATCAGCATCCAGACGATCACCAGCAGGAGGCTGAGTCCCGGATGTGGAAGAATGCGCCGGATCATCGACGGCCTCCCGACTGCGGACCGAGAACGGCCTGGATATACGCGGCGGGGTCAAACAGCTGCGCGGCGGTGTCGGCCGTATAGCGCGTCACCGGCCCGGCCAGCACGGTCAGCGCTGCAAGCGCGGCCATCAGGCCGGCGGCGGCGGCAAGGCTGCCGGTTGACCCGCGCGGGGTGCCGGTGGTCATCAGGCCCTCGACCGCCGCACTCTTCCAGAACACCAGACTGCCGGCCCGTGCGAAGGCGATGACGCCGATCACGGTGGTCAGCAGGATGACCGCCCAGATCCAGACGACATAGGGCGTGCCGCGCACACCGTCGAGGATCAGCAGCTTGCCCACAAAGCCGGACAGGGGCGGCAGGCCCACGGTGGCAATGGCGGCGAGGAAGAACAGGGCCGACAGGATCTCGATCTGGCTGAAGCGGGGGGCCAGCCCGATGGCATCGCCGTGTCCGGCCCGTCTCCGGGCGATGAGATCGACGATGAGGAACAGTCCCGCGCCGGCCAGGGTCGAATGCAGTACATAGAAGAGCGCCGCTCCCATGGCCTCGGGCGTGAAGACCGAGACCGCAGCGAGAAGGGTGCCCATCGAGCCCACGATGGCCCAGGCAGCCATGTCGCGCAGGCCCCGCGCGGCCATCAGTCCGATGAAGCCGACGACAATCGTCACAAGCGCGGCCGGCAGCAGCCAGGATCCGGTGACGAAGGCCAGCGCCCCCGCGTCCTCGCCAAAGATCAGGGTGTTGGTGCGGATGATCGAATAGGCCCCGACCTTGGTCATGATGGCGAACAGGGCCGCCACGGCCCCGGAGGTCGCGGCATAGGTTCCCGGCAGCCAGAAATGCAGGGGGACCAGCGCCGCCTTCAGGCCGAACACGACGGTGAGCAGCAGGGCGGAGGCGGCGATCAGGCCCTGATCTCCGGCCGGGGCGGCGCTGACCCTTATCGCCAGGTCCGCCATGTTGAGGGTCCCGGTCATGCCGTAAAGCAGACCAACCGCGACCAGAAACAGGGTGGAGCCGACCAGGTTGATGATGACGTACTGGACCCCGGCCTTCAGTCTGGCGGCCCCCTGTCCGTGCAGCATCAGGCCGTAGGAGGCGATCAGCAGCACCTCGAAGAAGACGAACAGGTTGAACAGGTCGCCCGTCAGGAAGGCCCCGTTCAGCCCCAGCAGCTGGAACTGGAACAGGGGATGGAAATGCCAGCCCTTGCGGTCTGTGCCGGTGGCGATGGTGTAGAACAGGACGGCCAGTCCGAGCACCGCCGTCAGCAGCAGCATCATCGCCGACAGCCGGTCCAGCACCAGCACGATGCCGAATGGCGCGCGCCAGTTGCCCAGCGCATAGCTCTGGATCGTGCCGCTGTCGGCCTCGATCAGCAGCGCGACGGCGATGACGAGCAGGGCCAGGCCCGACCCGATCGAGGCGAGGCGTGACAGGACCAGGTTGTGCCGCATCAGCAGCAGGATCCCGGCTCCCATGACGGCGGGCAGGATGAGGCTGGCGACCACCCACCAGGACACGATCAGGCTCACGGTTGGTCCTCCGCGTCCGGTCGGCCATCGACCCGGTCGATCCCGGTCTCCAGATAGCTGCGCAGGGCCAGGACCACGACGAGGGCCGTCATACCAAAGGCGATGACGATGGCGGTCAGGACGAGGGCCTGGGGCAGGGGATCGGTATAGGCCTCGGCCGCCTTGTCGTAGATCGGCGGCCGATCGATCACGAGGCGGCCCATGGCGAACAGGAAGACGTTGATCGCATAGGACAGGAAGGCCAGCCCGAGCACCACAGGGAAGGTCCTGCGTCGCAAGGCCAGATAGACGCCGGCGGCCGTCAGGACGGCGATGGCCGACGCCACAAGAAATTCGAGACTGATCACCGGCCGACCTCCCCGGGTGCCGGTTCCGGCGCGGGCCGGGAGGGATCGACGTCCATGGCCTGATCCGTGTCGCCGCGATCGGGGGGCTCCGCGCTCTGCGCCACCCGGGACAGTTGGGCCAGGGCCAGCAGCACAGCCCCGATCACGGTCAGGGCCACGCCGGTGTCAAACAACATGGCGGTCGCCAGTTCAAAGCGGCCGATCAGGGGCAGGCTGAAATAGCCGAAGGCTGTGGTCATGAACGGAGCTCCGAAGATCAGGGACCCCAGGCCGGTCGCCGCCGCAATCAGGACGCCGAGTGCGATCAGCGTCTGGTGGTCGGCGCGCAGCCGCTGGTCCGCGAACTGGAAGCCGGAAGCCATGTACTGCATCAGAATGGCGATGGAGATGACCAGGCCGGCGATGAAGCCGCCGCCGGGCTGATTGTGGCCTCTCAGGAAGATATAGAAGCCGACCAGGATCGCCAGCGGCAGCAGCAATCGGGTCGCCACGACGAGCATCATGGGATGATGCTCGGGGGAGAGCGGGGTATCGGACGTCCAGTTGCGGATCCGTCGTCCGCTCGCCCCCGTCCCTGCGGTTTCCAGAAGGGCAAAGATACCAAGGGCGGCGATCCCCAGAACGATGATCTCCCCGAAGGTGTCGAAGCCGCGGAAGTCGACCAGGATCACATTGACCACATTGGTGCCGCCGCCGCCGGACTTGGCATTGTCCCAGAAATAGTCCGCGATGGTATCAGTCGGGCGGGTCATGACCGCCCAGGCCGCGCCCCCGACCCCGAGACCGGCCAGGACGGCCAGTCCGCCGTCACGCAGATGACGGGGCAGGCGGCTCTCGCGGGGACTGGTCCGCGGCAGCAGGTTCAGCGCCAGCAGCATCAGCAGGATGGTGACCACCTCGACCGAGATCTGGGTCAGGGCCAGGTCCGGGGCCGACATGTGGATAAAGCCCAGCGAGACGACCAGGCCGACGATGCCGATATAGATCAGGGCCGGATAGCGCGCCCGGTGGTTGAACACCACAAGGCCCGTGGCCGTCAGCAGGGCCAGCCAGCCGACCACCGCCACGGGCGAGGCCGGTGTGGTGGGGCGGGTCCCGGCCACGTAGCCGAAGCCCAGAAATCCTGCGAAACCGACCACTACAGCCGTTCCGACGAAGAAGGCGATGTAGCGCTCCAGCGAGCCGTTCTGGGTCGCTGACGTGAAGGCGACCGAGATCCGTTCGAAGCCGGCGACCGCCCTGTCGAACAGCGACTTTGCATCCGGGAGCGGGAGCCCATGCCAGACGGCGGCGATCCGGCGATGGAAGGAGAGGATCACGAGTCCGAGCGCGATGGCGGCGATGCTCATGAACAGGGCCGGGGTCACCCCATGCCACAGGGACAGGGAATAGTAGGGCGTGTCGCCTCCGATGACCGCCCGCGACACCTGCTCGACCAGCGGCCCGGCGACCACGGCCGGGAACAGGCCGAGGGCGACCACGAGGGCCACAAGCACCGCAGGCGGACCCCAGAGGCCGATGCCCGGATCATGCGGGGTCTTGGGATAGTCGGTGCGCCGCTTCCCGAAATAGACATGGACGATGTAGCGGAACGAATAGGCCACCGAGAAGGTCGCCCCCAGCGTCGCCAGCGCCGGGACCAGCCATGGCTGGCTCGCCCAGACGGTGTGCGACGCCTCTTCCAGCATCATCTCCTTGGAGATGAAGCCGTTCAGGGGCGGGATGCCGGCCATCGACAGGCCGGCGACGACCGCCAGGGTCGCGGCGATCGGCATCAGGGTCGCCAGACCGCCCAGTCGCTTGATGTCGCGCGTGCCGGCCTCGTGATCGACGATGCCGGCGTTCATGAACAGCGCCGCCTTGAAGGTGGCGTGGTTGATGATGTGGAAGACGCCGACGACGGCAGCCATTGGCGTGCCGAAGCCGAACAGCATGGTCAGGAAGCCGAGATGGCTGATGGTCGAATAGGCCAGCAGGCCCTTCAGGTCGTCCTTGAACAGGGCCACGACCGCGGCGAAGACCATGGTCACCAGACCCGTGGTGGCGACCAGATAGAACCACTCATCCGTACCCGACAGGACGGGCCACAGCCGGGCCAGCATGAAGATGCCGGCCTTCACCATGGTGGCGGAGTGCAGATAGGCGCTGACGGGTGTCGGAGCCGCCATGGCGTGGGGCAGCCAGAAGTGGAACGGAAACTGGGCCGATTTGGTGAAACAGCCGCCCAGGATCAGCAGCAGGGCCGGCAGGTACAGCGGCGAGGCCTGGATCGCCTCGCGGTTCTGCAGGATCACGGTGAGGTCGTAGGAGCCGGCGATATTGCCCAGGATCAGCAGTCCGGCGATCAGGGACAGGCCACCCGCGCCCGTCACCGCCAGCGCCATGCGCGCGCCCTGTCGCCCCTCGGGCAGGTGTCGCCAGAAGCCGATCAGCAGGAAGGACGAGAGGCTGGTCAGCTCCCAGAAGATCAGCAGCAGCAGCACATTGTCCGACAGGACGATGCCCAGCATCGCGCCCTGGAACAGCAGCAGATAGGTGAAGAACCGACCCATCGGATCGGCCTTGGCCAGGTAGAACCGGGCATAGACAATGATCAGCAGGCCGATGCCCAGGATCATGCCCGCGAACATGAGACCCAGGGGGTCCAGAAACAGGTTCAGGTTCAGGCCCAGCCGGGGGATCCAGTCGATCCGCACCTGGACGGTCTCGCCTGCCATCACCTGGGGTGCCAGGGCACCCAGGAGGAGGATCGCCGACAGGGTGACGGCCCCGGCTGCGAGGGCACTGGCATTGCGCCCGGCACGGATGGCAAGGGCCGGGGCCAGCGCGCCGATCAGTGGCAACAGGGCAAGCAGCAGCAGCAAGGACGGCCCTTTCTGGTGTCAGTCATCGGGGTTGTCTGCGGGCTCGGGGGAAACGCAGATGTCGTTCCTTACCGTGCCGGTTCGGACATGGCGACCCCCGTCGCCGACTTGAGGCCGTCCCCATTCGGGCCGATAGAACCGCCATGACCGATCCGAACACTGCCGCCGACATGACCTATGCCCGGTACCTGGACCTCGACCGGCTGCTGTCGGCCCAGGCCCCGATCAGCGATCAGCATGACGAAATGCTGTTCGTCATCATCCATCAGGCCAAGGAGTTGTGGCTCAAACAGATCCTGCACGAGGTCGCCCTGGCCCAGAGCCTCGTGCGTGGCGGGGATCTGGTGCCGGCCTACAAGAGCCTGGCCCGGGTCAGCCGGATCCAGGCGGTTATGACGCAGAGCTGGGATATTCTGGCCACCATGACCCCGGCGGACTATCTGCGATTCCGGGGTGTGCTGGGGTCGAGTTCGGGCTTCCAGAGCGACCAGTTTCGCCGGCTGGAGACCATGCTGGGTCTGAAGGACCGAAAATTCCTGGCCTTCCAGACGGATCGGCCCGAGGCTCACGCGGCGCTGCTCGCGGCACTGGAGGCCCCCAGCCTGTACGACGACACCCTCGCCCAGCTGGCGGCCGCCGGCCTGCCGGTTCCGGCCGATGTGCTGAACCGCGACGTCAGCCAGCCCTACACTCCGTCAGAGGCGGTCGAGGCGGCCTGGCTGGCCGTCTATCGCGACACCGACCGCTGGTGGCCCCTGTATCAGCTGGCGGAAAAGCTGGTCGATCTGGACGACGCCCTCGTCACCTGGCGGCACAAGCACGTGGTCACCGTGGAGCGCATCATCGGCCGCCGGCGCGGCACGGGCGGTACCGACGGCGTGGCCTATCTGTCGTCCACGCTGGAGCGCCGGTGCTTCCCCGAACTCTGGTCCCTGCGGACCCGTCTGTAGGGCCGCAGGGCGTCAGCGCTCGTCCATGTAGCCCAGCAGCGCCAGGGCTCCCACAGCGGTCAGGACACCGAAGGCGAAGGCGGCGACGATCGAACCGGTGGCCACCGCGGTCGATACCGTCACCGGCCGGGCTTCATACCATTCGACGATGTCGGCCTCATCATCGGACTGCTCGTCATAATAGACGTCTTCGGCTTGCATGGCACAGCTCCTCGGGGTTCGTGGCATGAACCCGTACCGAGCGTAGCGGTTCCCCGTCAGCCGTGACAGGGCGTTGACCATGGGCTAGAGCCGGGCGCTCAAATCCGAAGCGGTCGTGCCTGGCCTGTCCAATCCGGTCGCGATCATCCCCGCCCTTGCAGAGTTCAATATGGCCGGCCATTCCAAGTTCAAGAACATCATGCACCGCAAGGGGCGCGCCGACGCCCAGCGCTCCAAACTGTTCTCGAAACTGTCGCGCGACATCACCGTGGCGGCCAAGTCCGGCATGCCCGACGTGGCCCTGAACCCGCGCCTGCGTCTGGCCGTCAACAACGCCAAGGCCGAGAGCCTGCCCAAGGATGTGATCCAGCGCGCCATCAACAAGGCGGCCGGCGGTGACGTCGATACGATGGAAGAGGTCCGCTATGAGGGCCGGGGCCCCGGCGGTGTCGGCATTATCGTCGAGGCCCTGACCGACAACCGCAACCGCGCCAACTCCAACATCCGCGTCGCCTTCACCAAGAACGGCGGGGCGCTGGGCGAAATGAACTCGGTCGCCTTCATGTGGGACCGGGTCGGCAAGATCGTCTATCCGGCCGAGGCGGGAACCGAGGACGCGATCATGGAGGCCGCCATCGAGGCCGGTGCCCAGGACGTCGAGAGCGATCTGGTCAAGCCTGACATCTATGAGGACGCGCCCGGCCATACCATCTGGACCGCCTTCGAGGACCTGAACGAGGTGGCCGAGGCCATGTCGAAGGTGCTGGGTGATCCGAAATCCACCGCCATCGTCTGGAAGCCCCAGACCGAGGTGCCGGTGACGGGAGACGCCGTCGGCACTCTCATGCGTCTTCTGGATGCGCTGGATGCCGAGGACGATGTGTCTTCGGTCTATTCCAACGAGAACATCTCGGACGAGGACATGGCGAAGTTCGCGGGCTAGACCCGGACGGGGGTCGTCCGCGGCCGGGCACGGGCTTCAGAAGTCCAGATCGGCATAGTGGGGGGCCGGGGCCAGGCCCTGGAACCGGTCCGCCAGCAGCGGCCGGAAGCAGGGCCGCGACTTGATCTTCATGTACCAGGTCTTGAGCCCCGGCCACGCCGTCCAGGCGATCTCCCCGAAATAGTCGAGCGTCGACAGGTGCGCGGCTGCGAGGACATCGGCCTGGGACAGCCGCCGCCCGGCCAGCCAGTCACGATGGGCCAGCAGGGCGTCAAGCATGGCGAGATGGTACTTCAGCGCCTCACGCCCCTCCCGAAGGGCTCTGGCCTCGGGGGGGCCCAGACGCAGCAGGGGCTTTTCCATGCGCTCATGCAGCAGGACGGCATTGACCTCGTCGGTGAAGCGTCGGTCGAACCATCCGGTCAGCCGGCGGACCTCCGCCCGTTCCATCGCGTCCGTCGGCATCAGCAGCGGCGTCTTCTGCCGATCCTCGATCCAGCCGAGAATGGCCGCGGCCTCGCAAAGGGTGAGGGCCGGCGGGCCCTCGACCTGAAGCACAGGAGGCATGCCCGACGGATTCAGGGTGCCCACCGGGCAGTCGGTTTCCCATGGTCGGACCAGAACTTCGGTCCAGTCGACCCGCGCCTCGCCCAGCGCGAGGCGCGCGGCGCGCGAACCCGGATCGAATGGGAAATGGAACAGGACGTTCGCCGACATGGGCGTGTCCTGCACCGTCCGGCGTTAAGGTCTCGTTGACGCTGAGGCCTCGGACGGGGCGACGTCACGTGGGTCGGCGTGAATCAGCACATCAGCCCCGGGGAAGGCGTCGCGGACACGCCCTTCAGCGGCCACGACGATGTCGTGCGCGACCTCGAAGGACAGGCTGCGATCCAGATCGATGTGCATCTGCGCCGCCAGCCGGGAGCCGGACATCCGCGTGCGCAACTGGTGCACGCCGGCGATACGGGGATCGGTCAGCACGGCGGTGGTCAGGGCGACACGGTCGGCATCGGAGACCTCGCGGTCCAGCAACTGGTCACCGGCTCCCTTCAGGACGCCGAATGCGCCCCAGAACAGCCAGACGGCCACGACCAGCCCGGCCGCCGCGTCCAGTCCGGGGGCGGACAGGAAGGCCCCGGAGACCACGCCGATCAGAACCACGACATTGGAGGCGATATCGGCGGCATAGTGGGCGCGGTCGGCGGACACCGCCATGGACCCCGAGGCCTTCAGCGACCGCGTCTGGAACCAGACCAGACCCGCTGTCAGGACGATCGAGATCAGCACCACACCCACAGCCCAGGACCCGCCAACGACGGGACGGGGGTCGAAAATTCTCTGCAGCGCCTCCCAGCCGATGAAGACGGCGGAGGCGAACACCAGCCCGGCCTGCACGAGGGCGGCCATGGCCTCCGCCTTTCCGTGACCATGCCGATGGGTGTGGTCCTCGGGTCGGGCCGCCCAGCGCACGGCATAGAAGGTGGTCAGGGAGGCGATCAGATCGAGCGAGGAGTCCGCCAGCGAGGCCAGAATCGAAACCGATCCCGAGGCCCCAAGTGCAAAGGCCTTCAAGGCAATCAGAACAATGGCGACGCCGACCGACAGGCCTGTGATCTGACGCGTCGACAGGGGAGCAGGCAGACCCCAGGGGCCGGGCGAAGACGGAGGGGTGACGGGGGAAGACATCCTCGTCCTTGTCGCTGATCGCCCTCCGGTTGCCAATGGATGTTACTGCCGCGGACCACTGTTAGGCTTACGGTCACGAAAGCGCCCCATGGTGCGCGTCGATTAACCCTGACGGGGTGGGGGCAAGGCCATGACGCAGGGCGTCGGCGAACGGGACCAGCAGGCGGCGGATCGTTGGATCCCCCGCGCCGAGGTCCTGTCCCTGCTGGGGGTCAAGACCCAGACCCTCTATGCCTATGTCAGTCGCGGCCGGATCACGGCCCGGCCCGATCCCCATGACCCCCGCCGGAGTCTTTACGCCGCTTCCGACGTCGCCCGGCTGAAGGGCGTCAGTGGGGGCGAGGGGGCCGGAACAGTCCTTCCGTTCGATCCCCCGGCGGCGCGGGGGGAGTGTGTGATCCAGTCTTCCGTCAGCCTGGTGGCCGACGGCAGGCTTTACTTCCGCGGTCGCGACGCGGCCCAGTGGGCCCAGGCGGCCACTCTTGAGGAGACCGCGCGGCTGCTGTGGGACACGGGGGATGCCAATCCGTTCGCCGGTCTGGGCGTGCGTGTCGATGCCGCCGGCGGGGCCTCGCATCGAGCCCGGTTGTTTGCCGCCCTGTCGCGACGAGCCGAGGAAAGCGCGTTCTGCACTGATCGATCCGCCGATGTCCTCAGGGCTGACGCCGCCCTGACGATCAATGAGGTGGTCGATGCGGTCGCCGGCCCGGGCCCCCGCCTGTTCTTCCACCAGCGCCTCGCACGCGGCTGGAAGATGCTGGAGCGCGACAGTCTGCATCTGCGCCGGGCCCTCGTGCTGGCAGCAGACGAGGGCCCCGATCCTGCCGTCCTGGCGACGCGGGCAGCGGCCTCCGGCGGGGCCTCGCCCGCCGGGGCGGCGCTCGCCGGCCTCGTGACCCTGACCGGATCTCCGGAGGCCCGGACCGTCAGCCGGACCATTGCATGGGTGGTGGAGGCCCGTCGCGACCCGGCGGGGGCCGCCGCGCGGCGTATGGCGGCGGAGGGTGCGATTCCCGGATTCGGCAGCAGCCGCTTTCCGCTCGGGGATCCCCGGGTCGGGGCCTTGCTGGCCCTCGCCGACCTGCCGGATGATCTGAGGGCCGTGATTCGTGAGGGCGAGGCCGCCAGCGGCCAGCGCGCCGGGTTCGCCGTGGGCCTCGCGATCATGGCGCGCCGTCTCGACTTGCCGCGCGATGGGGCGTCCGATGTGCTGTTGATCGGCCGGCTGATCGGTCTGATGGCCCATGCGATCGATCAGGCCATCGACGGCTCGCCTATCCGGGCCCGGCTGCGCTATGTGGGGCCAAGACCGGCCGTCGACTGACCCGGTTCGGTTGAACGGGGTACTTCATGGCGGACTGGATCGCAGCGATCATTCTCGGGCTGGTCGAGGGTCTGACGGAGTTCATTCCGGTCTCGTCGACCGGCCACCTGCTGCTGCTCGGCCATTTCATGGGCTTCGAGAGCGAGGGCAAGACCTTCGAGATCGTCATCCAGCTGGGGGCCATCCTGGCCATTGTCAGCGTCTATTTCCAGCGCCTGTGGGCCCTGGCGACGCGCTGGCCGCATGATGCCCAGGCCCGCCATTTCATCATCGGCGTGGTGATCGCCTTCCTGCCGGCCGCCTTCGCCGGGGTGTTCATGTACGACATCATCAAGGAGATCTTCTTCGAGACCCCCGTGATCATCTGCATCGCCCTGATCGTGGGCGGGGTCCTGCTGCTGCTGCTCGACCGGATGAAACGGGTACCGAGATACATCGACGTCAACACCTATCCCTTTCGCGTCTATGCCCTGATCGGCCTGTTCCAGTGTCTGGCCCTTCTGCCCGGGGTGTCGCGCTCGGGGGCCACGGTTGCCGGGGGTCTCCTGCTGGGCACGGACAAGCGGTCGGCGGCCGAGTTCACCTTCTTTCTGGCCCTGCCGACCATGGGCGGAGCCGTCGCCTATGACCTGTTCAAGAGCCGCGATGCGCTCGATTTCACGGACCTTGGCCTGATCGCGATCGGTTTTGTCACCGCCTTCCTGACAGCCCTGCTGGTGGTGCGGTTCCTGCTGGATTTCGTGTCCCGGCATGGCTTTGCGCCCTTCGCCTGGTGGCGGATCGCGGTCGGGACCCTCGGACTGGCCCTGATCTGGGCCGGGGTCGGCGTCTGACTTGTCAGCCGACGGGGTCTGCAGGCAAGCTGGCTGTATGACCCAGTCGCTTCCGCCCGGTGAACGCTACCCGTCGTTCGAAGCCTTCTATCCCTACTACATCCATGAGCACTCCAACCGGACGTGCCGCCGCATCCACGTCGTGGGCTCGGCGCTGGTGATCGGGGCGGCGTTGCTGGGCCTGTTGGTCAATGTCTGGTGGTTCGCCGCGATGCCGCTGATCGGCTACGGCTTCGCCTGGGTCGGGCATTTCTTCTTCGAGAAGAACCGGCCGGCGACTTTCAAATACCCGCTGTGGAGCCTGATGGGCGACTGGCGGATGTTCTTCGAAACTGTCAGCGGCCGCCGCCGCTTCTGACGATCACCGTTCCGTCAGTCGACTCGCGCGACGGGCGACGGCATGCTGTTCGTCCGGGGGGCACCGGAGGCATGGCAATGATCGGTCTGGGGCATATCAAGACACGACTGGGACAGTATGGAGCGGCCTGGTTGGCTGCGTTTCTGGTCGCGGGGGCGGCGATCCTGGCCGGAAATCTGTTTGACGATCTCATGGTCGTGATCGACCGGGTTCTGCCCGTCGTCATGGCGGCGGTCGTGCTGGCGCTGGGAATCGGGGTGATCCTCACCCTGCTCTCGCGCGAATCGCTCGGGACGAAACTGGCCACGGGCGCGCTCGCACTGCTTCTGGTCCTGCCGCTGATGTGGGCCCCGGTGGCGGCAGCGGTCGCGGTCGCCTTCTTTGCCGAACGCGCGATCGAATACTCGCAGACCTACGCCGCCTTCCAGATCGGGGTCAGCGAACTGCTGTTCCCGCTGGAAGAGACAGTGCGATCCGGCGCGGTGTTCGGCAGTGTCTGGGCCCTGTTCCAGGGCGTGGCGACGGTGGTCGGCTTCATCTCGGCCCTGTCCAACATCTGGCCCCTGCTGCGCCGCCTGCTGGGTCCCGAGCCGGCCCCGGCCGCCTAGTCACCCCGCCGGATCAGACGTGTCTGGTTGCGGAAGCGCCAGGCGTCGTCGCCGGCCCCGACGGCGCGGACCTCCTTGACCTCCAGGACCGTGTCACCCGTCCGGGTCTCGGTGATGCGGATTTCGGCGGGGGCGTCGTTGTCCTCCCCCGTCCGGGTGTAGATCAGGGTCCAGTGCGCGGCGTCCGCGAACGCCGCCACCCGCACAGCCTCGGTGACCAGCTCGGGGGTGTTCCCCGACCGGAAGCTGGCGGCCGCAACGGTGCCGGTGGCGCGATCGTCAAGACTGACGGTCGTGATCCAGACCGGCTTGTCCGGACCGTCGTCAAACAGGGACTGCCGGATCAGGGTGGTGCCATCGCCGGGGGTGGTGATCGTGGTGGTCACCGGAATCTCGAACAGGGCGTCGGACTGGTAGTCGCGGTAGCCCAGCGCCCCGCTCCAGCGGCCGACCAGCCCCAACCGAAGTTCCGTCGCTGAGGGGGGCGTCTGGGCGAGGGCGATCGGGGGCAACATCAGTATCAGGGCGACGGCGGCAAGCAACGGGCGAAGCGGCATGGTCGGTCTCCGGGTCAGGCGGCGAGGATACGGGCGATGGCGGCGGCCATCTGGGGATCACGGCCGGCGGCGATATCCGCCGGCGTGAAATCGATCTGAACATCCGGTTGGACAGGCAGATCCGGTTGCGGGTTCCGGGGAAGGATCGCCGTGTGGGGAAGATCGACCTCCAGACCGGAGGCCGGCAGCCTGAGGAAGAAATAGCCGCCGTTCGTCCCCTGACGGCTGCCGCCGGTGGCGGGGCCGATCAGGGTGGCCAGACCATTGTCCTTCACCGCCTGGGCAAAGCCGAACGTTGCCGAGCTGTTGGACGCATCGCAGAGAACCATGACGGGCCCACCGAAACGCCGCCCCTGCGGGGCGATGACGCCCGCGTCCTCCGAATCCTCATCCGTCAGCCGGTAGAAGCCGTTGCCGTCGGGACCGACGGCCCGATCACCCCAGTCCCGGAACCCGTCGTCCCAGGTGTCGAGCCATGGGTTGAGATGATCCGGGACGCTGCGATAACGCACGAACCGTTCGGCCCGGGGGCCCGTCACCCTGATCCGGGTCAGCCTCGACAGGATGATGTCGCCGCACTCGCTGAGGCCGCCCTCATTGCCGCGAAGGTCGATGATCAGACCGCGTGCGCCGCTGACCGCCAGATCGTCCATCGCTGACGCAAGCCAAGACCGCCAGTCCCACGTGGCATTGTAGACGGCCCAGGTCGGAAAGGTCATGCGGACGATGTCGTCCGGCTCCCGCAAGAGGCTCCACGGATTGATCGCGTTGTCAGACGTCGCCGCAGACAGGCTGGCCTGTCGGTCGGCAAGGGTAAGCAGGCCGACGTCGATGCGGCGTCCGTCGGCCAGCGTGAAGACGGCCCGCTCGGCGAGGTCCGGCAGAACCAGCGGCAGATGCAGATCAAAGCTCTCGAACTGCTTGTCGCCTCGCATCTGCATATTGCTGACGCGTTTCGCGTCGGCGGTTCCGTCCGCGCGCGAGAGGGGCACCAGCCGTGCGAGTAGCGCCGTGGAGGATACGCCATTGATGGCGACGATGGTGTCCCCGCGGGTAAAGGCCCGCTCGGGTGAACGGTCGCGGGTGACCACCATCGCCCCGGCGAGCCACAGGAACTCGAACGGAACAAGCCGGCGACCCGCATAGATCCGGTCCCGGATCGCGCGGGACTGGTTGTAGGGGTTGGGGAAGGTGTGTCCGCAACGGACCTGGGCTGTCAGTCTGGACAGGGAGGCCAGACGGTCACTGAAGGAGCCCGGTCGCGCCCATTCCGCACCGAAGGCGTCGAAACGCGCCGCGACCTGATCGGGCGTGGCATGGCGGTAGATCGCCGGATGGATGGCGGTGAAGGCATCTCGCAGCAGGGCCACATCGCCACTCAGATCCGCATTCGTCTCGGGTCGGGCGATGGCGGGCGTGGCAGCGGCCACGGCCAGTCCGCCGGACAGGTGCAGAAGGCGACGACGGGACAGGGAGGGCATGGGCAAAGGGCTCCGGTGTGGACGTGCCAGACTGGACCGGATCAACCGGGCGCGCGCCTCAGTTCCGGGTCTTCGCTCTGATAATCATGATCTGGGACGCCACGCCGGTACCGTGAGGGCGAACAGCCGAACCGGGCCTGAAACGCACGGTTGAAGCTGGCCTTCGAACTGAATCCCGCGTCGAAGGCGAGGGTCAGCAGGTCGTCCGTCGCCCCGGCAGCGAGGGCCGTCGCGACCGTTTCCGCGCGAATCCCATTGATCCAGGCCGAGAAGTTGACGCCCATGCCCAGGTTGATGGCTCGCGACAGCCGGCCGCTATTTGTGCCCAGCCGGCGGGCCAGCACGGGCAGGCTGAGATCGGGCTCGCAGGCCCATCCGGTTTCCCTCAAAGTCGCATCGAACCTCCGGGCGAGGTCGGTCCAGTCCGGTGTCGGGGCGACTTCGGCCACGGCGGGCGGAGCGGGCACCGGAAAGCGCAGTCCCGCATGTCGCCAGCCTTCGACCCCGAGGTAACCGCCGATCAGGACGAGGGCCAGATAGAGGCCCGTTTCCTGGAAGTAGTCGATGCCCCCACTGAGCCAGTCCCAGACGGTGAAGGCGGCATAGATCGACAGCACCGCGACCAGGCCGACGATGACCCGCGACAGCCAGCCTGTCGCGAACCGGTCCTCATCGCTCCGGGCCTCGGCCAGATCGCGACGATAGGCCCCGAGCAGCCGCAGCGAGGCCGCAGCATAGGCGGCCAGTGAAACCAGCAGGGCGAGGTCGAATGCCGGGTTGACGAAGCGGTTGTGAGCGCCGGTGTACCAGTTCCATTTCGCCTCGAGTGGCAGTGCGAAACAGACGAGGAAATAGCCGAACTGCGCCACAGGCAGCGCCAGATGCAGGCCGGGACGGGCAGGCCGGTGCCCCCGCACGAGGGCGTGGGTGTAGGCGAACAGCAGCGGCGGCAGGGCGAGAGGGATGGCGAAGGGTGCAAAGGTCAGCCAGCGCCAGGCGTCATAGGCTCCGGCAAAGCCGATTGTGTAAGGGGTGATCACACCCACGAGTGACAGCAGGAACAGACCCAGGAAGCGGTTCGCCCGGGCGTTCGCCGGCTGAACCGCAATGGCGACGGCCAGCGTGAGAAGTTGCAGGCTGGCGAATCCCAGCAGCGCCACGCGCCAGCCGAAATAGAGCTGGGGCTCGCTCATGCGCGAGGGTGCATCATCGGTTGGCGGGGTCGCGGAAGGCCCACAGGCTGATGGCGAAGACGGCCACGGCGTCCCTGTCCGGCGACCCGGCGGGCGGCAGGTAGAAGGTGGGCCGCATGACGTTGAGATCGACGCCGCCCACCTCTATGCCGTCGCGGCTGATGACATAGCCCATGACCCGGCCCCCCGCGATCGGCAGGCCCCCGATACGGCGGGTCTCGGTGCGGTATTCGACACCGTTCCAGGTCAGGCTGCCCGCGCGCTGGGGCTGCTGGATGCTGCGCAGGAGCGACCCGCGGGCGAGGGCCAGACCCAGGCCTGCGTCGTCGGGAGCGGCACCGTCGTATTCACAGTCATAGCTCAGGGCCTCGCGGTCGAAGGTGATGCCGAGGATGTTGCGATGCCCCTGGCCACCGCCGCAGCTGCCCGTCACCTCGCCGGCAGGGGTGACGATGGACAGTTCCGCCGTGGTAAAGTCACGCGACTGCCACGGGAGTCGGGTCGCGGAATCCCGGATGGACGCCCAGCCCGTATATTCGCCGATCGCGAAGCCAGGTCGGAACAGGCTGGGGCCGCGCCGGCCCGACAGGCCGATCCGCTCGGTGCGATCGCGCATGGGAACAGCCGCATCCTGCGGCATGGCAACGGCGGGTGTCGTCTGCAGCGTCAGCGCGGCCAGACAGACAGCGAAAAGGCGGGTGATCATGCGAACCTCCTCCAGCGTGGAGGTTCAACCTTAACCATTTTCGTGACCGCGTGAACGGCGTTAGTTGGACGCGTTGTTCCAGGCCGGGGGGCAGCCGTCGAACCGGCCTGCGTTGGTGATGGTCAGGCGGCGCTGGTTGAAGCGCATGACGGGCTGCATCGAGCCCCGCCCATGGCCGGTATAGAGGTCGACCCGCTGGCCGCGGATCGCGCCCCCGGTGTCCGACGCATACCAGTAGCCGTCGTGGACGGTGCCGTCGGGAAGACGCAGGCCGACGGTCTCGCGGATGAACAGGCGGGTCCGGCGCGGAATGACGCGGGGGTCGGTGGCCAGGGTCCGCATGGCGACCGGACGGCAGCCCAGCGAGTCGTTGCCCGTCGCTCCGCCCCCACCCGCGTGATACAGGCTGGCGTGCGCATTCCAGTCCGGCTCGCGCTCCATCAGGGCGGCCTGTTCCTCGGTCAGGGAAATTGGCTCAGCGCTGGAACCCCTCGTGGCGTCGCTGCTTTCCATCACCACGGGGTCGGCCGCAACGGCTGCCTCGTACGAGATCGGATCTCCGGCCGGAAAGGCCGTGGCCCAGAGCATGGCGAATGCCGCGAGGGTGCTGAACACAGATCAGTCTCTTGGTGGCATCGGTTTGGGAAGGCACCGACTCCGCCGGTGTCGCGTCGCGGGATGGCGACATTGTGGCAACCGCCTTGCCCCGATGTCCGGTCCACAATCGCTGGTGAATCAGTCAATGGTTGCGAGAGAAGAGCGCGGCTCCCGTTGGTTCATGGCCCAATCCGGGCTAGCAGTCCGGTTCAGTCAGCGAATCTGTACAGGGCAACGATGCTTACTCTCCATGGTGATATCCGATCCGGAAACTGCTTGAAGGTCAAGTGGATGCTGGATCTCATGGGGCGTGACTACAGTTGGGTCGAGGTCGATATTCTGGCGGGCGGAAGCCGGACCCCGGCCTTCCTCGCCCTCAATCCGGCCGGTCAGGTCCCGACCCTTGTGCTCGACGATGGACGGGTCCTGGCGCAGTCGAACGCCATCCTGCTCCATCTGGCGGAAGACAGCCCCTGGATCCCGACCGACGGCTGGGCGCGGGCCCGGATGTTCGAATGGCTGTTCTGGGAACAGTACAGCCATGAACCCTATGTCGCTGTGGCGCGGTTTCAGCGGGCCTATCTGGGCTGGGATGCGGACCGGATCGAGCCGCGTCTGATGGAGCGTGGTCATGCCGCGCTCGCCCGCATGGAGGCCGCATTGGCGGAGGATGACTGGCTTGCGGGCGGGGCGGGGCCGACACTCGCCGACCTTGCGCTGGTCGCCTACACCCGGGTCGCTGGCGAAGGCGGCTTTGATCTGGAGGCCTATCCCGCCGTGCGGGACTGGATCGTCCGGACCGAGGCCGCCTTCCGCATTTCCTGAGGCTAGTGCAGGCTCTCGCCGTGCTGGGAGTAGTCGAGACCCTCGACCTCGCCGTCCCGTGGCACGCGTAGACCGGTGGTGAATTTGCAGACCATCAGTACGAGGAAGGTCCCGGCCGCGCTCCACGCCATGACCGCACCCAGGCCCGCGATCTGTTTGATCACATCGGCACCTTCGGCCACCCCATTGATGGCGGTGGTGGCAAAGACGCCGGTCAGGATCGCCCCGACGATACCGCCCACACCGTGAATGCCGAAGGCATCCAGACTGTCGTCATACTTCAGGGCGTGCTTGAGCCAGACCGCGCCGGCATAGCAGGCCGGGCCACCGATCAGGCCGATCAGGAAGGCTCCCCGGGGGTCGACGAACCCCGCCGCCGGGGTGATGGCCACCAGACCGCCGACGATGCCGGACAGCAGGCCCAGCAGGGTGGGGCGCTTCTTGTCGATCCATTCGACGGTCATCCAACCCAGCGCTGCCGCCGCCGGAGCGATCAGGGTGTTCAGTGCCGCGACCGCCGCGATGCCATCTGCGGCCCAGGCCGAGCCGGCATTGAACCCCAGCCAGCCGACAAACAGCAGCCCTGTGCCGATGGCGGTATAGGCCAGGTTCGCCGGAGCCATATTGTCCCTTCCGAACCCGTGGCGGGGACCCAGGACCAGCGCACAGACCAGACCGGCGACGCCCGCGTTGACGTGCACCACCGCCCCGCCGGCGAAGTCCAGAACGCCCCAGGACCCCAGCCAGCCGCCGCCCCAGACCTGATGGCAGATCGGCGCATAGACGATCAGATGCCACAGGCCGAAGAAGAGCAGGCTCGCGGAGAATTTCATCCGCTCGGCAAAGGCCCCGGCGATCAGGGCCGGGGTGATGATGGCGAAGGTCAGCTGATAGGCGATCCACAGATATTCCGGCAGGCCGGGCGCAAGGCTGTGGGCGGTGTTGATCCGCACGCCGTCGAGGAACAGGGCCTCAAGGCCGCCGATCCAGCCATTGGTGGCCGGGCCGCTGGAGCCGAACGACAGGCTGTAGCCAGCCACGAACCACAGCACCGTCACCACCATCAGCGCCGCCGTGGACGAGGCGATGGTGGCGATGATGTTCTTCTTCCTGACCATGCCCCCGTAGAACAGGGCCAGCCCGGGCAGGGTCATCATCAACACCAGCGCCGTGGAGACGAGGATCCACCCCGTCGCCGCCCCGTCCAGCGCCAGTGGGGCCTGATGGGCCAGAAGCACCGGGACGACTGCGGTCGTCACGCGGGGACCGCCTGACCGGCCTCAAGCTTGCCTTCGGCCTCCGCTACCGGTTTGGGCACAATCCGGACAAAGCGTTTCACATTGTCGGCCCAGCTGGACAACAGCCGGCGCGCCAGCGGTGATCCGGTCGCCGCCAGATGCGCCTCGACCAGGGCTTTCAGCCGCTCGCCCGCCGCGGCCGTGACCGGGGCGAAGGCTGCGAGATCGCCGTTCAGGGCCAGACCCGTGCGTCCCGCTTCGTCCAGAACAAACAGCTCGCCGCCGGACATCCCGGCCGCCAGGTTCCAGCCGACGGGCCCGAGGATCGCGACACGGCCGCCGGTCATATACTCGCAGGCATGGGCACCCGCCCCTTCGACCACGGCCTCGGCCCCCGAGTTGCGGACGGCGAACCGCTCGCCGGCGGACCCGGCCACGAACAGCCGACCCGAAGTCGCCCCGTACAGGGTGGTGTTGCCGATGGCCGGCTGGTGCTCGCGCCATTCCACCGGTTTCACCACGATCTTGGCCCCTGACAGGCCCTTGCCGACATAGTCGTTGGCCTCGCCGGTCAGTTCAAGCTTCAGACCTTTGGCACCGAAGGCCCCGAACGACTGGCCGGCCGAGCCCTGAAGTTTCAGGGTCAGGACTCCGGTCGGACCGGTCGGTCCCCAGCGGCGAACGATGGCGGAGGACACGCCCGCGCCGATGGTGCGCATGACGTTGGAGATCGGATAGGTCAGTTCCGAGGTCTGGCCCCGGTCCAGGAAGGCCCAGGCGTCGTTCAGGACGCGGGCGTCCAGCGTGCCTGGCACCTCGGCCCGGCCCTTCTCGGCCCACAGCTTCTTCTCGGCCGCCTCGACCCGAACCAGCAGGGGGTTCAGATCCAGATCGTCCAGATGGCTGCCCCCGCGCCGGACCTGCCGAAGCAGGTCGGTTCGGCCGACGATCTCGTCCAGCGACCGCGCCCCCAGCATGGCCAGGTATTCGCGGACCTCTTCGGCGATGAAGCTGAACAGGTTGACGACCTTGTCGGCCGTACCGGTGAACTTCTCGCGCAGGCGCGGGTCCTGTGAGCAGACCCCGACCGGACAGGTGTTGGAGTGGCACTGGCGCACCATCAGACAGCCCATGGCGATCAGGCTGGCGGTGCCGATGTTGAACTCCTCGGCGCCCAGGATGGCGGCGATGACGATGTCGCGCCCGGTCCGCATCCCGCCGTCGGCGCGGACCACCACATGGCTGCGCAGGTTGTTCAGGCTGAGCACCTGATGGGTCTCGGCCAGACCGATTTCCCATGGCAGGCCGGCGTGCTTGATCGAGGACTGGGGGGAGGCTCCGGTGCCGCCGTTGTGACCCGCAATCAGGATACAGTCGGCCTTGGCCTTGGCCACACCCGAGGCAATGGCCCCGATGCCCGAGGCACTGACCAGTTTCACCGTCACCCGGGCGTCCGGATTGATCGACTTCAGATCGTAGATCAGCTGCGCCAGATCCTCGATCGAATAGATGTCGTGGTGCGGCGGCGGGCTGATCAGGGTGGTGCCCGGCGTCGAATGGCGCATCCGGGCGATGAATTCGGTGACCTTGAACCCGGGCAACTGACCGCCCTCGCCGGGCTTGGCTCCCTGGGCGATCTTGATCTCGATCTCGCGGCACTGGTTCAGATATTCGGCCGTGACGCCGAACCGGCCCGAGGCGATCTGTTTGACCGCCGAGTTCATATTGTCGCCGTCCGGACGGGTGGCGTAGCGGTCCGGATCCTCGCCGCCCTCGCCCGAGACCGAGCGGGCCCCGATCCGGTTCATGGCCACGTTCAGGACTCCGTGCGCCTCGGGCGACAGGGCCCCCAGGGACATGCCGGGTGTCAGGAACCTCTTGCGGATGTCCGAGACGCTCTCGACTTCCTGCACCGGAATGGGCGTCAGACCCTCACGCCAGTCCAGCAGGTCGCGCGGGGCCAGATCGGGCTGGTCGCGCACGGCTTCGGAATACTGTTTGAACCGGCCATAGTCGCCGCGATTGCAGGCGTCCTGCAGCAGGTGGATGGTCTTCGCATCATGGGCGTGGGCCTCCTGACCCGCACGGATGCGGAAGAAGCCGCCCACAGCCGGCGACGGCGTCGCCTCGGTCCATGCAGCGGCGTGCCGCTGGATCGCCGCCCGCTCCAGCCCGGCCAGACCGATGCCGGAAATGCGCGACGGGGCACCGGGGAAGAACTCGGCCGTCACGGCGCGCGACAGGCCCAGCACCTCGAACTCGCAGCCGCCGCGATAGGCGGAGATGACGCTGATGCCCTTGCGCGCCAGCGTCTTCATCAGACCCGCTTCCAGCGCGGCCTTGTAGTTCAGACAGGCGTCGCGCAGCGACAGGCCCGGATAGGCCCCGCGATCCAGCCGCTCCTGGAACATCTCCTGCGCCAGCCACGGGTTCACGGCTGTGGCGCCGACCCCGATCAGGACCGCGAACCCGTGTGGATCGAGCACTTCCGACGACCGCACCACGATGGAGACGAAGCTCCTCAGTCCCGTGTCGGTCAGGCGGCCGTGAACCCCGGCCGCGGCCAGGATCATCGGCACGGAAATCCGGCCCTCCGAGGCCCGTTCATCGGTCACCACGATCAGGCCGCATCCGCCGCGCACCGCCGCTTCGGCCTCCGCCTTGATCCGGTCCAGCGCGGTGCGCAGGCCCGCGCCGGGGCGATCGTCGTTGGCCGGCAACGGATAGGAACAGTCGATCACCACGGTCGAGCCGGCCCCGACGACGTCCAGCATCCGCTCGTACATGCCGGTGGTCAGGACGGGTGAGTCCAGCACGAAGACGTTCGTCTGGGCCTCTTCCTCGGCAAGGATATTGCCCAGGTTCTTGAACCGGGTCTTCAGGCTCATCGCCCCCGCTTCGCGCAGCGGATCGATGGGCGGATTGGTGACCTGGCTGAAGTTCTGGCGGAAATAGTGGGCCAGGGGCCGGGGCAGGGCGGACAGCACAGCCGGGGGCGTATCGTCGCCCATCGAGCCGACAGCCTCCTTGCCGTCCATGATCATGGGATCCAGCAGCAGATCCAGATCCTCGCGGCTGAAGCCGGCGGCGATCTGGCGGCGCGTCAGGGCCTCGCCGGTCGCGGCGCGGGGCTCGGGACCCGGTCCGATCAGGCTTTCCAGATCGACCATGTTCTCGAGCCATTCCGTATAGGGATGGTCGGCGGCCAGGGCGTCGATCGCCTGGGTCTCGTCCAGGATCACACCCGTCTGCAGATCGGCGACGATCATCCGGCCCGGCCCGATCGGCAGGCGGCGCTTGATGCGGGATTCCGGCAGTCCGGCCAGCCCCGCCTCGGAGCCTGCCAGCAGCAGGCCGTCGTGCGTCTCCATGGCGCGCAGGGGCCGCAGACCGTTGCGGTCCTTGCCGCAGACGATCCAGCGTCCGTCGGTGGCGCAGATGGCCGCCGGGCCGTCCCACGGCTCCATCACCGCATTGCAATAGGCATACAGGGCGCGGTGCTCGGCCTTCATCAGGCCCTCGTCGCGGGCCCAGGCCTCGGGGATCAGCAGGGCCTTGGCCATGGGTGCGGGACGACCGGCCCGGACCAGAACCTCGAACACATTGTCCAGCGCCGCAGAGTCCGACCCGCCCGGCTGGACCACCGGCTTGACCTCGCCGTCCCGGTCACCGAACGCCTGGGCCGTCATGCGGATCTCGTGGGACCGCATCCAGTTCAGATTGCCCTTCAGCGTGTTGATCTCGCCATTGTGGGCCAGCATCCGGAACGGCTGGGCCAGTCGCCACTCGGGGAAGGTGTTGGTCGAATAGCGCTGATGGAAGATGGCGTAGGCGGCCTGGAAGGTCGGATCCAGCAGGTCGGGGTACAGCTGGTCCAGCAGCTCGGCGCGGACCATCCCCTTGTAGATCAGCGACCGGGCCGACAGGGAGCAGATGTAGAATCCGGGCACGCTTTCGGCCGCGATCGCCCCCTCGATGCGGCGGCGACACAGATAGAGCTCCCGCTCCAGCGCCTCGCGGTCCTCGGGTCCGGCCAGCTCCGCCGGAGCGGCCAGCATGATCTGCTCGATCTCGGGCCGGGTCGCATCGGCCTTCGATCCCACCACACGCAGGTCGATCGGCGTCTGGCGCCAGCCATAGATGAAGAACCCGGCGCGCAGCACCTCGGTCTCAACGATGGCGCGGGCCCGGTCCTGGGCCCCCAGATCGGTGCGCGGCAGGAAGATCTGGCCGATCGCGATCGGCCCGGGCCTCAGGGTCTGGCCGATGACCCGCACCTGTTCGGCGAAGAACGCCTGCGGAGCCTCGACCATCAGGCCGGCTCCGTCGCCGGACAGGCCGTCCGGATCGACCGCACCCCGGTGGGCAACGTTCTTCAGCGACTTGATCGCCAGTTCGACCACCTCGCGGCGCGGCTTGCCGTCGATGGCGGCGACCAGACCGACCCCGCAGGCGTCCTTTTCCGAGGCCGGCTCATAGGCGTGGGCGTCGATCAGCCGCTGCCGATCGGCCGTGTATTGCGTCAACCAGGTCATGCCGCCTGCTCCTGCGTGCGGGCCTTGAGGTAACGATCGATCTCGGCGGCGGCGTCCTGGCCGTCGCGCACGGCCCAGACCACCAGCGAGGCTCCGCGCACCGCGTCTCCGGCGGCATAGACGCCCGGCAGGCTGGTGGCGAAACCGGACCGGGCTGTGGCCACGGTATTCCATTCGGTCAGGCTGAGCTCGTCGTGGTGGGCGGCAAAGGCCTCGGGCTCAAAGCCCAGGGCCTCGATCACCATATCGGCCGGCAGGTCGAAGTCGGCGCCCGGGACCGGAACGATCTCGCGGCGCCTGCCGAACTCGGGCTCGGACAGGGCCATGCGCGCGGCCCGGACGGCCGAGACGCTTCCGCCGCGTGACATCAGGGCCTTGGGCGCGGCCAGCCATTCGAAATGGATGCCTTCTTCCTCGGCGTTCAGCACCTCACGGGCAGAACCGGGCATGTTCTCGCGGTCGCGGCGATACAGGCAGGTGACGCTGTTCGCGCCCTGACGGATGGCAGTCCGCACACAGTCCATGGCCGTGTCGCCTCCGCCGATGACGACGACATTGCGCCCCCTGGCGTGATGCCCGGTGTCGTCGTCCGCCTCGCCCAGATCGCGCCGGTTCTGGTGGATCAGAAACTCGAGCGCCGGGAGGGTGTCGCCCGGACCGGCCCCGGGGACCTGAAGCGCCCGGGCCTGATAGACCCCCATGGCCAGCAGGACCGCGTCATGCTTCTCGCGCAGTTCGGCCAGGGTGATGTCCGTGCCGACGTCGCAGTTGGTCACGAAGGTGACGCCGCCGTCGATCAGCCGATCGATCCGCCGCTGCACGACCCGCTTCTCCAGCTTGAAGCCGGGGATGCCATAGATCAGCAGGCCGCCTGGCCGGTCATGCCGGTCATAGACGGTCACCTGATAGCCCTGCTCACGCAGCCGGTCCGCGGCCGCCATGCCGGCGGGGCCGGCCCCGACGATGCCGACGCTCTCGGGGCGCTCGTGCAGCGGCCGGATCGGCTCGACCCAGCCGTTGTCGAAGGCGGTGTCGCCGATGAAGGCCTCGACCGACCCGATGGTCACGGCTTCCCAGCCGGACTGGTTCAGGGTGCAGGAGCCCTCGCACAGCCGGTCCTGCGGACAGATGCGGCCGCAGATCTCGGGCATGGTCGAGGTGGCCGAGGCGATCTTCCACGCTTCGCGCAGTTCGTTCTCGGCCGACAGTCCCAGCCAGTCGGGGATGTTGTTCTGAAGCGGGCACGCCGTCTGGCAAAACGGCACGCCACAGTCGGTACAGCGCCCCGCCTGGGTCTCGAGGTTTTCCGGCGTCGGTTTGACGATGATCTCGCCAAAATCCTGCACGCGCACGGCCGCCTCCGCCTTGGGCAGGCGGCGCGGTTGAACGACGAACCCCTTGGGTCCAGCTGGGCCTTTCTGTTGCATGGCAACATATAAACCGAGGCAGGGCCGTCAGCGCAAACGATTTCCCCGCTCAGGGGTCGGATGAAGCGTCACATGCACGGAACGTGCGCGTTCAGCGCCTGTTTCGGACAATTCAATCTGCGTTCCAGGCTTCCGGCAGGGTGCCGCGCAGCATCGGAATCATCGGCAGATCAGCGTTCGCCCTGCCATCCGCCGGCCAGCGCCTTGAACAGGGCGATCTGATAGGTGGTGACCAGGGCTTCAGACTGGGCCAGCGTCGCGTCCGCGCTGGCCTGGGTGCGCAGGGCGTCCAGCACGGTCAGGAAGCTGTCGGCTCCGGCGTCGAACCGCAGCCGGGCCAGACGCGCCGCATTGGCGGCCTGATCGCGCGCCTCGGTCAGGGCGGCCCGACGATCCAGTTCGTTGGCATAGTTGGTCAGGGCCGTCTCGGTCTCCTGCAGGGCCAGCAGTACGGTCTGGTCAAAGCTGGCCAGCGCGGCGTCCGTGCGAGCGTCCGCCGCCGCGATCCGGGCCCGGGCCACGAGGATGTTGGGGAAGCTCCAGCTGATCAGCGGCCCGACCGAGAAGTTGAACGCGCCGTCGTCGCCGAGGTCACCGGCATCGGCGGCCGTCGTGCCGACCGCACCGCCGAGGCTGATGGTCGGATACAGCGACGCGGTCGCCACATTCACCCTCGCCGCAGCGGCAGCCAGCGCCTGTTCGGCCTGACGGACATCGGGGCGGCGGGCCAGCAGGGCCGCTCCGTCCCCGACCGGGATCGGCTGCGACAGTTGCGGCGGACGTACACAGGCGCGCGCCGCGCCGGACGCTTCGGCCGGCGTCACACCGGTCAGGGTCGACAGACGATACAGCGCCCCGTCGCGCTGGGCCCGCAGGGTCGGCAGGGTCGCGCGGGTCGAGGCCAGCAGGGAGCGGGCGCGTGCCGTGTCCAGCCCGGTGCCGGCTCCGCCTTCCAGCAATCGCTGGGTCAGGTCGACCGTGTCCTGCTGCAGCTCAAGACTGCGTTCGGCGACAAGGATCTGGGCATTGGCCGAACAGGCGTCGGCGTAGGCGCGGGCGGTCTCGGCGGCGACCGACACCCGAATGACGTCCAGTGCGGCGGCCTGGGCATCCGCATCGGCCCGGGCCGCACGGATGGTCGATCCGACGCGACCGAACAGATCGATCTCATAGGCAACGTCCAGACCGACATCATACAGTTCGGTCTCGTCCAGCGGCTCGCCGCCCGTGACCCCCGGGATCGTCCCGGAATTGGCCGAGGCCCGGCCGTAGGACCCGGCGGCATTCGCATTGGTCGTCGGCAGGCGGCCTGCGCGGGCCTCGGACAGACTGGCGCGCACGGCGCGCAGGTTGGCCACGGCCGCTTCCAGCTCGTTGTTTTGCGCAAACGCCTGCTCGATCAGGCCGTCCAGCGTCGGATCGGCATACAGCCGCCACCAGTCATCACGCACCGGACTGCTGACCACGGCAGCGTTTGCAGTGCCCGGGGTCACACTTACGAAGGCACCCGACGCCATGGGGGGGAGAGAGGCATCGGGTGCCTTCGGCCCGACGGCGCATGCTGCCAACAGGGCGGAGGCGGCACAGGCGGTCAGGATGGGGGAAAGGCGGAAAGTCATGCGGCGTCTCCGGCGCGCGGCGCGTTCAGGGCCGACGTGGACGGGTGGAGGGCATCATCAGAGGGGGAGCCTGTGTGCGGTGCCTCGGCGAGCGCCGGGTCCCGCTGCGGCAGGCGTGCGGCCAGGCCCCGGCAGATCACATAGAAGACCGGTGTGAACAGCAGGCCGAAGATAGTGACCCCGATCATGCCGAAGAAGACGGCGGCCCCGAGCGATTGACGCATCTCGGCCCCCGCGCCCTTGGCCAGCACCAGGGGCAGGACGCCCAGAATGAAGGCGAAGGAGGTCATCAGAATGGGGCGTAGGCGGATCCGGGCCGCCGCGACGGCGGCGTCCCAGCGGTCCAGTCCGTGCTCTTCCTGCTGTTTGGCGAACTCGACGATCAGGATGGCATTCTTGGCCGCAAGCGCGATCAGGACCACCAGTCCGATCTGGACAAGGATGTTGTTGTCCAGTCCCAGCGCATTGACCCCCAGCATGGCGGCCAGCAGACACATCGGCACGATCAGGATCACTGCCAGCGGCAGGGTGAAGGCCTCGTACTGGGCAGCCAGCACCAGGAAGACGAGCAGGACCGCCACCGCGAAGATGATGGTCGCGCCGCCCGAGGCCTGTTTTTCCTGATAGGCCAGACCGGTCCACTCATAGGAGAATCCGGGCGGAAGGGCCTGGCCGGCCATGGCTTCCATGATCCCCAGGGCCTCGCCGGAGGAGACACCGGGTGCCCCCTGTCCCTGCAGTTCGGCGGCGGGATAAAGGTTGTAGCGCACGATCCGCGACGGGCCCGAGCTTTCCCGCAGGGTGGCGACCGAACCCAGTGGAACCATGGCTCCGGAGGACGACCGGACCTTCAGGTTGCCGATGTCGGCCACGTCGTCGCGATAGGCGGGCTCGGCCTGGGCGGTGACCCGGAACGTCCGACCCAGCATGTTGAAATCGTTGACGTAGGACGAGCCCAGATAGATGCCCATGGTGGTGAACACATCCGACGGCTGCACGCCCATCATCAGCGCCCGGTCCCGGTCGACATCGGCTTCCACGCGCGGCGAGGCGGTGTTGTAGGTGGAAAACACCTGCTGCACCTCGGTGGGAGCCTGGGCGGCCGCGCCCATCATGGCGTAGGTGGCCCCTTCCAGCGGGCCATAGCCGGCACCGGAGGTGTCCTGGATCATCATCGAAAAGCCGTTGCCGGTCCCCAGACCCTGGATGGCCGGAGGCGCGATGACGAAGATGTTCGCATCCTGGATACCGGCTGCGGCCCCCGTGATGGCACCGGCCAGGGCGGCCGCCCCGGTCTCGCGCGTCTCGCGGTCATCGAAGTCGTTCAGGCGCACGAACAGGGTCGCGGCATTGGACCCGAACGAGAAACTGGTGCCGTCGAGGCCGGCAAAGGCCACGGTCCCGTCGACGCCTTCTGTGCCTTCGATAATGACGCGGGCCCGTTCCATCACCTGGCGGGTGCGCTCAAGCGAGGAGCCCGCCGGAAGCTGGACGACGCCGATCAGGAAACCCTGATCCTGTTCCGGGATAAAGCCGGACGGAGTGTCGATCAGCCGCCATGTCGTCAGACCCAGCAGGCCGATATAGACCACCAGAACGACGGCCACCGTGCGCACGAGGCGAGCCGTCAGACGGCCGTACCGATCGGACAGCCAGTCGAAGCTCTCGTTGAACTTCCGACCGGCCCAGCCGGCATAGTATTTCGCCTTGCCAAAGGCTGTTTGCGGACGGGCGGCCTCCTCGTCATGAGCGGTGTGCGGCTTGAGCAGCAGGGCCGCCATGGCCGGCGAAAGGGTCAGGGAGACGAACAGGGACACGACGGTCGCGGCGGCAATCGTCACGGCGAACTGGCGGTAGAAGATGCCGGGGATGCCGGGCACGAACATCGTGGGAATGAAGACGGCGACCAGCACCAGACCGATGGCGATCAGGGCCCCGGACACTTCCTGCATGGACTTGTAGGCGGCCTCTCTCGGCGACAGGCCTTCGCGGATGTAGCGCTCGACATTCTCGACCACGACGATGGCGTCATCGACCACGATCCCGACCGCCAGCACGAGGGCCAGCAGCGACAGGGAGTTGATCGAATAGCCGAGCGCCAGCTGAACGGCGAAGGTGGCGACCAGGGCGATCGGGATGGCCACAATGGGAATGATCGCGGCGCGCCACGACTGCAGGAACACCAGCACGACCAGCACCACCAGAATGACGGCCTCGATCAGGGTGTGCTGGACCGACTCGACCGAGGCGGCGACGAACTCGGTCGGATTGTAGGGAACGCCGATCTCAAGGCCTTGCGGTGCTGTGGCCTTCAGGGCCTCCACCTCGGCCAGCACGCGCTCGGCGGTGCCCAGGGCGTTCGCGCCCGGCTGTTGCACAATGGCGATGCCGACGCCGCGCTGGCCGTCGAAATAGCCCTGGATACCGTAATCCTGGGCTCCCAGCTCGACCCGGGCGACATCGCGGATCCGGGTGACGCGTCCCTCGGCGTCCGTCTTGATGACGATGTCGGAGAATTCCTCGGGCGTCGAAAGACGGCCCTGGACCTGGATCGGCTGCTGGAAGGCCGAGGCATTGGTGGCGAACGGCGGCTGGCCGATCGAACCTGCGGCGGCCTGGATGTTCTGACCGCGCAGGGCGGCGGTGATGTCGGAAGCGTTCAGCCCGCGCGCGGCGGCCTTGGCCGGGTCGATCCAGACACGCATCGAATAGTTGCCACCCCCGAAGATGGTGACATTGCCCACACCCTCGATCCGCAGCAGGCGGTCGCGCAGGGTCGAGTTCGCGTAGTTTCCGACATAGTCGTTATCCAGCACCCCTCCCGGAGACGTCAGGCCGAGGATCATCAGGAAGCCGGATTCCTGCTTATTCACGACCACGCCGACCTGACGCACCGCTTCAGGCAGGCGGGGCTCGGCCAGGGCAACGCGGTTCTGGACCAGCACCTGGGCGGAATCCAGGTCCGTGCCGGGCGCGAAGGTCACCGTGATCGCGACCGCCCCGTCGGAGGTCGAGGACGACGAGATGTAGAGCATCCCCTCGACACCGTTCACCTCCTGCTCGATCGGGGCCGCGACGGTTTCAGCCAGGGTCTCGGCCGAGGCCCCCGCATAGGCCGTCGTAACGGTGATCGTGGGCGGCGCGATGTCCGGATACTGCGCCAGCGGCAGCAGCGGGTAGGCGAAGACCCCGATCAGGGTGATGAACACCGACAGGACGACCGCGAAGATCGGCCGGTCGATGAAGAAGCGCGAGATGTTCATGAGTGGGGCCTCAGTCGCCGACGGCGACGGATTGGGTCAGGGCACCCGCTGACGTGCCGGTCGCCGCGGGTGGCGCCAGGGTGGTCGGAGCGGTCTCCGTGCGAGGCTGGCGCGCGATGCGGCCGTTGGTGGGGGCCACCTTGGTCCCGGGCATGGCCCGCTGCAGACCGTCGATGATGATGCGATCGGTGGGGCGCAGGCCCGAGCGGATGACCCTGAGCCCGTCCACGAGAGGGCCGGTCTGGATCGGGGTCTGGGTCACCGAACCATCCGCCGCCACGACCGAGACGACGCGCCGGCCCTGATCCGTACCGATGGTCGAATCCGGCACCAGAAGGGCGTCATAGGCCCCGGCACCGGCCACACGGCCCTGGGCGAACATGCCGGGCTTCAGGAAGCCGTCGCCGTTCGGAATGACGGCCCGCAGGCGGATGGTGCCCGAGGCCGGATCGACGGCGTTGTCGGTGAAATCCAGCGTGCCCGAGCGGCTGAAATCGCTCTCGTCCTGCAGGCGGATCCGGACCGGGGCCGAGCGGCCGGCGCGGGCGTCGCGCTGGTATTTCAGCAGCAGGGCCTCGGACCCTTCAAAAACGAAATAGATCGGGGCGGAAGAGACGATCGTGGTCAGGACGTCGGCGGCCGATGACCCGCCGGCAATCACATTGCCCGGATCGACCCGTCGGTCCGAAACCCGGCCCGACGACGGGGCGGTGACACGGGTGAATTCGAGTTCAAGCTGGCGGGCGCGGACATTGGCCTGGGCGGAGGCGACGCTCGCCTGGGCGGTCTGGACTGCACCCCGGTTGGCGTCGACCTCGGCCTGGCTGACGGCCTGGCTGGCCAGAAGACCTTCGGAGCGGGTCAGGGTGGTGCGCGCCAGTGACAACTGGGCTTCAGCCTGCGTCAGGCTGGCCCGGGCGGCGGCCAGCTGCGCCTGGGCGGGTCGGGGATCAAGGGTGAACAACAGTTGGCCCCGCCGGACGACGTCGCCGTCACGGAAATGCACAGACTGGATGAAGCCGCCCACGCGGGCCCGCACCTCGACCGAGGAGGTGGCCTCGAACCGGCCGGTGAAATCGTCCCAGTCGACGACCCGCTCGGCCAGGGGCACGGCCACGGTGACCGGCGCGGCAGGGGGTGGGCCCTGCGCCTCGGAACGCTGCGAACAGCCGTAAAGCGCGCCCGTCAGCATGACGGACACGGCAACAATCTTCAGCCTGCGCATGCGCGCACTCTCCCGGTGGGGCGAATTCCCTGTCTGGCGCGACCGGACACACGGGGGGAGGAGTCCGGTCATCGCCTGTTGACTTACTGGTGCCGCAAACTTTGCTTGTCAACAGGCGATGACATAGCCATACGCGGTGCATGGCTATCCGGAGATCACATTGAGTTTCGCCGCTTGCCCTCGCCCGAGAAACGCTGCGGCAACACGGGCGGCCATTCTTGATGCGGCCAGCCAGCGGTTCACCGCAGAGTCGTATGAGCAGGTTGGCATACGCGACGTCGCCCGCGACGTGGGCGTCGATCCGGCCCTGATCTCCCGTTATTTCGGTTCCAAGGAAGAACTCTTTCGCGCCGTGATCGATGATTGCGGCAATGGCCGGGAGCTCATGGAGGGCGACCGCGCGACGTTCGGGGAGCGGGTCGCCCATGACCTCGTTTATGGGCCCCGCAAGGAAAACAAGCTTGCCTGGCTGTTGATCATGCTGCGCTCGGCCTCATCACCCAAGGCCGCCGAGGTGGTGCAGCAGGCCTCCGCGGAGGGCTTCTATCAGCCGTTCACGGAATGGATGGGAGGAGAGGATGCAGTCGTGCGGGTGCGGATTGCGGCAGGGTTGATGATGGGCGTCGCTGTAAGCCGGGACCTGTCCGGCGGGCTGAACATGACCCCCGACGAATGTGAACGGATGAAGGCGCGGATCGCCAGACTGCTTCAGGATCTCGTCGACGGTTGAGCCGCTCGCCGTGACATTGCCGGAAGTTAATCCTGCCGTGCTTGCGCGAGGGCGGCCTGTGTCTAAGGTCCCACCCGCTGTTCTGTCTGGTCGGGGTTCCTGTATGCGGGTTATGATTGTTGTCGCGGCGCTGTGTGCTGCGTTCGCCGGTGTGGCCCAGGCCCAGGTGAGTCAGGGCCCGGTGCAGCAGACCGTCGGCACCTTCGACGACAAGTTTCGCCAGTTCGAGGGCGAGGACTGGCCCACCCCGACCGATTATCGCAACGCCTCGGGGGCTCCCGGCCACCGTTACTGGCAGCAGAAGGTCGACTACGACATCGACGTCACCCTGAACGAGCGGGAGCGGTCGCTGACGGGTGTGGAGACCATCACCTACACCAACAATTCGCCCGATGGCCTGCAGTATCTGTGGCTGTTGCTGGACCAGCAGAACTACCGCCGCGCCTCCCTGGCCGAGCGCAGCCGCACCGTTGGGGACAACACCACCCTGTCCGTCGGCGAGGTGCTGCGGGTGCAGCGCTTCCAGGAATGGGAAGGCGGCTTCAACGATCTGAAGATCACCGGGCCGGACGGCCGGGACCTGCCGTTCTCGATCACCGACTCCTTGCTGCGCATCGAACTGCCGCAGACCCTGGCAACGGGGCAGAGCTTCACATTCACCCTCGCCTTCACCCTGCCGCTGCCCGAGACCAATGTCGTGGGCGGCCGTAGCGGCTATGAGTGTTTCACCAAGGCCTGGGAGGACGGGAACTGCATCTTCCTCGCCGCCCAGTGGTTCCCGCGCCTGGCCGTCTACTCGGACTATGAGGGCTGGCATAACGCCCAGTTCCTGGGGGCAGGCGAGTTCACCCTGGAGTTCGGCGACTACAATGTCTCGATCACCGCCCCCGCCGACCATCAGGTCTCGGCCACCGGGGCCCTGCAGAACCCCGAGATCCTGACCGCTGCCCAGCGCGAACGCCTCGATCGCGCCCGCACCGCCGATGAGCCGGTCTATATCGTCACGCCGGCCGAGGCTGCGGCCGCCGAGGCCAGCCCCGCCCGTTCCGGCACCCGCACCTGGACTTTTGCGGCCGAGAACGTCCGCGATTTCGCCTTCGCCTCCAGTCGCAAATTCATCTGGGACGCCATGGGGGTCGAACAGGACAGCGCCGAGCACCCGGTGGTGATGGCCATGTCCTTCTTCCCCAAGGAGGCGCGGCCGTTGTGGGACGCCTGGTCGACCAAGGCCGTCGCCCATACGCTGGACGTCTACAACCAGTTCTCGATCACCTATCCCTATCCCACGGCCCAGTCGGTCAACGGTCCGGTCGGCGGGATGGAATATCCCATGATCACCTTCAACGGGCCGCGTCCGCTGCGGGGCGATGACGGCAGTCTGACCTATTCGGAACGGACCAAGGCCGGTCTGATCGGGGTGATCATCCACGAGGTGGGTCACGTCTATTTCCCGATGGTGGTCAACTCCGACGAACGCCAGTGGACCTGGATGGACGAGGGGCTGAACAGCTTCCTGCAGTACCAGGCCGAGAAGCTGTGGGACGCCGACTTCCCCGCCCGGGGTGAGCCGCGCCAGATCGTCGAATACATGATCTCGGAAAATCAGGTGCCGATCATGACCCAGTCGGACAGCATCCTGCAGTTCGGTGCCAACGCCTATGCCAAGCCCGCGACCGCCCTGAACATCCTGCGCGAGACCATCATGGGCCGTGAGCTCTTCGACCGGGCCTTCCGCGAGTACGCGCAGCGCTGGGCCTTCAAGCGGCCGACACCCTATGACTTCTTCCGCACCATGGAGGAGTCCTCGGGCATGGACCTGGACTGGTTCTGGCGCGGCTGGTTCTACTCGACCGACCACGTCGATATCGCGCTGGACAACGTCATCGCCGTGTCCCTGGAATCGACCGACCCTGATGATCGCGCCCGCGCTGCCCGCGCCCGCTTCGAGGCCGAGCCCGAATCGCGCACCGTCGTCAACAACCGCGGGATCGAGACCTTTGCCGAGCGCGATCCGTCGGTCCGCGATTACTATGACGAGACCGATGCGTTCACGGTTACGGCCAGCCAGCGCCGGGATGCCGCGCGGGCCCGCACTGCCGCCGAGGCGGACGCCAACCGCCGTCAGGCCCTGACGTTTGACGACAACGTCTATCGCTTCACCTTCTCCAACAAGGGCGGACTGGTGATGCCGGTCATCCTGAAGCTCAACTGGTCCGACGGCTCCGACGAGATCGTCCGCATCCCGGCCGAGATCTGGCGCCGCAACAGCCAGCGCGTGACCTGGCAGCATGTGTCGTCAAAGACCCTGGTCTCGGCCGAGGTGGATCCCCTGTGGGAAACCGCTGACGCCAACCGGGCCAACAACGGCTTCCCGCAGACGATCCAGCCCAGCCTGGTCCCGCTTCAGGCCCAGGGACCGCAAGGCTCCAACCGGATGCGCGACGACGACCGCCGGGTGACCCCTGACAGCCTGCGTCCGCAGCGGGTCACGCCGTGAAGCGACGCACCCTGCTGGCCGGTCTCACCGCCGGTCTGGTCCTCGCCACGCCGGTGCTGGCCCATCGCGGCCATGCCGGCCTGACGGTGGTGGAGATCGATCCCCGCACCGGCGCCGTCACGGTCTCCCACCGCTTCGCCGCCCATGATGTCGAACCGGCGCTGGTGACCGTCGCTCCCGACGCCCAGCCGACGCTGGACGATCCCGCGGCCGTCGCGGCACTGGAGGACCATCTGGACCGACGCTTCCGGCTTGAGGTGGACGGCACCCGCATCGATCTGGACCATGCCGCGACCGACATGGCCGGTGACAATATCCGGGTCGACTATGCCGGCAGCGGGCCGTCCGGGGTGGCGGTGCGGGTGGTCCGGGTCGATCTCGACTTCTTCCCGGGCGTTCACGACGACCAGGAGCAGCAGGTCAACATTCGCGTATCGGGCGTGACCCGGACGGTTGTGTTTCGCCCCGGCAGTGTGGCCCAGACGGTGACCTTCGCGGGCTGATCGCGCCCCGGGGGTGGAAATACCCTTCGGGAGCCTTCAGGGTCCCGATATTGGAAGTTTTTTCCCAAACGTCTTGTGCGGCGCCGCGATCTCTGGTCCTATGTGCGGGTAATCAGGAGCCGGCCGTGAGCCACCCGAACCGCCACACCCCGATCCGCCGCACGGCTCGCGCCGTTGCTGCGTCGCGCCCGTCACTGGTGCCCGCGGCCCTGACCACCCTTATTCTCAGCGTACTCCTTGGCCTGCTCTCCGGAGCGGTGTGGACGCAGCTGACCTGAACCCAAGCAAAATCAGGATCGCCCGCAGCCACCCGCTCCCGAAAGGAAGCGGGTTTTTTGTTGCGGCGATCCCGGACCCCTCCCGGAACGCCTTAAGACAATGACGCAAGATTTCACCCCTGAAGACGCCGCCCCCGCCTCCCCCCGGCGCAGCGCGGTCGTGACCGCCGGTGCCAACCGCGCGGCGGCCCGCAGCTATCTGCGCGCCGCCGGTATGGACGACGCCGATTTCGACAAGCCGATGATCGCGGTGGTCAACACCTGGTCGTCGGTGACGCCGTGCAACATGCATCTGGACAGGCTGGCGAAGGACGTCCGGGCTGGCATCGTCGCCGCCGGGGGCTTCCCGATCGACTTCAACACCATCGTCGTCACCGACGGGATCTCGATGGGCACGCCGGGCATGAAGGCCTCGCTGATCAGCCGCGAGGTGATCACCGATTCCATCGAGCTGGCCGTCGAGGGCCATCAGCTGGACGGCGTCGTCTGTATCGTCGGCTGCGACAAGACCATCCCGGCCGCCGCCATGGCCCTGGCCCGGATGGATATCCCGGGTCTGGTCTACTACGGCGGCACCATCCTGCCCGGTGTCGTCGCCGGCAAGGAGATCTCGATCCAGGACGTGTTCGAGGCCATCGGGGCCCACGGCGCGGGCGCGCTGGACGACGCCGGGCTGAAGGCCGTCGAGGCGGCCGCCTGCCCCGGGGCCGGGGCCTGCGGCGGCCAGTTCACCGCCAACACCATGGCCATGGCCCTGTCGGTCATGGGCCTGTCGCCCATGGGGGCCAATGACGTGCCCGCCGTGGACCCGGCCAAGGGGGCCGAGGGTGAGCGTTGCGGCCGGCTGATCGTCGAGCGGGTTTTCGCCGGGGACACGGCGCGCAAATACATCACCCGCGCCAGCCTGAAGAACGCCGCCGCGGCCGTCTCGGCCTCGGGCGGCTCGACCAATGCGGTGCTGCACCTGACGGCCATCGCCATCGAGGCGGGGATCGCGTTCGGGGTCGAGGACTGCAACACCGCCTGCGAGGACACGCCGGTCATCTGCGATCTGAAGCCGGGCGGGCGGTTCCTGGCCAGCCATCTGTACGCCGCCGGAGGCACCCGGCTGGTGACCCAGCGGCTGGCCGAGGCCGGCCTGATCGTCAACGCCCCCACCGTCTCCGGTCGCAGCCTGTTCGCCGAGGCAGCCGAGGCCGAAGAGACCCCGGGCCAGCAGGTCGTGACGGCCGCTTCGACCCCGATCAGCCCGCGCGGCTCTTACGCGGTCATCTACGGCGACATCGCGCCCGACGGTGCCGTCATCAAGCTGACCGGCCACAAGGTCGACCGGTTCGAGGGCCCGGCCTGTGTGTTCGATTCCGAGGAGGAAGCCTTCCACGCCGTCCAGGACGGCTCGGTCGGCGAGGGCGACGTCATCGTCATCCGCTACGAAGGCCCGAAAGGCGGCCCCGGCATGCGCGAGATGCTGCAGGTCACCGCCGCCCTGAAGGGCCGGGGCATCCACGATGTCGCCCTGATCACCGACGGCCGCTTCTCCGGGGCCAGCTATGGATTCGTCGCGGGCCATGTCTCGCCCGAGGCGGCGGCCGGGGGGCCCATTGCCCTGATCCGCGACGGCGACCGCATCACCATCGACGTCTCGGCCCGCCGGATCGACGTCGCCGCCGATCTGGCCGCGCGCCGGACCGGCCATGTCGCCCCGCCGCTGAACCCCGCGACCGGGGTCTTCGCCAAATACCGCGCCAGCGTGGCCTCGGCCGCGCAGGGGGCCGTCACCATTCCCAACCCGCCGCCGGCTCAAGTCCGCGCGGATCAACGACAGACGCAGGAAGCCTGAGCCATGGAAATCTACACCAACGACGACATCCGTCCCGGCGTCATCGCCGGCCAGCGCATCGCCATCATCGGCTATGGCTCGCAGGGCCGCGCCCACGCCCGCAACCTGAAGGACTCGGGCCACGACGTGGTCGCCGGCGTCCGTCACGGCGGCAAGGGCTGGAAGCATGCCAGCGAGGACGGGATCGCGACGGCCGAGCCCTCGGAAGCGGTCAAGGGCGCGGACATCATCGCCATCCTGACGCCCGACATGGCCCAGGCCCAGGTCTACAAGGACTTCATCGAACCCCATGCGAAGAAGGGGTCGGCCCTGCTGTTCGCGCACGGCTTCTCGATCCTGTACGGCCGGGTCCAGCCGCGCGCCGACATGGATGTCATCCTGGTGGCCCCCAAGGGTCCGGGAGATCTGGTTCGCCGTGAGTATGCCCGCGGACGTGGCGTTCCGGCCCTGTTCGCCGTCGAACAGGATGCGACCGGCAAGGCCCGTGACCGGGCCATGGGCTATGCCAAGGGCATTGGCGGCGCGACCGGCGGCCTGCTGGAAACCTCGTTCAAGGAAGAGACCGAGACCGACCTGTTCGGGGAACAGGCTGTCCTGTGCGGCGGGGCCAAGGAGCTGGTCATGGGCGGGTTCACCACCCTGGTCGAGGCCGGCTACCAGCCCGAGATCGCCTATTTCGAATGCATGCACGAGCTGAAGCTGATCGTGGACCTGTTCTACGAGGGCGGCGTCACCAAGATGAACGAGTTCATCTCGGAGACGGCCAAGTGGGGTTCGGTCGTCAGCGGCCCGCGCGTGATCAACGCCGAGACCCGGGCCCGGATGAAGGAGATCCTGACCGAGATCCAGGACGGGACCTTCGCCCGCGAATGGATCGCCGAGAACGAGGCCGGCAAGGGTGCCTATGACGCCCTGGTCAAGGCCGACAGCGAGCATCTGATCGAGTCCGTCGGCGCGGGTTTGCGCGAGCGGATGGCCTGGCTGCACGCCCCCAAGACCGCTGAAGCGGCCTGATTTCAAACCGCAAAAAATCTGAACTCAGAACCGCCATGACCGCCGTTGCCGCCATTGCCGCCAAAGCTGCCAACCCGCCCCGAAGCGGCGCGCGGCTGCTCGTCTCGACCCTGGAACGGCTGGGGGTCGAGGTGGTATTCGGCTATCCCGGCGGGGCGATCATGCCGGTCTATGACGCCCTGACCGGGTCGGGCCTGAAGCACATCCTGGTGCGTCACGAACAGGGTGCGGCCTTCGCGGCCGACGCCTATGCCCGGTCCACCGGCAAGGTCGGCGTCTGCATGGCGACCTCGGGCCCGGGGGCGACAAATCTGATCACCGGCATCGCCAATGCCATGATGGATTCGGTGCCGATGGTCTGCATCACCGGCAATGTCGCCACCCATCTGATGGGGACCGACGCGTTCCAGGAAATCGACATCCTGGGCGTCACCCTGCCGCTGGTGAAACACAGCTGGGTCGTGCGCGATCCGGCGGATGTGCCCGCCGTGATCGAGGAGGCGTTCCACGTCGCCCGCTCCGGCCGGCCCGGCCCGGTCCTGGTCGACCTGCCCAAGGACATCCAGGTCGGGATGACGTCCGACGATTTCGGCTTTTCCTATCCGAACGAGGCCGCGCCGCTGGACCATGCCGCCATCGCCGAGGCCGAACAGGTGATCCGGGCGGCTGAACGCCCCCTGATCTACATCGGTGGCGGGGTGAAGATCGCCGGGGCGGTCGCAGCCCTGCGCGACTTCGCCGAACGCACCGGCATCCCCACGGTCTCGACCCTGAACGCCCTGGGCTCGATCCCGACCGGTGCGCCCGGCTTTCTGGGCATGCTGGGGATGCACGGCACCCAGGCGGCCAATGAGGCGGTTCAGGAAAGCGATCTGCTGATCGTGTTCGGCGCCCGCTTCGACGACCGCGCCACCGGCAAGCTGAACGAGTTCGCCCCCCATGCGAAGGTCGTGCATTTCGACATCGACCCGGCCGAGATCAACAAGCTGCGAGCCGTCCATGTGCCGGTCATCGGCGATCTGAAGGCCGGTATCGAGGCCCTGACGACCCGGGTCGCCGTCGCGCCCCTGACCATCGATCCCTGGGTCATCCGCTGCACCTCCAGCGCCCGCCGCAACGCCTTCCGCTACGACGCGCCGGGCGAGGGGGTCTATGCGCCGGCCCTGCTGAACGAACTGTCCCGGGCCGCCGGCGACAGTTTCGTGGCCGCCTGCGACGTCGGCCAGCACCAGATGTGGGTGGCCCAGCACTGCGAGTTCTCGCGGCCCGAGGCCCACCTGACCTCCGGCGGTCTGGGGGCCATGGGCTACGGCCTGCCCGCCGGTCTGGGGGCCAAGATGGCCAGCCCCGACGCCCACGTCGTCACCGTCTCGGGCGACGGCAGTTTCATGATGAACATCCAGGAGCTGGCGACCCTGCGCCGCTACGGCGTGGCCCTGAAGATCGTGCTGCTGGACAACTCCAGCCTGGGTCTGGTGCGCCAGTGGCAGGAGCTGTTCTTCGCCGAGAACTATTCCGAGGTCGATCTGTCGGACAACCCGGACTTCGTCGCCGTGGCGCAAGCGTTTGGCATCGAGGCCTTCATGATCGACCGCCGCGATCAGGTCACCGACGGCATCGCCCGCCTGCTGGCGGCCCCGGGCCCCTGCCTGATGCACGTCCTGATCGACCCGAAAGAAAACGTCTGGCCGCTGGTGCCCCCGGGCAAGTCCAACGGCGAGATGATGCACGACACGCGCTTTGACGAAGGAGACCTGGCATGAGCGAGACCCTGCAGATCCAGATTGACCGGGCCGACGGCTCGCTTCAGCGGCTCATCGGTCTCGTGGAGCGCCGCGGTTTCCACATCGACGCCATGAGCCTGTCGGACGAAGGCACCATGCGCCGTGTCCAGCTGCAGGTCCGGGGCCGCGACGCGGGTCGCTGCACCGAGAACCTGGGCCGCCAGATCGACAAACTGGTCGGGGCGACCCGTGTCGGCTTCACCGCCGCGACCTATGGCTACCAGAGCGGGGTGGCGGCATGAGCGGCTCCGTATCCGACGGCGTAGGTCATGACCCGAATCGGGTCATCGTCTTCGATACCACCATGCGCGACGGCGAACAGGCCCCGGGTTTCTCCATGTCGCCCGAGCACAAGGTGCGGATGGGCCGCCAGCTGAAGGCCCTGGGCGTCGACGTCATGGAGGCCGGCTTCGCCGCCGCCTCGCCGGGTGATGAGGACTGTATCCGCGCCGTCGTCGGCGAGATCGCCGAGGACGACTCCGGTCCGGTCTTCTGCTCCCTGTCGCGGGCCAGTGAGGCCGATATCGATGCTTCGTACCGGGCCCTGCGCGGCACGAAGCGTCGCCGCTGCCATGTCTTCATCGGCACCAGCCCGATCCACCGGGCGGCCAAGCTGCGGATGACCCCGGACCAGGTCCTGGCCCAGGCCGTCCGCTCGGTCGAATACGCCCGGACCCATTTCCACGATGTCGAGTTCTCGGCCGAGGACGCGATCCGCACCGAGCCGGAGTTCCTGGCCGAGGTGCTGGAGGCGACCTGCGCGGCCGGGGCCTCGACTGTGAACGTGCCCGATACGGTCGGCTATGCCACGCCGGACGAGATCGCCAGCCTGTACCGGTTCCTGATCGACCGGATCCGGCCCCGCTTCCCCCATGTCGTGTTCTCGGCCCACTGCCACAACGATCTGGGACTGGCCGTCGCCAACAGCCTGTCGGCGATCGAGGCCGGGGTGCGGCAGGTCGAATCCACCATCAACGGCATCGGCGAGCGCGCCGGCAATGCCGCTCTGGAAGAGGTGGTCATGGCGCTGCGCACCCGGGCCGAACGCTATGGGGTCACCACCGGCGTTGATGCGACGAAACTGGTCGAGACCAGCCGGCTGCTGAGCGAGATCACCCACTCGCCGATCGTGCGCAACAAGGCCATCGTCGGCATCAATGCCTTCGCCCATGAGGCCGGCATCCACCAGCACGGCATGTACGCCGACGCCCGCACCTATGAGATCATGCGCCCCGAGGACGTCGGCTTCGCCGGCAGTTTCTTCGTCCTGGGCAAGCATTCGGGCCGGACCGCCGTGGCCAAGCGCGCCGAGGTTCTGGGCTATCCGCTGGTCGGTGATCACCTGACCGCCGCCTTCGCCGCCTTCAAGACCCGCGCCGACGAGATCGGCGAGATCGACGACGCGGAACTGGTGGCCATCTGCGTGGGGACGCAAAGGGAAGCGGCGCATGCGGCGGCGTGACTCTAATTTCGGGTGGGGCGAATGACTCCCCGCACCCTGTTCGACAAGGTCTGGGACCGCCACGTCGTCGTGCCGGAAACGGCGGAGACCCCCGGCGTCCTCTATATCGACCTGCATCTGGTGCATGAGGTCACCAGCCCCCAGGCCTTCACCGAGATCGAGGCGCGCGGACTGAAGGTGCGCCGGCCGGACCGGACCTTCGCCACCCTGGACCATTCGACCCCGACCCTGCCGGCCGGGCCGGACGGGCACCGCCCCTATGTCACCGCCGAGGCCGAGGCCCAGGTGCACCGGCTGGAACAGAACTGCGCCCGGCACGGCATCGAGCTCGCCGGCTGGGGCTCCGGCGACCGGGGCGTGGTCCATGTGATGGGGCCCGAACTGGGTCTGACCCAGCCGGGCATGACCGTGGTCTGTGGCGACAGCCATACGGCGACCCACGGGGCCTTCGGGGCCCTGGCCTTCGGCATCGGCACCTCGGAGGTCGGCCATGTGCTGGCGACCCAATGCCTGTTGCAGCGCAAGTCGAAATCCATGCGGGTGACCATCGACGGGACCCTCGTGCCCGGCGTTTCCGGCAAGGACGTGGCCCTGGCCGTCATCGCCGAGCTGGGCTTTGGCGGCGGCACCGGCTTCGTCATCGAATACGCCGGGGAGGCGGTGCGCAGTCTGGGCATGGAAGGGCGGATGACGCTCTGCAACATGTCCATCGAGGCCGGGGCCCGGGCGGGCATGGTCGCGCCGGACGCCGTCACGATCGACTGGCTGCGCGGCCGCCGGCATGTGGCGAAAGGGTCCGCCTATGAGGTCCAGGCCGCCGACTGGCTGACCCTGGCCACGGATCCGGGTGCAGTGTTTGACGCCGAGGTGGTGATCGACGGCTCCGCCATCCGGCCCATGGCGACCTGGGGCACCACCCCCGACGCCGGGGCCCCGATCGGGGCCGTGGTGCCCGAGCCCCGTTCGGACAGCGACCGCAAGGCCCTGGCCTATATGGGCTTCGAGGCCGGTCAGACCACGACGACCCAGCCGGTCGATGTGGTCTTCATCGGCAGCTGCACCAACGGCCGGCTGTCGGACCTGCGCGCCGCGGCCACTGTGCTGAAGGGCCACCGGGTCAAGGCGGGGGTCCGCATGCTGGTCGTGCCGGGCTCCGAGGCCGTGCGTCGCGATGCCGAGGCCGAAGGCCTGCACACCGTCTTCCTCGAGGCCGGAGCCGAATGGCGCATCCCGGGCTGTTCCATGTGTATCGCCATGAACGGGGATGTGGTCGCGCCCGGCCAACTGGCCGTCTCGACCTCCAACCGCAATTTCGAGGGCCGGCAGGGCAAGGGGGCGCGCACCATCCTGGCCAGTCCGGCCACGGCGGCGGCGTCGGCCATCGCAGGTGTGCTGACCGACCCGCGCGTCTATCTGGAGGAAATGCTGGATGCGTGACCATTTCCATTTCGGCGGAGGTGATCATGCCTGAACCCCTCAAGGTCCTGACCTCCCGCACCCTGGTTCTGACCCAGGCCAATATCGACACCGACCAGATCATTCCCGCCCGGTTCCTGACCACGACGGAGACGACGGGTCTGGGGCGCAAGGCCTTCTATGACTGGCGCTATGAGGCCGACGGCTCTGCCCGCCCGGAGGCCGTGCTGAACCGGATCGATCCGGCCGAGCACCGCATCCTGGTGGCCGGCGACAATTTCGGCTGCGGCTCGTCGCGCGAGCACGCGCCCTGGGCGCTGTATGACTATGGCTTTCGCGCGGTCATCTCGACCTCGATCGCCGACATCTTCACCTCCAACGCCCTCAAGAACGGCTTCCTGCCGGTCGTGGTCGATCAGGGCACCTGGGACGATCTGGTGGCCAACCCCGAACAGGTGGTGACCATCGATCTGGAGGCCGGCGAGGTGCGGCGGGGCAACCATGCGCCGGTCGCCTTCAGCCTCGAACCCTTTGCCCGCCAGTGTCTGCTGGACGGGGTCGATACCCTCGGCTGGCTGCAGAAGTCCCTGCCCGCCATCGAAGCCTATGAACGCACCCTTTCTGAACAAGCCTTGGCCCCGGAGCCCGCGTGATGCCGAACGTCCAGACCTACAAGATCGTCCTGCTGCCCGGTGACGGGGTCGGACCCGAGGTGACGGCGGCGGCCCAGGCCGTTCTGCGGGTGATCGGCGACTTCTACGGCCACAGCTTCCAGTTCGCCGAGCATCTGATCGGCGGGGCCGCCATCGACGCGACCGGGGATCCCTTGCCACCCGAAACGGTCGAGGCCTGTCAGGCGGCGGACGGCGTCCTTCTGGGCGCGGTCGGCGGACCGAAATGGGATGGGGGCGCGCGCCGGCCCGAGGAAGGCCTCTTGGGCATCCGCAAGGCACTGGGCCTGTTCGCCAACCTGCGACCGTTGCAGGTGTCGCCGGTGCTGGCGCACCGTTCACCGCTGAAGAAGGAGATCGTCGAGGGCGTCGACCTGATCGTCTTCCGCGAGCTGACCGGCGGGGTCTATTTCGGCGAAAAGACCCGCACTGACACCATGGCCTCGGACCTGTGCGTCTATACGGTGCCCGAGATCGAGCGAATCACGCGGGCGGCCTTCAGGACCGCCCTGCAAAGACGCGGCAAGGTCACCTCGGTCGACAAGGCCAATGTCATGGAGACCAGCCGGCTGTGGCGCGAGGTCGTGACCCGGATCCACGCCGAGGAATTCCCGCAGGTCCAGCTGGAGCATGCCCTGGTCGACTCCATGGCCATGCATCTGATCCGCAAGCCGCGGGACTATGACGTCATCCTGACCGAGAACATGTTCGGCGACATCCTGTCGGACGAGATCTCGGTGCTGGGCGGGTCGATCGGCCTGTTGCCCTCCGCCTCGCTGGGGGATTCGGGGCCCGGCCTGTTCGAGCCGATCCACGGCTCGGCTCCCGACATCGCCGGACAGGACCTGGCCAATCCGGTCGGGGCCATCCTGTCGGCCGCGATGCTCCTGCGCCACAGTCTGAAACTGGAGGACGAGGCGTCGTCCATCGAGGCGGCGGTGGCGGCCGTTCTGGCGGCCGGGGCGACCACGGCGGATCTGGGTGGCGCGCTGGGCACCCGGGCTGCGGGCGAGGCGATCATCGACGCCATCCGCGCCATTCACTGGGCCGCTTCGCACCGTGTCCAGATGCACTGGGGTTAAGGATTTCGTAACATCTCTGTCACGCAGAATGATTGTGCGCCGCAGCTACGGACAAGGTAACATTTTGCCAGACGGGGGTGTGTAACCCACGACACGCACACGAAAATTGCGCCGGATACGGCACAGCCTCTTGCGTCGCTCGCCATTGCGGTAAACAGTTCGCAACTGCGAGATCACATAGGGGGATGCATCCATGTCGCAGTTCTTGAATCGGCTACCGGGCTTTCTTGCCCTCTGTCTTCTGACCCTAGGTCTGTTCTATGCGGGCGGCGCGTTCGCCCAGGAGGCCGGACCGGCCACACCGACACCGGCGGAAGCGGCCGCTGCGCCGGTCGTCGCCGCAGCCGACGCCGTCGCTGAAACCGTCGATGCGGCGGTCGAGGCGGTCGCTCCTGCGGAGGCGGAGGAGGCCGCCCCCGCGACACCGCTTCTGGCGCACCAGGCGGTCGCCGAGATCGATCCGGCCGCCAGTTCGTGGATCCTGACCTCGACGGCCCTGGTCCTGCTGATGACCCTGCCCGGTCTGGCGCTGTTCTACGGCGGCATGGTCCGGCGCAAGAATGTCATCGCCACCATCACCCAGTCGGTCGGCGTCGCCGCCGTCGTCAGCCTGGCCTGGTTCGGGGCCGGCTACAGCCTCGCCTTCGGCGTCGGTCAGCCGATGTTCGGTTTCGGAGGGGAGACGGTCCAGTCGTTCATCGGCTCGTCCGAGGCGTTCTTCCTGAACGGCGTGACCATGGAGACGGCCTATTCGGCCGCGCCCGGCCTGCCGGAGTATCTCTGGATCGCCTTCCAGCTGACCTTCGCCATCATCACGCCGGCCCTGGTCACCGGTGCGTTCGCCGAGCGGATCAAATATTCGGCCCTGCTGCTGTTCACCTTCCTGTGGACCCTGTTCGTCTATGCGCCCATCTGCCACTGGGTCTGGGGCGGCGGCTTCCTCGGCTCGGCCGGTGTGCTGGACTTCGCCGGGGGTGCGGTGGTTCACGTAAACTCGGGTGTGGCCGGTCTGGTCTGCGCCATCTTCCTGGGTGCGCGTAAGGGCTATGGCACCGAGGCCATGACCGCCCACAACCCCGTCCTGACAATGATCGGCGCCTCCCTGCTGCTGGTCGGCTGGACCGGCTTCAACGCCGGCTCGGCCTGGGCGGCGGACGCCATCGCCGGTATTGCCCTGCTGAACACCCTGCTGGCCGCCTTCGCCGCCTCCCTGACCTGGAAGATCGTCGAGGTCATCGAGAAGCGTAAGCCGTCGCTGATCGGCGTCCTGTCCGGCCTCGTCGCCGGTCTCGTCGCCATCACCCCGGCGGCGGGCTTCGTGGATCCCAAGGGCGCGGTCATCATCGGCCTGATCGCCGGACCGGTCTGCTATGCTTCGTCCGTCTGGATCAAGAAGCTGCTGCGCTACGACGACAGCCTCGACGCCTTCGGCATCCACGGTGCCGGCGGCCTGCTGGGGGCCCTGCTGACGGGGGTGTTCGCCACCACGGCGGTCAACAGCCTGTCGGAGGGGGCCAATGTCCCGACACAGGCCATCGGTCTGGCCTGGACCATCGCCTGGTCGGCCGTCGTCACCTTCATTATCCTGGTGATCTGCAAGTTCACCACGGGCCTGCGCGTCACCGACGCCCAGGAAGCCGAAGGTCTCGACACCACGCTCCATGGCGAAGGCATGGAACGAAGCTGAGCCGGATCCCGCCGGGCGCGCCATTGTGCTTCCACCCGGCGGGGCCATCATCCAATACCAAGATCAACCAACCGGGGATAACAAAGATGAGATTCCAAGCTTCCTGCGCCGCGCTCGCCGCCGCGTTCGTCACCCTCTCCGCCGCCGGGGCCGCTTCGGCCCAGGACGTCGACATCGCCTTCAACGCCGCTGTCACCACGGATTACGTGTTCCGCGGTTTCAGCCAGACGGACGAGGATCCTGCCTTCCAGGCCGGCGTCGATCTGACGGCCGGCAGCTTCTACAGCGGAGCCTGGATTTCGAACGTGGATTTCGGTGATGACACCACCGGAGAGTTCGACGTCTATGGTGGCTATCGCACCGAGGCCGGGGGCTTCGCGCTCGACTTCGGCGTCGTCGGCTATCTGTATTTCGACGAGCCGTCCGGTGCCGACTATGGCTATGTGGAGTACAAGGCCGCCATCTCGCGGGCGTTCGGTCCGGTCACCGCCGGTGCCGTGGTCTTCTACTCGCCCGACTTCTTCGGTGCCGATGACGAGGCCGTCTATACGGAGGCCAACCTGGCCTTCTCGCCGGCGGACAAGTGGACGGTGTCGGGTGCGCTCGGCTATCAGGCCCTGGACGTGAACGCTGACTACACGACCTGGAACGCCGGGGTGTCCTACGCCCTGAACGACGTCTACACCCTGGACGTCCGCTATCACGATGCCGACGTTGACGGTCCGTTGAGCGACGGACGGATCGTTGGAACGATCAAGGCCTTCTTCTAGACGGCGGAACCCTTTCGGCGGGCCCACGATCGTGGGTCCGCCGAAGCTCTCAGTGCGTATTGCCCGGCGCAAGGGGGAAGGACAGGGCCCTGTAGTGTTCCAGACCGTACTCCGGCTCCGGCTCACCCGCCGGCAAGGGCCGATCGGCAAAAGTCCGAAAATAGCTGACGCTGGCGTCGCGCCACCATTTCGCCTCCTGCTCCTGGATGGCCAGGAACTGCGACACTTCATCGAACCGGCGGGCGTCGACATGGGGCTCCATCGCTGCCCAGGTGCCGCGCATCTCACCGACTTTCGAGACGCCCCGGCTGTAGGTGACGACCAGTTCGTCCCACAGCGTCCGGCCTGACCGCATCGGCCGGTCCCAGGCCACATGGTGGAACCACAGCAGGTCCCGTTCGTCGACCGTCGCGGGATCTGAATACCGCGCGGCGACCCCGGGGGCGTACTGGGCCAGGGCGTTACTGCCCGTCGCTGTCCGGTCAAACCCGATCCCGGTCGCATCGGCCCGGTGGTAATAGACCGGGTTCCATTCGGGCCGGGCCAGATCGTCGACCCAGGGCCCGGGCCCATAGTGGTGGCCGGTCGCCATCACATGGTGCAGACCCAGCGGCGTCATATAGTCGACCACGGCTTCGCGCGATCCCATCATCATCCCGACGACCGGTTCGACAAAGGCGGGGTCGGTCGTGAAGGTGCGCTGCGCCCAGTCGCGCGCGATCGGCTCGGCGCGCGCGCGCGGGTCCCAGGCCATGCGGCCGAAGACATACCAGTTGGCCTGGTCGAAATGACTGCCCGACCAGTTCCGGTCCGAGCCGATATTGGCGACCCCCGCCATCCCGCTCAGGGCATGCCCCTCGGCCGAGCCATCGATCACATCCGCCACTGTGGCCCCGGCGACCGGCCGGTCGGTCACCGACTGCAGCGTCTCCTCGTACATAGTGCCGAGGTAGGCGATGTGGGTGGCGAAGCCGAGGTATTCCTTGGTGATCTGGAACTCCATCATCAGCGGCGTGCCGGGCATCGCCCCGAACATCGGATGGAAGGGTTCGCGCGGCTGGAAATCGATGGGCCCGTTCTTGACCTGGACGAGGACGTTGTCGCGGAACGTCCCGTCCAGCGGCACGAACTCCTCATAGGCCTGCCGGGCCCGGTCCGTGGCGTTCTCGGCCGAATAGACAAAGGCCCGCCACATCACGACCCCGCCATGCGGGGCCACGGCATCGGCCAGCATATTGGCACCCTCGGCATGGCTGCGGCCATAGTCCTGCGGTCCCGGCTGGCCCTCGGAATTGGCCTTGACCAGAAAGCCGCCGAAGTCGGGGATGGCGGCGTACAGCTCATCCGCCTTGGCCCGCCACCAGGCCGCCACGGCCGGATCCAGCGGATCGGCGCTCGCCAGTCCCCCGATCTCGACCGGGGCGCTGAACCGGGCCGACAGATAGACCCGCACCCCCCAGGGCCGGAACACATCGGCCAGCGCCGCCGCCTTCTCGATCCAGGGCGCGGTCAGGCTGAGGGCGTTGGAGTTGACGTTGTTCAGCACCGTCCCGTTGATGCCGATCGAGGCGTTGGCGCGCGCATAGTCGACATAGCGGGCCTGGGTGAAGCCGGGCAGGGTGTGCCAGTCCCAGATCGACTGTCCCGCATAGCCGCGCTCCACCGTGCGGTTCAGATTGTCCCAGTGGTTCAGGACCCGCAGCCGCAGGGCCGGCGTGGAGCGCACGTCGAGGTCGGTCAGGGGGGCACCCACCTGCAGCCGGCGCAACCATTCGAAAGCCCCGTACAGAACCGCGGGGCCGGTGTTGGCGGCGATCACCGTGACCGGCCGGCCCTCCATCCGCACACTGCGGATCAGATAGCCCTCCGGCCCCAGCTCGGCGAGCGGCAGCGCGAGGGCCTGGATCCGGGGCGATGAGGCCAGCCCCAGGACGATCGCCCCGGCGGTCACCTCCGGGGCGACGGCCGGGGTCGCCTGCAGCAGGCCGTCGATGCCGCGCACCAGCTCTTCGCCGGCGACCCGCAGGCTGTCGTCCTGTCCCTCGATCACGATCCGGCTGGCCAGGGGCATGGCAACGCGCCGCGCCCCCTCGTCCAGAGGCGGATAGCGCAGCCACAGCTCATAGCCGTCCTCGGCGCGAGCGGGCGATCCCGCCAGACCGGGCAGGGCGACGGCCAGGACCAGCAGAACGGCGAGCCACGAACGTCCCCGTCCGGAAAAACAGGCTGACAACTGCATGGATCGGATCCTTGTTCCGCCGCCGGCCCTCACCGGGGCGGGCCTGGGTGTCCCGATCGATATGTCTGACATTTCAGCCTGTCAACGCCGCGATCTGTTTGCAGGTGTGCCTGCGCGTGCCGTCTCGCAGCGACTCGCCCGAACGCCTATGGTCGTGTTTTGGAGGGGAAAGCCACATTGAACCAGAAGGTGTCCCGCCGCGGCCAGGGAGGCTGCACGATCAACGACGTGGCGCGCCATGCCGGTGTTTCGCCCATGACGGTCTCGCGCGTGATCAATGGCGAGACCAGTGTGCGGGACACGACCCGGGAAAAGGTGGCCGAGGCGATCCGGCAGCTGGGCTATGCGCCCAATGCCGCCGCCCGCAGCCTGGCCAGTGCCCGCACCGTCCGCATCGGCCTGCTCTACAGCAACCCCAGCGCCGCCTATCTCAGCGAGTTTCTGCTGGGCAGTCTGGAGCAGTGCAGCCGGTCGGGCATCCAGCTGGTGGTCGAGAAATGCGACGCCGAGCGGGGTGAGCGGCACGCGGTCGAGCGTCTGATCGCCACCGGGGTCGATGGCGTGATCCTGCCGCCGCCCCTGTGCGATTCCCACGACATCGTCGAATGGCTTGAGGCCGCCGGCCTGCCCGCCGTGGTGGTCGCCACCGGGGAGCCGCCGCGCTCGGCCTCGGCCATCCGTATTGACGATGAACGCGCCGCGGCCACCATGACCCGTCATCTGCTGGAGCTGGGCCATCGCCGCATCGGCTTTGTCATGGGGCATCCGAACCAGACCGCCTCGGGCCTGCGCCTCAAGGGCTATCTGTCGGCCCTGAAGGACGCCAACGTCACGCCCGATTCCGAACTGCAGGTCCAGGGCTATTTCACCTATGTCTCGGGTCTGGACGCCGCCGACCGGCTTCTGAACCTCACGCCCCGCCCCACGGCCATCTTCGCCAGCAATGATGATATGGCCGCCGCCGCCATCGCGGTCGCGCATCGCCGGGGGCTCGACGTGCCGCACGATGTGACCGTCGTTGGCTTTGACGATACCGCCCTGGCCACCACCGTCTGGCCGCCCCTGACCACCATTCGCCAGCCGGTCGCGGAGATGTCGCGCGAGGCGGTCGTGGTGCTGGCTGACGCGATCCGCAGCGCCGCCGCCGGCAAGCCGTATCGGCCGACCGATGCCCTGATGGGCTTCACCCTGGTCCGTCGCCAGTCCGACGGCCGCCCGGTCGGCTGACCGGCGACGCCGGCCAAGCAAAAGGGGTTGGCAGTCGCCTGCCAACCCCTCGGAATTTGGTGGAGCTTAGCGGAGTCGAACCGCTGACCTCTTGCATGCCATGCAAGCGCTCTACCAGCTGAGCTAAAGCCCCGAACCTTTCGGTCGGAACGCCGGGGTCTGGTGTGACCCCCGGCGAGGCGGCGGAACCTATGTCAGGCTCTCCGGGGGATCAACCCCGTAAACCGGTTTATTTTCACAGGCCGCCAAAGGCCCGGGCGCAGGTCGAAAACCCGCGCCCGGACAGGGTTTTACAGATCGTCGTCCTTGCCGCCCTTGACCACATCGCCGTCGAAGGCGTCGTCATCCTCATCCTCGATGAAGGGGACGGAATCGTCATCGTCATCGTCGGCCAGGACATCGTCGTCGCCCTCGGTCGTGCCCATGCCGGCCTCTTCGGAGGGGTCGGCCACCGGCTCATCCTCGTCGTCGGGCGTCAGGATCGGCTCATGGCCTTCCTGGTCGATTTCGGGGGTGACGACTTCCTCGTCCTCATCCTCGTCGTCGGTGGCCTTCTTCTCGACGACCTGATCCTCGGCGTCGTCAGAGGCATAGCCACCGGGACGGCCGCGGCGGCTGCGCAGCTTGATCGCCTCTTCGGGATCGAACTCGTGTTCGCATTTGGGGCAGTGCGCCGGGCGGCGCTGAAGGTCGTAGAACTTCGCCTGGCAGTTCGGACAGACCTGCTTGGCGCCAAGTTTGGGATCGGCCACGGGGGATGGAGACCTTTGGATGGAGGAGGGGATTTCGGCCGCGTCCCTTGCCACTCCGGGGGGGCGCTGTCAAAAGCCGTCTTTGGCGCGACGCTCAATCCGCCCTTTTCCCACACCATCCGACGGAGGCTTCGCGGGTGTCGCATGCCCCCCATCTGACCGCGCGGCCGGGCGGTCCCCTGCGCGGAACCGTGCGCGCGCCTGGCGACAAGTCCATGTCCCACCGGTCCCTGATCCTCGGGGCCATGGCGTCCGGTGTCACTGAAATCGAGGGCCTGCTGGAGGGTGAAGACGTCCTGGCCACCGCCCGTGCGGCCGAGGCCTTCGGGGCCCGGGTCGAACGTGTCGGCGACGGCCGCTGGCGGGTCACGGGCAAGGGTGGCCTGCGCACCCCGGCCGGCGTCATCGACTGCGGCAATGCCGGCACCGGCGTGCGCCTGTTGATGGGCGCGGCGGCGGGCTATGCGATTTCCGCGACCTTTGACGGCGATGCCTCCCTCCGGAGCCGCCCCATGGGCCGGGTCACCGATCACCTGACCCGGATGGGCGCGACTTTCGCGTGGAGCGGCAAGCCCGGCCTGCTGCCCGCCGTCCTGACAGGCGGCGCGCTGTCGGCCATCGACCATGTGCAGACCGTCGCCTCCGCCCAGGTCAAGTCCGCCATCCTGCTGGCCGGGCTGAACGCCACCGGCGTCACCTCGGTGACCGAGCCGGAAAAGAGCCGCGACCACACCGAACGCATGCTGCGCGCCTTCGGGGCCACCGTTGACGTCGAGGCGGCCGGCGAGGGCTGGGTCATCCGGCTCCAGGGCGGCCAGCCCCTGACCGGCACCACGGTCGCCGTGCCCGGCGACCCGTCCTCGGCCGCCTTTCCGCTGGCGGCGGGCCTGATCGTTCCGGGTTCGGAAGTCACGGTCGAAGGGGTCATGCTGAACCCCCTGCGCACCGGCCTGTTCGACACCTGGATCCAGATGGGGGCCGACCTGACCCTCACCAACCGCCGGGTCGCCGGTGGCGAGGACGTCGGCGACATCACGGCGCGGCACTCCCGGCTGAAGGGCGTGGTCGTGCCCGAGGCCCGCGCCGCCTCCATGATCGATGAATACCCGATCCTGGCCGCCACCGCCGCCTTTGCCGAGGGCGTGACGGTGATGCGCGGCGTGGGCGAGATGCGGGTCAAGGAAAGCGACCGCATCCGGCTGATGGTCGACGGGCTGCGCGCCTGTGGCGTGGCGGTGGACGAGGAACCGGACGGCTTTCTCGTCACCGGCGGGCCTGTGCCGGGCGGGGCGACCGTCCATACCGCCCATGATCACCGCATCGCCATGAGCCATCTGGTGCTGGGTCTGGCGGCCGCCGCGCCCGTCACCGTCGACGAACCCGACATGATCGCCACCAGCTTCCCGGGCTTCGAGGCGATGATGCGGGGGTTGGGCGGGGACCTGACATGACAGGGCGTTCACTGGCGTCTCGTCGCCGGGTGTGCTTCCTCGGCGCGTCATGACCAAGCCGTTTGTCATCGCCGTCGACGGTCCCGCCGCCTCGGGCAAGGGCACGATCGCCTCGCGCCTGGCCGCCCACTATGGCCTGCCCTTCCTCGACACCGGCCTGTTGTATCGGGCGGTCGGCATTGATGTGCTAAGCGGCGGTGGGGATCTGGCCGATCCGGTGGCGGCCGAGGCTGCGGCGCGGGCGCTGGAGCCCGGGCGTCTCACCGATGACGCGGCCCTGACCAGCGGCCACGCCGGAGAGGCCGCCAGCCGCGTGGCCGGCTTCCCCGGTGTGCGTGCGGCCCTGCTGGACCTGCAGCAGGCTTTCGCCCGCCAGCCGGGCGGGGCGGTACTGGACGGGCGCGACATCGGCACCGTCATCGCCCCCGACGCCCCGGCCAAGCTGTTCGTTACCGCCACGCCCGAAACCCGGGCGCGCCGCCGCTGGCGCCAGCTGAACGCGCGCGGCGACATGATCACCTATGAGGCCATGCTGGCCGACATCCTGCGCCGCGACGAGCGTGACGCCGGGCGCGGCGCGGCCCCGATGGTCCAGGCTCCCGACGCGGTCTTGCTGGATACGACAGAGATGGATATAGAAGCGGCCTTCGATGCGGCCCGCCGTATCGTCGAGGCGGCGCGCGCGAAACACGGTCTCTAGGGCCCGGATCGCAAATCCAACGCTCCCATCCTCGGCTTCCGCGGGCATTCTGGCACCGATCGCCTCGCGTCCGACGACCTGACTGACATCTGAAACTTCACCTCGCGCGGGGCCATCCGGCCGCGCGCCCCAGCCCTATCGGAAACACCAGAGCTTCATGACTGATACCCTCAACCCCACGCGCGACGATTTCTCGGCCCTGCTCGACGAGCAGCTCCAGGGCCGCGATCTCGGCGAAGGCCAGGTCGTTCACGGCCGCGTCGTCGGCATCGAAAAAGACATCATCATCATCGACGTCGGTCTGAAGACCGAGGGCCGGATCCCCGCCCGCGAGTTCGGCCAGGGTGAAGGCGCTGTCATCCCCAAGGTCGGCGATGACGTGGAAGTTTACCTCGAGCGCGTCGAAAACGCCCTGGGTGAGGCCGTCATCAGCCGCGACAAGGCCCGTCGTGAAGAAGCCTGGACCCGTCTGGAAGTCGTCTTCGCCGAAGGTGTGCCGGTCAACGGTGCCATCATCGGTCGCGTCAAGGGCGGCTTCACCGTCGACCTCGGCGGTGCCTCGGCCTTCCTGCCCGGCTCGCAGGTCGATATCCGCCCGGTGCGCGACGTCGGCCCGCTCATGGGCAAGGAACAGCCATTCCAGATCCTCAAGATGGACCGCCCGCGCGGCAACATCGTCGTCTCGCGTCGTGCAATCCTCGAAGAGGCCCGCGCCGAACAGCGCACCGAACTGGTCGGCCAGCTGCAGGAAGGCGAAGTCCGCGACGGCGTCGTCAAGAACATCACCGACTACGGCGCGTTCGTGGACCTGGGCGGCATCGACGGCCTGCTGCACGTCACCGACATGTCGTGGAAGCGCGTCTCGCACCCCTCGCAGGTCCTCGCCGTCGGCGACACCGTCAAGGTCCAGATCGTCAAGATCAACCCCGACACCCAGCGCATCAGCCTGGGCATGAAGCAGCTGCAGTCCGATCCGTGGGACGGCGTTGAAGCCAAGTACCCGCCCGGCGCCAAATACACGGGCCGCATCACCAACATCACCGACTACGGCGCGTTTGTTGAGCTGGAAGCCGGCGTTGAAGGCCTGGTCCACGTCTCGGAAATGTCCTGGACCAAGAAGAACGTCCACCCCGGCAAGATCGTCTCGACCTCGCAGGAAGTCGACGTCGTCGTTCTGGATGTCGACGCCTCCAAGCGCCGCATCAGCCTCGGCCTGAAGCAGGCCCAGGACAATCCGTGGGACGCCTTCGTCGCCGCCAACCCGATCGGCTCGACCGTCGAGGGCGAGGTCAAGAACGCCACCGAGTTCGGCCTGTTCATCGGCCTGGACAACGACATCGACGGCATGGTGCACCTGTCCGACCTCGACTGGTCGGTCTCGGGTGAAGAAGCCATCCAGCGCTACCGCAAGGGCGAGATGGTCAAGGCCAAGGTCCTGGACGTCGACGTCGAGAAGGAACGCGTCTCGCTCGGCATCAAGCAGCTGGGCGGCGATCCGGTCGGCGACGGCGACACCTACAAGAAGGGCCAGACCGTCACCCTGACCGTCACCTCGATCGAGTCGGGTGGCATTGAGGTCAAGTTCGGTGACGACGACGCCCCGGTGTCCAGCTTCGTGCGCAAGTCGGACATCAGCCGCGACCGCAACGAGCAGCGCCCCGAGCGTTATGCTGTCGGCGACCGCGTCGACGCCCAGATCACCGGCATCGACAAGGCTACGCGCCGCGTCTCGGTCTCGATCAAGGCGCTGGAAATGGCCGACGAGAAGGAAGCCATCGACCAGTTCGGCTCTTCGGACTCGGGCGCCTCGCTGGGCGACATCCTGGGTGCCGCGCTGCGCGAAAAGGCCGGCAAGGACTGAGCCTGAGGGCTCATTCTCTCCGGTAACGGACAGACGGGCGGCCGGAGCAAAACGGCCGCCCGGTTAGGTGTCCGACACCCATCCGTGTACTGCGTCTGACAATTAAAGCTCTTTCCCGACCGGAAACTGTCGATCAGGCCTTTTTCGCCCGGCGGGCGAAGGTTAGGGTGGTCTCCGCAACCCGGTTGAAGTTGCACCCGTAATTGCCTCTGGCGAGGCGGGAAAGGGGCGGGGGCCTGGACATGATCAAGTCTGAGCTGATCGAAAAGCTGGCGGCCGAGAACACGCATCTCACGCACGCCGAGGTCGAACGCGTCGTCAATGTCGTGCTCGGTCGTATGACCGAGTCCATGGCCGACGGCGGTCGGGTCGAGCTGCGCGGCTTCGGGGCCTTCTCGGTCCGGGCGCGGCCGGCACGGGCGGGCCGCAATCCCCGGACCGGCGAGACCGTGGATGTCCCGGCCAAGGCCGTTCCCTTCTTCAAGAGCGGCAAGGAGCTGCGCGAGCGGCTCAACGCCTCGGGCGACGCCTGAATCATCATGAGGGCCGGCGGCTGACGCCGGTTCCGACAAGGGAGAGCCCGTGTCCCTGCTGACCGAGTTCAAGGAATTCGCCGCCCGCGGCAATGTCGTCGACCTCGCCGTCGGGGTCATCATCGGTGCGGCCTTCGGCAAGATCGTCACCAGCCTGGTCGAACAGGTGGTGATGCCGCCCATCGGCCTGATCCTCGGCCGGGTCGATTTCAGCGAGCTGAAATGGGTGCTGGCTCCCGAGAACCCCGCCACCGAGGCGATCGAGGAGGTCGCCATCCAGTACGGGGCCTTCATCAACACCGTGATCCAGTTCCTGATCGTGGCCTTCGTCGTCTTCCTGATGGTCAAGGCCATCAACCGGCTGCGGCGCGCCGAGGCGGCCAAACCCGATCCGGCTCCGGCCGGCCCGACCCCGACCGAACGGCTGCTGACCGAAATCCGCGACTCCCTGCGCGACCGTCCCCCCGCCTGATGCGACGACCCGGCCCGGATTCCGGTTTGACTCTCGGCAGAGGTGAGAACAAATAGCGAACATTGAGGTCCAGATCCGCCATGGAAATCCGTTCGCCCGCCCCTGTCCCATCGATCCCCGTCTCCCCCGCCCTGATCCTCCTCTCGGGCGGTCTGGAAGAGGTCTGCGCGGCCGGTCCGCGCGACATGGCCGGGGCCCTGGCCTTCATTCTGTCGCGCGTGGGTACGGGCACCGGGCGGGGCATCGCCCTGACCGTGACCCGGGCCTGGCTGGCCGAACAGGGCCGTCCCTATGGTCCCGGACTGGCCCGGTTCGGCCGCCGCGAGGGTCTGGTTCTGGTCACCACCCGTACCGAAGCAGACTGTCTGTGGGCCATGGAACAGGCGCTGCGCTCCGGAGGACTGGACGCCGTGCTGGGCGGGATCGAGGGGGCCGACCTGACCCGGACCCGCCGGCTGGAGTTCGCCGCCCGCGACGGCAACGCCTCCGGCATCCTGCTGCGCACCCGGACCGGGGATCTCAGCGCGGCGCGACGGCGCTGGCGGGTCTCGACCCTGGCCGGTCCGTCCGATCCTCATGACCCGCGCGCCCCCGGCCGGCTGGCCCTGCGCGCCGAACTGACCCGAAGCCGGACGGAGCGTCCCGGCGTCTGGATGCTGGAGCAGGATGATGAGACGCATCGTCTCCGTCTGGCTGATCGACTGGCCGGTGACGGTTCGGGCTCGATCAGCCGGCCCCACGCCGCCTGACCCCTTCGCTGCGGATGCGGGGCCACAGGCCCTGATCCTGCGCGCAAGCCGGGGGGCGGTGATCCATGCCCTGAACCCGGCCGCCCGGGCGCTCAACCTGTCGCGCGGCCAGACCCAGGCCGATGCCCTGGCCATGGTCCCGCGCCTCGCCTGCCACCCCGCCGATCCCCTCGCCGACGCCCGGGCGCTTGAGGCGCTGGCGGTCTGGGCCGAGCGCTGGTCGCCCACGGTCGCCGTCGATCTTTCGGACGGCGGGCTGGAAGGCCTGTTCCTCGACCTGACCGGCGCGACCCATCTGTTCGGGGGGGAGGCCGCGACCCTGGACCAGATCGAACAGCGGCTGTGCTCTGCCGGCATCCGCGCGCGGACCGCCATGGCCGCCACACCCGGCGCCGCCTGGGCGCTCGCCCGCCGGGGCCGGGAGACCCGGATCGCCGGTCCGACCGACGTCCGCGACGCCCTGTCCGCCTTGCCGCTGGAGGCCCTGCGCCTCGACGAGGCCACCCTGAAACAGGCCCGGCGGTTCGGCCTCACCACGATCGGGGCCCTCTATGACATGCCCCGCGCCGGCCTCGCCCGCCGCTTCCGTGATGGGGACGGCATCGGTCTGGTGCGCCGGCTGGACCAGGCCCTGGGCGGCACCGCCGAGGCCCTGACCCCGACCCGTCCCCCGGCCCGCTATCGCGGCTGGGAGGCGTTTGCCGAGCCCCTGACCGACACGGCCGGCATCGAGATCCGTCTGCCCGGGCTGGCCGACAGCCTGGCCCGGGGGCTGGAGGCGGACGGGCAGGGGGCCCGGGCCCTGACCCTGACCGCCTTCCGCGTCGACGGCCGGGCCGAAACCCTGTCGGTCCGCATGGGCCGGGCCGTCCGCGACGTCGACATCTGGCTGCGGCTGTTCCGCGAGACCGGGATTGCCCGGCTCGATCCCGGCTTCGGCATCGACGCCCTGATGCTGACCGCCGACCTGACCGAGCCGGTCCTCGCCCGTCAGATCACCCTGGGGGACGAGGCCGCCGCCCGTTCGGCCGAGGGCCTGGCCGCCCTGATCGACCGTCTCTCGGCCCGGCTGGGCGAGGACGCGGTCCAGATCGCGGAGCCCCGGGGCTCTTGGCTGCCCGAACGCGCGGAGCGCTGGCGGCCGGCGCTGGGGCGCGCCGAACCCCGTCCCCCGGCGATGGCCCAGGGCCACGCCCGCACCCGCCCCCTGCTGCTGCTCGACCCGCCCGAGCCGGTCGAGGCCATCGCCGAACTGCCCGACGGGGCCCCCGCCCGTTTCACCTGGCGGCGGGTCTCGCGCCGGGTCTCCAGGGCAGACGGCCCCGAACGTCTGTCCCCGGAATGGTGGCGACCCCGCCCGGATGGCCGTCAGGTCCGCACCCGCGACTACTACCGGATCGAGGATGATCAGGGCCTGCGCTACTGGCTGTTCCGCGAGGGCCTGTATGGACCCGAGTTCACCGGCGCGCCCGACGAACGTCCGCCCTCGTGGTGGATGCACGGCATGTTCCCGTGAGCGCGCCGGTGACTCCCTCCGGGTGGGACGGCCGCTATGCCGAACTGGGGGCCAGGACCAATTTCAGCTTTCTGGAGGGAGCCTCCCACCCCGGCGAGCTGATGCGTCAGGCCAAGGCGCTCGGTCTGGCCGCCGTCGGGGTGGCCGATCGCAACACCCTGGCCGGTATGGTCCGGGCCCTGATGGGGGCCGAGGAGGTCGATATTCCGCTCATCGTCGGCGTCCGTCTGGTGTTTCTGGACGGCACCGAACTGATCGTCTTTCCCCGCGACCGCCCCGCCTACGGCCGCCTCTGCCGCCTGCTGACCCTCGGCAAGAGCGAGGTGCTGGAGGCACCGGTCTCCCCCCCATCGCCGGAGGCGATGGGGGGGTGGATCGACGGCGAGAGCCGTCGAGACGGGGGGGGCGACCCGGTGGTCGATATGGGGGCCTGGCGCCGCGAACGGGATGCGTCCCTTGCCCCGCCGACGGAGTCGCCCCCTCCGTCAGCTCGCCGAGAGGCTCGCTGCCACCTCCCCATCGCCCAAGCGGGCGACGGGGAGGAGACGCTGCCCTCCGCCTCCACCCCCGACCGCATCACCAAGGGCGAAACCCGTCTGACCTTCGAACAGGCTACCGCCTTCGGCACCGGCATGATCGCCCTCGCCGTCGCCCCCGAGGTGCCCGACGCCGCCTTCGAGGCCCGGCTGAAAGACTGGCGCAGGGCCTGGCCCGACACCCTGTATCTGGCGGCCCAGCCCCTGTGGCGCGGCGGCGACCGGGCCCGGCTGAACCGGCTGGCGGCCATGGCGGAGCGGACCGGCGCGCCCCTGATCGCCACCAATGCGGTCCTCTATCACCACCCCGACCGTCGCCCCCTGCAGGACGTTCTGACCTGTATCCGCGAGGGCACCACCATCGATGCCGCGGGCCTGACGCTTCAGGCCAATGCCGAACGCCATCTGAAACCGCCGGTCCAGATGGCCCGCCTGTTCCGGGGCCATGAGGCGGCGCTGGCCCGCACAATGGACGTGGTCCGGGCCTGCACCTTTTCGCTGCGCGAGCTCAGCTATCAGTATCCGGACGAACCGGTGCCCCCCGGCTGGTCGGCCCAGCGCTGGCTGATCCGGCTGACGGTCCAGGGGGCCCGCCGGGCCTTCCCCGAGGGCGTGTCGCGCAAGGTTCTCCAGACCATCGTCAAGGAACTGCGGCTGGTCCGGGAACTGGCCTACGCCCCCTATTTCCTCACCGTGAACGACATCGTCGCCTGGGCCCGCCATCCGGACCGGGACATCCTGTGTCAGGGCCGGGGCTCGGCCGCCAACTCTGTCATCTGCTTCTGCCTTGGCATCACCAATGTCGATCCGACCAGCCAGGACATGCTGATCGAGCGGTTCATCTCGTCCGAGCGCTCCGAACCGCCCGACATCGACGTCGACTTCGAGCACGAGCGGCGCGAGGAGGTGATGCAGTATGTCTATCGCCGCTATGGCCGCGACCGGGCCGGCATCGTCGCCACCATCATCCACTATCGTCCGCGCTCGGCCATCCGCGACGTGGGCAAGGCCCTGGGCCTGACCGAGGATGTGACCGCCCGTCTGGCCGACACCGTCTGGGGCTCGTACGGGGCCGAGGTGAAGGACCAGCACGTCGACCGCACCGGCGTCAGCCGCGACGATCCCCGGATGAAACTGGCGCTGGATCTGACCGCCGAGCTGATCCACTTCCCCCGCCACCTCAGCCAGCACGTCGGCGGCTTCGTTCTCAGCCAGCAGCCGTTGTGCGAGATCGTGCCCATCGGCAATGCCGCCATGGCCGACCGCACCTTTATCGAATGGGACAAGGACGACATCGACCATCTGAAGCTGATGAAGGTCGATGTTCTGGCGCTGGGCATGCTGACGGCGCTGAAGCGGGCGTTCGCGATGATCGAGGCCGACTACGGCCGGTCCCTGACGCTCGCCACCGTCCCGCGCGAGGTCCCGGCCGTCTATGAGATGCTCCAGACCGGCGATTCCCTCGGCGTCTTCCAGGTCGAAAGCCGGGCCCAGATGGCCATGCTGCCCCGGCTGAAGCCGCGCGAATTCTACGATCTGGTGGTCCAGGTCGCCATCGTCCGCCCCGGTCCGATCCAGGGCGACATGGTCCATCCCTATCTGAAGCGGCGGGCCGAGCGTCGGGCGGCGGAGGCCGACGGTCTGCCCTTCGACATCGACTATCCGCATCCGGACCCGGCCCACGGTTCACCCGATGAACTGCGGCTGATCCTGCACAAGACCCTGGGTGTGCCCCTGTTTCAGGAACAGGCCATGCGCATCGCCATGGACGCGGCGAAATTTACCGGCAACGAGGCCAACGGCCTGCGCCGCGCCATGGCCACCTTCCGCCACATGAGCACCATCGGCCACTACGAAGAGATGATGGTCGGCCGGATGATCCAGCGGGGTTATGAGCCTGAGTTCGCGCAGCGCTGCTTCGCCCAGATCAAGGGCTTCGGCGAATACGGCTTCCCCGAAAGCCACGCCTGTTCCTTCGCTCATCTGGTCTACATCTCGTCCTGGCTGAAATGTTTCTACCCGGACGTCTTCACCGCCGCCCTGCTGAACAGCCAGCCGATGGGCTTCTATGCCCCGGCCCAGCTGGTTCGCGACGCCCGCGAGCATGGCGTCGAGGTGCGCCATCCCGATGTGAACGCCAGCGGCTGGGATGCATCGCTGGAGCCCCGGCCCGGCCAGACGCAGCACGCCCTGCGCCTCGGCTTCCGCGCCATCGACGGCTTCCGCGAGGCCTGGGCCGGGGCGATCGTCACCGCCCGCGCCGTCGCCCCCTTCCGCGATCTGGAGGATCTGCGCCGCCGCGCCGCCCTGCCGCCCGCTGCCCTGGACCGACTGGCCGAGGCCGACGGCTATGGCTCGCTGGACCTGTCGCGGCGTCAGGGTCTGTGGTCAGCGAAGGGCGCGCCCCCGGCCTCCAGCGCCCCCCTGTTCGAGGCCATGGGTCTGGACGAGGCGGACGGCGCGCCCCCCGCCGCCTTGCCGCGCCTGACCGCGGCGGAGGAGGTCGTCGGCGATTACCAGTCCATCCGCCTGTCGCTGAAGGGCCACCCGGTCGCCTTCCTGCGCGAGCGCCTGACCCGGGCGGGGGCCGTGACGGCCGAGGCGTACAGGGCGACCCGCGACAACCGCCGCGTCTCGGTCGGCGGCGTCGTCCTGGTCCGCCAGCGCCCGGGTTCGGCCAAAGGGGTGGTGTTCCTGACCATCGAGGACGAGACGGCGGTGGCCAATCTGGTGGTCTGGCCCGATGTGTTCGAACGGCTCCGCCCCGTCGCCATGGGGGCCCGGATGGTGCTGGCCCGGGGCCGGGTCCAGCGCTCGGAAGGGGTGGTCCATCTGGTGGTCGAGGACCTGATCGACTGGACCCCCATGCTGGGGCATCTGTCCACCGACCCCACCCCCGGCTCCGGCCACGCCCCCGCCCGCGGCCGTCACCCCCGCGATGTGCGGGTCCTCCCGGGCTCACGGGATTTCCACTGACCCTCCCTCTCCCGGCGGGAGAGGGGGCACCGATGCCGCCCTCGTAACGATCCGGTGACCATAAGGCTTGTCCGTCAGGGCCCGCCGTGCTGCTTATGCCGCCAATTGAGCGCCGATCGGGCGTGGCTGAAGGGAGTGAGCCGTTGAGTTCGACGGATGGGGCAGGTGCCGTGGCACCTCGCAAGACGTTTCTGGGGCACCCGCGCGGACTGGTGATCCTGTTCTTCACCGAGATGTGGGAGCGGTTCTCCTTCTACGGCATGCGGGCGATGCTGACGGTCTATCTGATCCAGCATTTCCTGTTCGGCCCGGAAGAAGCCCAGGGCATCTACGCGGCCTATGCGGCGCTGGTGTATCTGATGCCGGTGGTCGGCGGCCTGATCGCCGACAAATACCTGGGATCGCGCAAGGCGGTCATCATCGGAGCGGTCCTGCTGGTCGCCGGTCACTTCACCATGGCCTTCGAGGGCACGGGCGGGCGTGAACGGATCACCATCGGCGACACCACCTATGCCATCGAGGTCGACGGCCGGGATCAGGACCGTCAACTGTTCGCCGTCAACGGCGATGAGCGGGTCCAGATCGTCGTCTCGCCCGAGGGCGTGCGTCGCGTCGACGCCGGCGAGTCCGGCCTCCCGGCCGCGATCGCCGCCGCGCCGATCGTCCAGGGCGTACCCGCGACGACGCCGGGCGACGCCTTCCCCGCCTTCATTCCCGTGGGCGGCTATACGCTGGAGACCACCCGCGACACCCAGGTGGGCGAGCCCCTGCTGTTTCTCGCACTGTCGTTGATCATCGTCGGCGTCGGTTTCCTCAAGGCCAATATCTCGACCGTCGTAGGGGCTCTCTATGAGGAGAACGATCCCCGTCGCGACGGCGGCTTCACCATCTTCTACGTCGGGATCAATCTCGGCTCCTTCCTCGCCACCATCGCCTGTTCCTACCTCGGCTTCACCTATGGCTGGGCCTATGGCTTCGGTCTGGCGGGCATCGGTATGCTGTTGGGCCTGCTGACCTTCATCCTGGGTCAGGGCTGGCTGGAGGGGCGCGGTGCCCCTCCGAACCCCGAGAAACTGGCGGGCACCAGGGTCCTCGGCATCCCGCTGGAGGTCGTATTCTGGATCGGTGGCCTCGTCGCCGTCTTCCCGACCTGGCTTCTGATCCGTCGTCATGAAGTCATCGAGGCGGTGCTGCCCTGGGCCGCCGGGGCCATCTTCGCTGTGGTGGTCGGATACACCGTCACGCGCCTGAAGGGGGTCGAACGCTCCCGCATGCTGGTGGCCCAGGTGCTGATCTTCTTCTCGGTCCTGTTCTGGGCCCTGTTCGAACAGGCCGGCTCCTCGCTCAGCCTGTTCGCCGACCAGTCCACCGAAATGCCGTCATGGTTCAATGTTGGCTACACCCAGTCGTTCAACCCGGGCATCATCATCCTGCTGGGGCCGCTCGTCGCCGCCCTCTGGGTGATGCTGGGCAAACGCCGTCTGGAGCCCTCCACCCCGGTCAAGTTCTCCGTGGCCCTGGCGCTGGTCGGGGCGGGCTTTCTGGTCCTGGCCTGGGCCTCGCTCAATGCGGCCAATGCCGACTTCCGCGTGCCGCTGATGTTCCTCTTCCTGACCTATCTTCTGCACACGATGGGCGAGCTGCTGCTGTCGCCGGTCGGCTTGTCGATGATCACCAAATTGTCGGTGGAGCGGGTTGTGGGCCTGATGATGGGGGTCTGGTTCCTGTCCAGCTCGGTGGCCCACATTGCGGCCGGCGTGATCGCCAAGGCGACGGCGACCGAGACCGTGGCCGGGGTCGTCACTGACCCCGCGCTGGCGCTGCAGACCTATGCCTCGCTCTACAACACCATCGGCTGGGTCGGTGTCGGAACCGGCGTCCTGCTGCTGGTGCTGTCGCCCGTGCTGAAAAAGGGCATGGCCGGCGTCAACTGACCGGTCCGGCCTCCGGACAGCAAAAAGCCCCGGCGGAGCGATCCGCCGGGGCTTTTTCGTGCCTCAGAAGCTCTTCCTGACCCGGATCTGCCAGAAGGTCCGGGGGTCCGTCGGCCGCTCCTCGACGAAGGCCACCGGCCGGGCCGGGGACCGGTTCGCGAACACGGTCCGTTCGATCTCGATGTCGTTCCAGATATTGACCTCGGCGCGGATCGACAGGGTCGGGGTCGGCTTGTATTCGATCGCCGCCTCGAAATAGTCGTTGCCGTGGAAGCCCGAGATCTGGTCCGGCGAGTACCGGAACTGGCGCATATGGTCGATGTAGACCACCTCCCAGTTGATCTTCCAGGTCGTGATGTCCTGGGACAGGATGAAGACGGGCTGGGACGGCCGCACCCCGGAAATCGACCGGTCCTCGCCCGTCGTCGGATCGATCACGCTGGTCTTGTTCCAGGTGTTGCGAAAGCCGAACTGGCCTCCGGAGAAGCCGGTCCAGTCCAGCGGCACGACCACATTGACCGTCAGGCGGTCCAGCGTGCCGTCGCCGATATTCCCGACCGCCGACAGGCCGCCCGGCAGGGGCAGGCTGTCGATCACGTCGATGATCTCGTCGTGGCGATAACCGATCGAGACGATCCCGTCGCCCAGGAAGCGGCGCTCATAGACCAGCTCGCTGATCCAGCGCTGCTCGGGCTCCAGATCGACATTGCCCCCGAACACCAGGTCGTCCGAAAGGTTGGAGGAGGCGGCGAAATCGTCGAAGTCCAGCTGGCCCAATTCGCGCTCGAAGCGGAAACGCAGCTGATTCTGCGGCCGCGGCGTCCAGGTCAGTTGCAGGCGTGGCTTGGCGAAGAAGAAGCTCTTCTCCTGATCGGCATCTCCCGACTGTGTCAGGGTCGAGGCCTCCATCCGCAGGCCACCCTCGACGCTCAGGTCCGTCCGGGGCCGCCAGGTGGTGCGGGCAAAGACCTCGCCCCGGCGCTCCTCGACCTTGATCTGGTCGGATGGCAGGGGCACCGCCACCCCGCCCTGCAGAAAGGCCTGATCGGTCTCCAGCATATTGTAAGCGACCTCGCCCCCGGCCTCGAAGGTCAGGGTCGTCGACCGTTCCCAGCGCAGCAGCGAGCGCAGGATGGTCTCGGAGTCGTTGCCGCTGGATTCGAACCTCTGCTCGGGACTGTTGACCGTGCCCAGGCGGGTGTTCGAGACCGAGGCCCCGTCTTCTTCGCTCCACTCGCGGATGAACCGGGTCTCGCTGGTCAGTCCGGGTCGGATCGGCCGGGTGAACACCACCCCGATCTCGCCGCTGGTGCCTTCCTCCGCATAGGAGTTCAGGCGCAGGACATTGGGCGCATCCTGGCGGCTGAACTGGCTGTAGTCGTTCTGGCCCAGCCGCGCGGTCAGGTCGATCTTGCCGCCCATGAAGGCGTCGGCATAGTTGCCGCGAAGGCTCTGACCGCCACCCTGCTGGTCGTCGTAATAGCCTTCGTCGCGCAGGATTGTGCCGTTCGCCGCACGGCGGGTCACCCGGCCGACACCGTTGGAATCGTTGATGCTGACGCCGTCCGACAGGGTGAAGCCCCAGACGCGCTCGCCGTCCCGGGCCGTGAACTGATAGCTGCCGTTGGCCGCGTCCCCGGCCCCTTCGAACAGGAAGGCCGTCCCGGTCAGGACGTGTTCGCGGCTGGCCGTGCTGCGCGTGATCACATTCACCACCACGGAGTAGCCCTGCATGTCGATGCCCGGGGCCCCGCCCCGGATCAGCTCGATCCGCTCCACCTGGGGCACAGGGGTGCGGCTCAGAACCGAGCTGCCGCTGTCGTTCTTGGAGGCGGGCCGCGAGCCGTTGATCAGCACATTGCCGACCGCGCCTTCGAACCCGCGCGAGCCGTCACCGTCCGCGACCGAGAACCCGGGCACCCGGTTGACCATGTCCAGCGCCGTATTGGGTCGCTGGTCGGCGAAGAAGTCGGGGGTGAAGATCAGAACACCTTGCTGTCCGGCTGCCGCTGCCGGGTCGGCATGGGCCGCTGCCGGTGCCGGTGTCTGCGCCAGGGCGCCGGTCGCACTAACCAGAAGCGCCGTACCCGCCAGCAGAATTGTTTTCGTGACCATCACAACGTCCCCTCTCTACGAGGGCCGGGTTTGACGATCCGTTCCGGTAACCTCCAGTTACAAGACAGAAAGGTGGATTAAATCGGCGACAGCATTACGGCGGCGTCATCTGTGCGGCTTATTCGGACGAATACTTGACCACATCCGTATAGGCGACCGGTCCGCTCCCCGGCCGGTCGTCCGGGGTGTCGGTCCCCGCAGCTCGCGCCGCCCACCGGGCCGCCCGGCCCTCGTCGTCGCCCCGGTTCGAAATCCGGGCCCGGGCCACCACCGCCTCATAGGCCTCCATGGGCGACAGCCTGCGACTGACGGGCGTCGGAGCGGGCATGCGCGGCGGATCGTCGGGGCTCCAGCCGTCCCCCGCCCAGCCGTCCCCCGTCCAGCCGTCGGCCGCCGAAAGGGTGGCGTCGGCCTGAATCGCGGCCCGTTCCTGCTCCGCCCGGTCCAGGGCGGCCCGGTCAAAGCCGGTACTCAGGGCCCCCACGTCCATGGGGGTGCCGGGCTCGATCCCGGGCTCGACCGGGGCCACGACGGCAATGGCCAGCGCCGGTCCTGTCCGCCGTGGCGCGCCCCCGTCGCCCGCCGACAGGGCTGCAAATCCCACCACCCCGGCCAGGATCACGACCCCGCCGGCCATCAGGCCATAGCGGACGACGGGGGCCGACAGGGACGGGATCAAGGGACGGGTCATGGGGCCTTTCAGTATGCGCGACAGCCGGGCCATCTTCAAACCCGGCACCGGCGCGCCCGTTCCCGACCCGACGCTGCGTCCTGCCACGCTTGCGCCACAACTCCCGATGACCCTTGATCTGCGGCGATTGCGCCGGTTCGGGGGAGTGGGGCATGAAACGCGTTCTGGCAGGTCTCACGGCGCTGATCCTCCTGGGCACCCCGCTGTCGGCCGGGGCCCAGGACGCCGGCCCGGACCCGACCGCCGGGACCGACCGCGTCGACGACATCGTCGTGGTCGCCCGCCGCGCCGGGGCTCCCATGTGGACCGTCACCCGCGGCGACAGCACCGTCATTCTGGTGGGGGCGATCAGCGGCGTCCCGCGCGATTTCGCCTGGCGGCCAGAAGCGCTCCAGGCCGCCACCTCCCGCTCGCAGCGCGTGCTCTATCCGACCGTGGGCCGGGCCTCGATGAGCGACGTGCTTCGTCTGCTCTGGCGGATCCGCACGATCACAACCCTGCCCGAAGGGACCACGACCGCCGACTATCTGCCCCCGGACCTTCAGGCCCGACTGGAGGTCCTGATGGCCGACGAGGGCGATCGCTGGCGCAGCCGCAGTCTGGTGGGCATCGGTTTCGATCTGATGCAGATGGCGGGTCGGGAGCGGAGTGGATCCGGGGCTGACGATGTCGTCCGCAGGGCCGCCCGGGAGGCGCGCCTCCCGGGCGAGCCGGTCGGGTTTGTCCGGGGTGACGAGATGGTGGAAGGGCTGATCTCCGATCCCCCGGCCCAGTATGTGCCCTGTATCGCAGTCGCCATCGCCGCCGCCGAGGCCGGCCCGGACGGTGCCATGGCGCGTCTGGAGGCGTGGCGGTCCCTGCGGGTTGCCGATGTACTGGCCAACCCTCTGGATCAGGCCCTGAACCTGTGCTGGCCGTCCGGCGACCCGGAAATCGCCCCTGCCCTGCGCGAGCAGTGGCGCGTGGCGACGCAGACCGCGCTGGCCCAGCCCGGCGTCACCATGGGTGTGGCCTCCCTGCGTCTCCTCGCCGAGCCCGGCGGCGTGCTGGACCAGCTGGAAGCCGAAGGTGCCGACATCCTCGGCCCCGATTGGAAACCCTCGTAATCCAGCGACCTTCGGAGCAGGCCCGGCATGATCAGATCCGCATGGCTTCGCAGCATGATACTGGTTGCCGGTCTCCTGACTGTGGCAGGCCCGGCCTCGGCCCAGACACCCCCGCCCGAGCCTTCGGTCGACACCGTTGAAGACATCGTGGTGGTCGCCCGCCGCTCGGGCGCACCGGTCTGGCGGGTCCGGAATGGTGACGCCACGGTGATCCTGGTGGGGTCGGTGGCGTCCGTCCCGGTGGACACTCCGTGGCAACCCGAGGCTCTGGAGGCGGCGGTCGCCCAGGCGGACGCGGTGATCCTCTCGCAGACAGCCAGGATGCGTTGGGACGACTATTTCAGGTTTCGGCGCGCCCGCGCCCGCCTGCCCGCAGGGACGACAACGGCCGATTACTTGCCAACGGATTTGCAGACCCGTCTCGCCGCGCTCGAGCAGACCTATCGCAGGGATTATGCCACCCGGGGGCTTGTCTGGATCGCGGAAGATCTGATCGGCTCCCGCTTCAGGTATCCCCCAGGTTTCGGCCGCGCCGCAGATGATGTTGTTCGGGCCGCGGCCTCCAGATTCCGCAAGCCTGTGGACGAGGTGGGAAGACTGGACGGGCGACATCTTGACGACGCGGTGTCGGGCCCCGGTGAGGCCCAGCTTGCCTGTCTGACGGCCGCAATCACAGCGATGGAAGCGGGTGCCGACGGGTTCAGGGCGCTGGGTCTCGCATGGACCCGGCGGGAGGTCCCCGCGGTCTTGTCCAACCCGATTGAACAGGTGTCAGACGTCTGCAACTGGTCAGCGGACCAGACGCTGAGGGTCGAGGGGCGTGCACAGTGGTCCGAGGCGGTTGCCAAGGCCCTGTTGCTGGACCGCACGACCGTGGTGGTCGCCCCCATTTCTCTCGTCGCGGAACCCGCCGGACTATTGGACCAGATGGAGGATCGGGGCCTGCAGGTCAGCGGCCCGGACTGGAAGGCGGACTGACGGCTCAGACTGCCGTGCCGCCCACCGTCAGGCCGCCGATCTTCAGGCTGGGCTGGCCGATACCCACAGGCACGCCCTGACCCGCCTTGCCGCACACCCCGATGCCGGGATCAAACGCGAAGTCGTCGCCGACCATCGACACATTGGTCAGGGCCGTGGCCCCGTCGCCGATCAGGGTGGCCCCGCGCACGGGCGCGGTGATCTTGCCGTCCTCGATCAGATAGGCCTCGGTGCACTGGAACACGAACTTGCCATTGGTGATGTCGACCTGGCCGCCGCCAAAGTTCGCTGCGTAGAGCCCCCGCTTGGTCGAGGCGATCATGTCGGCCTGTTTGGCCGATCCACCCTCCATGAAGGTGTTGGTCATGCGCGGCATCGGCATATGAGCAAACGATTGGCGCCGGCCGTTGCCGGTGGCCCGCTGGCCCAGCTGACGCGCCGACAGCCGGTCGTTCATCAGCCCGACCATGATGCCGTCCTCGATCAGCACGGTGCGCGAGGTCGGCGTGCCCTCGTCATCGACCGACAGCGATCCGCGCCGCCCGGCGATCGAGCCGTCGTCGACGACGGTCACGCCCGGGGCCGCCACCCGCTTGCCCATCATGCCGGAAAACACCGACGAGCCCTTGCGATGAAAGTCGCCCTCGAACCCGTGGCCGATGGCCTCGTGCAGCAGCACGCCGGGCCAGCCGGCGGCCAGCACCACATCCATCTCTCCGGCCGGGCAGTCGACCGCGTCCAGATTGACCAAGGCCCCGCGCAAGGCCTCGTCGACCAGCGCCTGCCAGCGGTCGGGTGCGATCCAGGTCTCGAAACCCGCGCGACCCCCGGCACCGCCGGACATGGTCTCGCGCCGGCCGTCGCGTTCCACGGTCACCGACACATTCAGCCGCACCAGCGGCCGCACGTCGCGCACCGTCAGGCCGTCGGCCCTCAGGATCTCGATGGCCCGGCGCTCGCCCACCAGGGTGGCCGAGACCTGGACTACCCGCGGATCCCGCGCCCGCGCCCAGGCGTCGATCTCCTGCAGCAGGGCGATCTTGTCGGAAAAGGCGGGCGAGGCGAGGGGATCGACCGCATCATAGAGCTTCTGGTTGGTCGCCCGCGGACCCTCGGCGGCGACCCCCGCATGGCCCGACTTGGCCAGGGCGGCGGAGTCCGAGGCCCGGCGCAGGGCGGCGGTGCTGATCTCGTTGGCGTGGGCATAGCCCGCCGTCTCGCCCGCCACGACCCTCAGGCCGAAGCCCTCGGTGGCGTCATAGGCGGCCGACTTCAGCCGCCCATCGTCGAACACCAGCGATTCCAGCTCCGACCGCTCGAGGAACAGCTCCCCGTCATCGGCCCCGTGCAGGGCCCCCTGCAGGATCGACAGGGCCTCGGACGGATCAACCCCCGAGGTCTCGAGCAGGGGCGGCGGCGGAATGTGAACGGTCATGGAAGGCAAGATAGGGATGGATGGGGCGATTGTCTTCTCCCTCCCCGTTCGGGGAGGGTGGCTGAGCGCAGCGAAGCCGGGTGGGGGCGGCCCTGCGATACATCTCATAAGGAAAAGGGCGGCCTTTCGGCCGCCCCCACCCCGTCGCTGCCCGTCTCCCTCCCCTGAAGGGGAGGGAGACGATCACCCTACCCTATGCTCACATCCCCCGACCCGGAGACGTTCTGGTTCACCGTCGTTGGCCGCGTCGTCACATCCACATCCCCCGAGCCGGAGATGGTGATGTCCGCCTTGCCGGTCGGGGCGACGCGGGCATCCCCCGATCCGGCGATGGCGACATTGGCGTCGGTGGTCACAAGGTCCGACAGATCGGCGTCGCCCGAGCCGGAGATGTCCAGCTCCAGCGCCCGGGTCCGGCCGCGGGCCTCAACCTCACCCGAACCCGAGATGTCGATCGTCAGCGTGTCCTGATCATAGTCCTTCAGGGTCAGGGCTCCGGATCCCTCAAGGTCGAAGGCGTTGATGTTCGGGGCCGTGACGACGATCCGGAGTTCGTTGCGCTCCGACCGGGCGGTCAGGCCATCCCGATTCCAGCCGAAGACCACGCGTTCATCGCCATCGTCGAGCCACAGGCGGCCGTTCTCCAGCCGGACCCGTTCTGCCAGTCCGCTGGGGCCGGTGATCACGACGCCGGCTTCCGTGCCTTGCACATACTCCACGGTCAGCGCCGCCTCGATGCTGAGGGACTGGCCGCCGTCCCACGCCAGGGTGCGGGTCACGACCGGACCCAGGTCGGCCGGGCCGCCGCCCCGGACCCGCTCGAAGCGGACGTTCTCTCCATTCTCGTCATGGAAGGTCCAGGCCCAGCCGTTGCGGGCCAGGTCGCGGCCGCCGAGGGCAAAGGCCCCGCCGATGGAGGCGGTGGCCAGCACAAGGCCGGCCACGGCGATGATGAACAGTGTACGGATCATGCGACGTCTCCCTTGAAGGGTGCGGGTTGGGGCTCAAGCGCGGGCTTGAGCAGGCGGTAGTGCAGGCGTGCGAACCAGACGATGCCGTTGACCAGCCAGATGGTGAAGATGGCCAGCAGGGCACCGGCGGCGGTGGCTCCTGCCATCAGGCCCAGCCCGGCCAGCAGGGCCGCTGCGACCCCGCCCGGAAACCCGGTGAACGGCCCGGCGACCATGATCGCGCCGCCCGAGATGAACAGGGCGATGACGGCGATGAAGATGCCGAACAGGGTCCCGACCACGCCCATCAGGATGGGCAGCAGGATCAGGATGTCGATCGCCCCCAGCCCCAGCACCGCGAACACGGCGGCGGCGGCGGCGGAGGGGTTCTTCTCCTGATGCCAGCGCTGGGCCCCGGCCTCGGC